>JALSLM010000155.1 GCA_026988295.1 Thiotrichaceae bacterium
TGCTGGCAGGATTGAGCAGTTCGATCTGGACAGCAGTGATTGGATTGGCAGTAGTGCCGTTTTATCTTAAATATCTTGGGATAGAAGCCTATGGTTTGATTGGTTTTTTCGTGACCACACAAGCCGTGTTGAGCCTTCTCGATATGGGAATGGCACCTACAATAAATCGAGAGGTTGCCCGCTGTTCAGCATCTGGCGATTTAAAAGAAGCAGGCAAGCTATTACATACCTTGGCAGTAGTATATTGGTGTATGGCTGTGGTAATTGCTTTGTTGATGCTGGCACTCGCACCATTGATTTCGGAATACTGGTTACAATCCAAGCAACTTTCAACGGAAACTATTTCACACGCAGTAATGCTGATGGGGATGGTGGTAGCTTGCCGTTGGCCAGTAGGCTTATATCAGGGAGCAGTGATCGGAGCGCAACGCTTGGCGGTATCGAGTACTATCAATATGGTCATGGCAACAGTAAGTAGTTTAGGTGCTGTGACGGTGCTCGCGTTTGTCTCGCCGACGATAGAGGCTTTCTTTATCTGGCAAGCCTGCGTCGGATTGGTTTATGCGATCGCTATGCGTGGGGCTGCTTGGCGAATAATTGGCAGAGAGAAACATGTCAAATTCGATATTAACAAGTTAAAAACTATCTGGCGTTTTACTGCTGGAATGAGTGGTGTTGCTATTTCAGGAGTTATTTTGATGCAGCTGGATAAGGTGCTACTAAGCAGGATTCTTAGCTTGGAAGACTTTGGGCGGTATGCGTTGGCTGGGGTAGTGGCAAGTGGGTTATATATGTTACTAACGCCAACTTTTAATGTGATATATCCACGATTGTCTGCTCTCGTGGCAACTAATGAGACTGAGGAAGTGATTAATGTATATAGGTCAGGTACACGCCTGTTTCTGGCAGCTCTATTGCCAATAGCCGGGGTAGGCATACTACTTTCCGAAGAAATACTTCTTCTGTGGACCGGAGATCCGGCCCTTGCATCGTCAACAGGACCTGTAGTTTCGTTATTTTTGATTGGTACAGTACTGAATGGTGTGATGCATTTTCCTTACGCGCTGCAATTGGCTTATGGAATGACTCGTTTGCCACTTAAAATAAATGCTATTTTGATCGTCGTAATGATTCCAACAACAATTTTACTTGCCTCAAAATATGGTGCCGTTGGTGGTGCTGGAGCATGGGCCATTTTGAACGGCATTTACCTGGTGATTGGAACGATATTAACGCATCGATCGTTGCTTAAAGGGATTGGTGTTAAATGGCTACTACAGGACGTAGGTATGCCTCTATGTGTGACGTTATTAATTATAGGTGGGTTAGGTAGCAAAGTTTGTGATTGGGGGGGAGCATCTCCCGTAGATATATTCATTGGTGGCGGGCTGGCCTTATGTACTTTTTTAATAATTATTGCATTATCACCAAATTTAAGGAATCCAGCTCAGACAGCTTTAAGCAGATATAAATTTTAAATTTTTTAGAAAAGGAACATGTGATGACAATGGAAACTTTACAAGACAAAGCGCAAATAAACACAGCACGGCAAGAATTAGATAAAAAAGGTGCATCTCACGTTGACCAGCCGGATTCTCGAATGAAGGCGTTTCTAAGAAGGCTGGGCTTGGTGAAAGACATTGTGATGGGGGATATGATTAAAAGTTGGGATGTGCTCACCACTGTCAATTTTATTGAAAGTAATGTGAAGAAAAGTGAGCCGATATTGGATATTGGTTGCTATTCATCGGAGATTCTGGCGTCACTACATAAGGTCGGTTATTCAAATCTAACGGGTGCCGATCTGAATCCGCATTTGAACAGAATGCCATATCAAGACTCGATAAGTTATGAAGTGACCAATTTCATGCATACCAAATTTGCTGACTCATCGTTCAAAGCAATTACATCTATCTCAGTAATCGAGCACGATTTTGATGGGCAAGCCTTGCTGAAAGAGATGTCGCGATTATTGCAGTCTGGCGGATATTTCATTGCATCTTTCGATTACTGGCCGGAGAAGATCGAAACAACAGGCACTCAGTTCTTTGGTATGGACTGGAAAATATTCTCAAAAGAGGAGGTGACTAACTTTGTAACTGAAGCCGCAGAATATGGTTTGTTTCCAGTGGGAGAAATGAACTATGGAGGTAAAGATAAGCCTATCGATTGTGCAGGGAAACAATACAGTTTTGGGTGGTTAGTGCTTAAAAAATCAGTCTAAATATGCGCATATTGTTAGTCACTGGTTCTCTGCCACCAATGAGATGTGGGGTTGGCGATTACAGCTTGAGTTTGGCGAAAGCGCTTATTGCTGAACCGGGGTTTCAAGTTGGGGTGCTTACGAGCACGCTAGGTGAAGGTGCTGATCAGAGTGATGGGCTTGAGGTTTTTCCCGTCATAAAAAGGTGGAGCCTTGTCGAAATACTAAAAACCGTAAAAATAATTAGCAACTGGTCACCTGATGTTGTTCACATACAGTACCCAACTCAGGGTTATGGTAATGGATTATTGCCTTGGTTGTTGCCGTTAATTGCTTTTTTTATGCGGAAAAAGGTTGTGCAAACGTGGCATGAAGGATATAGCAGACGATCTGCACCTAAACTTTTTCTTAAATCTATCGTGCCAAGTGGTTTGGTGCTTGTGCGTTCGCAGTACGAGGATGATTTACATCCACAACTTCGTTGGGCTTTATGGGGAAAGAAAACTGAGTTCATACCCAACGCATCATCTATACCTCGTGTTGAACTGGACGAGCTGGAGAAGATTAAAATAAAAAAACAATACTTAAACATGCAAAAGAAAATAATTGTTTTTTTTGGGTTTGTATATCCCTACAAGGGAGTTGAATTGCTCTTTGATATTGCCGATCCTGTTGTAGACCAGATTGTTATAGCAGGTGAAGTTGATGAAAGTGGCGAATATTGCCAAGAAATATTGAGACGCGCCTCGGAGGAGGCGTGGCAGGGAAAAGTGACAATTACCGGGTTTCTTCCGTCGGCGGATGTGGCTGCATTATTGGCGGTCGCCGATGCGGTAATTCTTCCTTTTCGGACCGGAGGTGGTGAATGGAATACCTCAATTCACGGGGCGGTATTGAATGGCACGTTTGTAATAACAACGTCGTTAACACAAAGCGGGTATGACAAAAAAAGCAATGTGTATTACGCAAAGCTTGATGACATTCAAGAAATGAAAACGGCACTAATAAACCATGCAGGTGACAAACGTAACTATGATCCCGATATTGATCGAGATGAATGGCAAAGTATAGCAAATCGACACCATTTGCTCTATTCAAAAATGCTGGCGAAATGATATATCTCACAATGGATAAAAAATGAAGAATATTTCCCAGTATACGAACATTGCACAACCGAAACTTTCAATCTGCATTGCCACCTATAATAGAGGAAATTTTATTGGTACGACGCTGGATTCCATTCTTTCTCAGATGGTGCCAAGTGTCGAGATCGTAGTAGTGGACGGTGCATCGCCTGACAACACACCAGAAGTGATGGCTCAGTATTTGTTGCTGCATCCAGAGATACGTTATTTTCGTGAGCCAGTAAATTCAGGAGTTGATGCTGACTTTGATAAGGCGGTGGGTTACGCCAAAGGTGAATTTTGCTGGTTGATGACAGATGATGATCTGTTAAAGCCAGATGCGATTACGAAAGTATTATCTACGCTTTCTGGTGGAGAGGACCTGATCATCGTTAACTCTGAAGTTAGGAATGTGAACTTGTCAGTAGTGTTCGAAAGTCAGCGCCTAGGATTAGAAATTGATAAGGTTTATCGAAATGCAGATGGCGAAGCATTTTTTGCAGATATGGCAGACTATCTTTCATTTATAGGTTGTGTTGTTATCCGTCGAACATGTTGGCTTGCTCGAGATCGTGTGAGTTACTATGGAACGTTGTTTATTCATGTTGGAGTGATCTTTCAGACCCCGCCGATTACTAATGTCAGAGCTATTGCAGAGCCACTCATAATGATTCGCTATGGTAATGCAATGTGGACTTCTCGTAGCTTTGAGATATGGATGTTCAAGTGGCCTAGACTAATATGGTCATTTCCGGACTTTTCTGATTCAGTTAAAAGGAAAATCTGCAGGCGAGAACCGTGGCGAAGTGTAAAATCGTTAATCCATAACCGTGCGCTCGGTGCTTATTCATTGACAGAGTTTCGAAGATTCTGGCCGAGCGATTCTGGATTAGTTGGGCGAGTGATAGCTTATGCTTTAAGTATTTTTCCTGTATCGTTAGCTAGTCTGATAATGGTACTTTATTTTTCACTGTCAGCTAAGCCTGCGAAGATGGCCATGCATGACTTGCTGTATAGCCGTAATTCAGGTGTGCTGAGTCGGTGGTTAGCTTGGATTCTAAGCTGTGGAAAATATTATAAATAATATGAAAACAACACTCATAACCGGAATAGCAGGCCAAGATGGCTCATATTTGGCAGAACAGCTGCTTGTCAAGGGGTACCGTGTCATAGGTGCAGTGAGGGATCCGAAGGCGGCAAAAGAGCGATTACCCGAAGGGTTGAAAAACAGTGTTGAGTTGCTTACTTGGGATATGCTGGATCAACGACGCATGACGGAAGTGTTGGAAGAATATCGTCCTACAGAAATCTATAATTTTGCCGCTTATTCATCTGGTGCTGGGATGTTCGATGATCCTGTAGGAATTGGTGAAATTAATGGTTTGGCGGTCGCACGTATTCTGGAAGCGATCAGGGCCGCGGATACGAATATCCATTTCTGCCAGGCATCCAGTCGAGAGATATTCGGTGAGGCGGTTGAAAGCCCTCAGACTGAAGCTACAATGACTAATCCGCGCAGCCCCTATGGTGCGGCCAAGCTTTATGCGGATGCCATGGTCAGGATTTATCGTCAACGCTATGATCTCTTCGCGTGCTCGGCTATTTTGTTCAATCACGAAAGTCCACGCCGAAGTTTGGAATTTGTGACGCGGAAGATTACGCACGAAGCAGTGAAGATAAAGCTGGGTTTGGCCAATGATCTATACCTAGGTAACCTTGATGCACAGCGGGACTGGGGCTTTGCTGGCGACTATGTCCGAGCCATGTGGCTGATGCTGCAACAGGAGCGTGCGGATGATTATGTTGTGGCGACAGGGAAAGCACACTCAGTTCGTGAGTTATGCGAATTAGCTTTTGGTCGTTTGGGGCTGGATTATCGCGATTATGTGTGTGAAGATGCATCATCTTTTCGGCCTGTTGAACCTGCACTATTAGTAGGTTCTTCAGCCAAGGCCAATAGTGAATTGGGTTGGACGCCAGAAGTCGGTTTTAAAGAACTGGTGCACATGATGGTAGACGCAGATTTAAAGCATTTAAGTGAAAATATTTAAGTATTAATGGAGTGAATGGTGATGTACAAAAAAGTAGAGAGATGTAGGATTTGTGGAAACACGCATCTGGAGCGTGTACTGGACTTAGGCGAACAGATGCTAACGGGCGTCTTTCCACGGGAAAAAGACGCGAAAGTAACAGTAGGTCCATTACATTTGGTAAAGTGTCTGGGAGGGGATGAAACGTGTGGCCTTTTGCAGATGGAACATTCTTACGATTTAGGTGAGATGTATGGTGAGAACTATGGCTACCGCTCTGGTCTCAATGCCAGTATGGTGGCTCATCTGCATGATAAGGTGAAGACAATTCTTGATCAGAACGAGTTAAATAAAGGTGATCTTGTTATTGATATTGGCAGCAACGATAGCACTACGTTGCAAGCATATCCTGCATCAGGATTGGTATTGACCGGCATTGATCCAACCGGAATCAAATTTCATAGTTATTATCCACCCCATATTCAATTGATTCCGGATTTTTTCTCTTCTGATCTGGTTTATGAGCGTTTTCCTGATCAGAAGGCTAAAGTCATTACTTCATTTTCGATGTTTTACGATTTAGAAGATCCAATGGGTTTTATGCAGCAAGTCTATGATGTGTTGGCAGACGATGGTGTTTGGGTCTTTGAACAAAGTTACATGCCGACTATGCTGGACACAAATTCGTATGACACAGTGTGTCATGAGCATTTGGAGTTTTATGCGCTGTATCAGATCAAATGGATGGCTGACAGAGTGGGCTTTAAGATTCTCGATGTGGAGTTCAACGACATTAATGGGGGTAGTTTCTCTGTAACGGTAGCAAAGGCGCATGGTGATTCAACGGTAGTGCCATCGGTACAGAAAATTCTGGACGATGAATGTACAAGAGGCTTGAATACTTTATTGCCATACCAAGAGTTTGCTGATCGCGTAGTTAAAACCAAGCGTGATTTGCTTAAGTTTATTGAACTGGCTCGCACTGAAGGTAAATCTGTGGCGGTTCTTGGCGCATCAACCAAAGGTAATGTGTTATTGCAGTACTGCGGACTAACCACAAGTGAGATTGAATTTGTGGGTGAGGTGAATCCTGAAAAATTCGGATGTTATACACCTGGTACGTGGATTCCAATCATTCCGGAGCAGGAGTTGCTTGCTAAAAATCCTGATTACATGATTGTGTTGCCATGGCATTTTAGAAAATTTTTTATTTCGAACAAAAACTTTTCAGGTATGAGTTTGGTTTTTCCATTACCTAATGTTGAGGTTGTAGACCTAAACTAACTTTAGCATGAGCCTGATTGCAAAAACAGAGACTTTCAGATGGAGCCTGTATATTGCTACACAAATATTTGATGACATAACTTATGTGCAAATATAAGCTGGAAACGAATCATAGTTTTATAACATGTCTTGGAGACTTAATGTCTGACATAAGTGAAAAATACGTTAATATTCTACTATCTACGTACAATGGTGAACAGTTTGTTTTAGAGCAATTAAACAGCCTTTATACACAAACGTACCCTTTTATTCGAATTTATGTCAGAGATGATGGCTCATCGGATTCAACTTTAAGTTTGTTGAGAGATGAACAATCGAAAGGCAAGCTTATGTTGCTTCCTGAAGGCAAAAATATTGGAGCTTCAGCTAGTTTTTTCACTCTCTTGGGTGGTTCAAAAAATGCTGGTTTTTTTGCATTTTGTGATCAGGATGATATATGGAATAAAGATAAAATCGAGAGGGCAGTTACTGAGTTTGCTCAGGTTACGGATGATATTCCGACAATGTATTTTTCAGCTGTTGAATGTGTTGATGCCGAAAATAACTTCATCAAATTGTTATCTCCAACCCAAAAAATAGGATTTGGTAATGCTCTCGTTGAAAATGTGGCTATTGGTTGTACGGTTGTATTAAATAAATCAGCAAGAGATTTGATCGTTAGAGAACCTCCCTCTCAATGTCTAATGCATGATTCATGGTGTTACCTTGTAATTAGTTGTTTTGGTACAGTCTTGTATGATTCACGTCCTAGTATGCGGTATCGACAGCATTCGAATAATGTCTTTGGGGCTCCAACCTCTGCGATTGATAGTTTGATAAGAAGGGTGAAGCGTTTCAGTTTTAGAAGTAATGGTGTGTTTAGGTTCAGTGACCAATCAACTATATTCCTAAATATCTATGGCAATGCTATCCCTGAACGTTATAAAGCCATACTTAATTTGTATGTAATGGCTAAACATTCTTTTATTGCCCGTTTACAATTGCTGATAACTCCACGTGTCTGGCGTCAAAAAATGCTTGATAATCTCATTCTAAAATTACTTATCTTGTTAAACTACTATTAGTAATTTATGCTGATGTGGACATGATGTTATGATAGTAGCTATTACTGGTGCTTCTGGTTTTATTGGCAAGAAGCTCGCACTCAAACATATTGCACTTGGAGATCAAGTTCGATTTTTGACACGAAATAAAAATTCACTCAATATTCTGCCAGGTGCAGTAGGATTTTTGGGAGACATTACTGTTCCCAGTGAAAATATGAAAAGTTTTATTCAAGGTGCAGATGTTCTATATCACTTGGCGGCTGAAATAAGTGATGAAAATGTTATGTGGCAAGTGAATGTTGATGGGACTAGGAATTTACTCAATATAGCCGAAGGGAAAATAGGTTGTTGGGTTCAATTAAGTAGTACTGGAGTTTATGGGCAACCAGATCAAGGAGTGATTACAGAGGATAGTGCGCTAAATCCTCAGAACCCATATGAAGTCTCTAAGGCCGAAGCTGATAAGCTTGTAGTTGAATTTTGTAAGAGAAATGATCTTGCTGGTTGTATTCTTCGACCATCTAATGTTTTTGGGGCCGAAATGCCTAATCAATCTCTATTCCAGTTGATAAATATTATCGACAAAGGGCTATTTTTCTTTGTGGGTGACAAAGGTGCAATAGCGAATTATATTTATGTTGATAATGTTATTGATGCGCTGATATGCTGCTCTAAAGACCTACCCTATAAGTCTGAAGAGTTTTCAAGCTACATAATTTCGGATCATTGTACAGTTGAAAAGATGGTCGAAGTCATTGCTTCATCTTTAGGTAAAACTCCACCGAAATTAAGATTGCCAAAAGGGCCTGTAAGCGCATTAGCACTGATGGCTGAAAAGATTCCCAGAATTCCACTTAAGCGTTCTAGAATAGATGCCATCACTAGCAGGGTTATTTATTCTCATCAACAACTTCATAGCGATTACGGCTTTTGTAATCAGGTCTCTGTTGAAGATGGTTTTAGAGCATTAGTAGCCGAATGGAAGAGATTAAATGGTTAGCCGAATCACCAAGATGAATCCTTCATCGAAGTTAAAAGTGCTCAGAGTTGTAACAACACATGAATGTGTGCCATGGCATATGGGTAACACTTTGAATAGAACCACGAATGACTTTGATGTATATGTTGCGGGCCAAGGAGTATCTGCTTATGCTAATATTTATCCGGATATTAAGTGGATTGATTTAAAGATAGAACGGCAGTTCAGCCTTTTTTCTGATTTGAGTGCAATTCTAAAACTATGCTGGACTTTCATCAAAATCAGACCTGATATTGTTCATTCAATTATGCCTAAGGCCGGATTGTTGGTAGCAATTTCCGGTTTTATTTGTCGTGTACCAGTTAGAGTTCATACTTTTACTGGGCAGGTTTGGGCAACAAAACAAGGAATAGCACGGTTGTTTTTCAGAACGCTTGATCGCTTCATAGTTTCACTGAATACACTGTGTTTGACAGATAGCCCTTCGCAATCGGAGTATTTATATCAACAAAACATATCTCTTAATGGTCAGCCTCTCCCTGTTCTTTCTAAAGGATCTTTATCGGGGGTAGACATAGAAAGGTTTAGTTATGACAGAATTAACGCTGATGCTACAAAACTACGTATAAAATTGGGGATAACAGAATCTGATTTTGTTTTTTCCTTTATAGCTCGCAAGTCAAAAGATAAAGGTGCTTATGAAATTATACAAGCCTTTTCAGAACTTCTAAAGTCATACTCTAGTATTAAGTTACTGTTTGTCGGGCCAGATGAATCTAACGGTGAACTTTCTAAGTTGATCAAAGATAATCAGTCGGTTGGTAAACATGTTATCAACATTGATAGAGTGAGCAACCATGAGTTATATTTAGCTATTAGTGATGTTCTTTGTTTACCAAGTTACCGTGAAGGCTTCGGCAGTATTGTTATTGATGCTGCAGCCCTTTCCATTCCGACTATTGGTACAGAAATTCCTGGTTTAGTTGACTCAATAGATAACAATGTAACAGGCATTTTGATCAGGGCTGGGGATACAAATGAGTTAATCGCTACTATGAAATCTTTTATTGATCAACCGGATAATGCGAAAAGTATGGGAAAAGAGGCTTTTGAGCGGGTAATGAGGTTTTTTACGGCAGATATATTATACGATTCTTTAAGAGACACTTATGTTAGGCTTTCAAGTAAAAAAGAATAGGTTATGTTAGATAAAGAAATATTTAGCATGCAAATTATTTTTTCATGGGGATTTAAAAATTAATGAATGTTATGATAACTGGTGCTACTGGCTTTATAGGTAGAAACCTTATCGAACGTTGCCAGAGCAAAGGATATGACGTTCGAGCTTGCGCAAGGACTCAAAGTTCTAATATTCCTCAGAACATTGATCTACATCTAATTGGTAATATCTTAAATAATACAAAGTGGTCTGATGTGGTCCGAGGTATAGATGTCGTTATTCATACTGCAGCTCGCGTTCATATTATGGGTGAATCAGCAGCTAATACTTTGACTGAATTTAGAAGTGTAAACACCGCTGGAACGTTGAATTTGGCTCGGCAAGCAGTCAAAGCAGGAGTAAAGCGATTTATTTTTATTAGCTCCATTAAGGTGAAGGGAGAAGAAACTCAGCCTAGTCAACCTTTTAAAGAGGATGATTCTTCAATACCTACAGATCCTTATGGCTTATCCAAATATGAAGCGGAGCAGGGATTATTAAAGCTAGCTCAGGAAACGGATATGGAAGTCGTGATTATTCGCCCACCGCTGGTGTATGGTCCAGGTGTTAAAGCTAACTTTTCTACAATGATGAAATGGATAAATAAAGGTATACCATTACCTTTTGGATCTATTGACAATAAGCGTTCTTTGGTTGCTTTAGATAATTTAGTGAGCTTTATTATTCGTTGTATTGATCACCCAAAGGCTACAAATGAGATATTTTTAATTTCAGATGGTGAGGATGTTTCGACAACTGAGTTATTACAAAAAGTGGCTAAGGCCTTCGGAAAAAAGGCTTTTTTAGTGCCTGTTCCCATATGGATAATGTGCTTTTTTGCTAAATTGCTAGGGAAGGAAGATGTAGCCAATCGGTTATTTGGCTCATTACAGGTGGATAGCTCTAAGGCACGAGAGTTATTAGATTGGAGGCCCGTGATCACGATGGATGAGCAATTGAAAAAAATAGCGGATGTCATTGCAATGGATAAAAACACTTGATTAACTCTGGCCTAATGTATAAACATCGCTT
>JALSLM010000156.1 GCA_026988295.1 Thiotrichaceae bacterium
CAACTCAGCTCTTTACGCAGGTCGCTTCGACGGTTATCTTACCCGCTTTAATTTCACTTTAATTTACTCCTATGCAAGAATATATAGACTTCGCACGTGATAATTTTTTAATTGTTGCTGGTTTTATTGCTGTACTTGGTTTTACCATTAAAACCGAAATCTCGCGTTTAACCCGAAAATATAAACAAATTGGTGTTAATGAAGCAGTTATGCTACTAAACAAAGATAACACCATTGTTCTCGATGTTCGTGAAGATAAAGAAATTCAAGGCGGAAAAATTAAAGGGGCAAGACATATTTCATTGGGACAGCTAGCTTCAAGAGTTGCGGAACTAGGGACTAACAAGCAAACCCCTATACTCGTATATTGTCGTAGTGGCAGTCGCTCAGCTCATGCTTGCCAAACGCTTACTAAAGCTGGTTACGAAGATGTGGCAAACCTAGCGGGTGGCATTTTAGCTTGGGAAGCTGCAAACCTTCCTGTTACAAAAGCTTAAATATGTCTACAATACAAACAGCCGAAGTCATTATGTATTCAACACGCTTTTGCCCATATTGTATGATGGCAAGGCGATTACTAAAATCCAAAGAAATAGAATACAAGGAAATACCTGTTGGTAGTAATCACGACCTATGGGCAGAAATGGAAAAACTCAGTGGACGCAACACTGTTCCACAAATTATTATTAACAATGAACCAGTCGGTGGCTATGATGATATAGCTAGATTAAATCAGACAGGTGAACTAGATCAACTTTTAGGGGTATAAAATGGCAGAAGAAAATCAGTCAAAAGAACAAGAAAACCAACAAGCACAAGCTGAACAGCAATTTATAATTGAGCGCATATATGTTAAGGATATATCCTTTGAAGCTCCTAATAGTCCTGCTGTTTTTACTGAAAACTGGGAGCCAGATACTAACTTGAATCTAAATACCCAAGTTAACCCTCTAGGTGAAGATCACTATGAAGTAGAGCTTCATGTAACCGTTTCAGTAAAAAACAAAGAAGGAAAAACAGCATTCTTAGTGGAAGTCATACAGGCTGGTGCATTTTTAATTAAAGGCTATCCACAAGATCAGCTAGGTCATCTGCTTGCAAGTTATTGCCCTAGCAATCTCTTTCCTTACGCACGAGAAGTAATTTCCAACTTAGTATCAAAGGGTAGCTTCCCTGAAATGCATCTTTCACCTATTAACTTTGATGCTCTTTACGCGCAACGCTTACAGGAAGAACAGGCGCAAGCAAATTCAACTCAAGAGCAAAAATTAGACGCATAGTAATGACTCACTCCAAGAAAGCACCTGAAGATAGCAATCGCCCTACAGCGATTTCTGTTTATGGTGCTGGCTCTTGGGGTACTGCTCTAGCATTGCAATTAGCTAGAAATGGCTTAAATGTTCTGCTTTGGGATTATAATCCCGAGCATATCGCTCTTTACAAGAAACAGCGTGAAAATATCCATTACCTTCCTGGAATTCCTTTCCCTGAAAATCTTAAATGCACTGATTCCATTGACGAAATGGTGCAACACTCCAAAGATCAACTTATCGTCATTCCCAGTCATGGCTTTCGTAGCTTATTAAAAACACTTCGGCCATTACTTTCAAATAATCAAAATATTTTTTGGGCAACAAAAGGGCTGGAAGTAGGAACTGGAAAATTACTTCACGAGGTGCTTATTGAAGAACTAGGAAATAAGGTTTCATACGGACTTGTCTCCGGACCTACCTTCGCACTCGAAGTAGCAAAAGGTTTGCCCTCTGCCATGACAGCTGCTGCATCTACCCCAGAGCTTGCAAAGAGAATTGCGAATGCTTTTCAAGGTGGCAATTACCGAGTTTACACTAGTGATGATGTGCTAGGCGTAGAACTAGGAGGTGCTATCAAGAATGTACTAGCAATAGCTGCTGGCATCTCAGACGGACTAGGTTTTGGTGCTAATGCTAGAGTAGCAATTATTACCCGAGGACTAGCCGAGATTTTACGCCTTGCAAAAAGCATGGGGGCAAAAAATGAAACCATTATGGGCCTATCTGGCGTAGGCGATCTTATACTCACCTGCACAGACAATCAATCACGTAATAGACGCTTAGGTTTAGCACTCGGAAAAGGAAGAGCTGTTGAAGTTGCCATCAAGGAAATTGGGCAAGCTGTCGAGGGAGCAAAATCTTCAAGTTGTATTGGAGTTCTCGCAGAGCGGGCAAATATAGAAATGCCAATTTGCCAAGTGGTTCATCAGGTTATCTATGAGAATTTATCACCAAAACATGCCGTAAAAGCCTTATTATCACGTCAATTAAAGGCAGAATTCTAAAAACCCATCCCCCCCTGTTTTTGAGACTTTTTTAGTTTGAATTTCAAATTAATTATTGCGTTGACTCTAACCTGAATCCGTGAGACTAATGCGGATATGAGGGATAAGGTATTGGTTTCACAGTGGAATTAAAAATCTTAGCTTCACCCATAGGTTAAGCGGGTATTTTTTAAACCGCTGTGGAATCAATAACTTGTTCATCATGCCGTAGTAGCCTCACGGATTCAGGTCTAAGTTATTGATACATCAAGGCTTCAACTTTAAAGCAGGAACACCCTCAGGTTTTTTGCTAAATTTATTTGCCCACCACAAACGGATACGCAACCCCCATTCACTTGTTAGCCCTACTTCTGAGAAACGTATATTCCCATCTCCATCCACTATAATACTTGTTGGAACTCCCTTAACACCAAAGAGATCAGCCAAGCGACCATCTTGGTCAACAATAGTTGGCCAGCTTTGTATGCCTCTCTCTTGCATGTGCTGAGTGACACTTTCCTGGTCACCTGATTGGTAAGCCACTGTCAGTATCGACCAATCTTTTTGAATACTTGTGATACTCCCTTCTTCCAGCTTGCAAAAGGGACACCATTCTGCCCAAAAATGAATTAATACAGGTTTGCCTTTGTAATCCTCAAGATTAACTGTTTCTCCATTTAGCAAAACATTTTGAAAACTTGGCGCAACGCCATCCACTAAATTTCTTTGTTGCCACGCACGTACAATAAAGATTATTCCAATCACAAAAATGATTTCTAACGTTATTCGAAACCATTTCTTCCCAAAAATTCTATTCATTGACACCTATTTAACCTAATAATACTACTGAACATACTTCCACTATACACTTTTTATCATTCTCAAGAGTATCTATATCATAAAACTAAGCCAACAAAAATTAAAATCATTCTCTACAAAAAAAGGTGTTATTGTCTTTTTAAAATGGTTTACTCTACGCTCTCATACTTTCACTGAGGATATAGATTTACTAAAATGGAATACAGTCTTCTCATTATTTTTTTCTACGGTATATTGCACGCTCTTGGACCCGATCATTTAAGTGCAATTACCTTGTTTTCAATTGGTAAAAAGAAAAAAACAGCATTACTTTTAAGCTTGCTATTTGCTATTGGTCATGGTGTCACTCTATTTTTGCTTGCATTACTTATCGAATCTTTTGTTGGTGACTCCCTCTTGCAGTATGGTGATATTATATCTTCTATTGTTATTTTACTGATGGGTGCATATTTGGTTTATCTGGCTGTTATGAATAAAATTTGTATCAATCACCATCATCACCAAAAAGACAATCATAATCATACGCATATCTATTACGAAGGTGCGCACATGCATGACAAAGGTATGTTGATATCACTAGGTTTATTGATGGGAGCTGGTGGCTTGCGTGGGATGCTAATCACCCTAAGTGTTGTTTCACACCAAGCAATTGGATTTGAAATGATTTTGGCATTTATTTTGGGTGTAAGCTTGGTATTTTTACTTTTTGGATACTTTATTTATCTTATAAATTCCCGTTTAATACACTCAGTAAATACACTGCGTTACGCATTAACATCTGTTGGCTTACTATCGATGACGATCGGTATAGTAAACCTCTCAGGTCATTAAACTCATACCCATAAAATATACACACTTATTTTTAACTGAAGGAGAAATAAAATGTTTACATTAGATACAGTAAAAGCCCATTGTGATGTCCCTTGTGGCATATATGACCCAAGTGCAGCACAGATTGCTGCCTTATCAGTCATTAGAATGATTGACCTAATAAATGCTGCAGAAAAAGGAGACAATGAAGCAGCTTACCTAAATAATATGGCTCGCTATATTGCAGTAAAAGAATCTGAAGCAGTCAAGTGCAAAGAAGAAATTCGTATTATCTGGGGTGATTTCATTAAGCCTGCACATGTTGAAGAACACAAAGACATACATACTATTACTCATAATATTATGATGCTCGCAGGCGCTAGCAAACAGCATGTATCACGAGAAAAAGCAATGGAGCTATTGGCTGAAGTAAATAAGTTTGCAGAAATATTTTGGGCAATAAAGGGCGTAGAAACTAAGCTTGTTACTGCACCGTACTTACCGAGTGAGAAAGTAGTTAACCCAGTTCTGTAAGTTACACTACATATTTCCACGCTCTGCACCGAGTAATAGCTAAGAATATAGCTTGTTATACTCGTGATGCAGAGCTTTTACAGATAAGTTTATGAAGAATGTGGGAGCTATCAAGGAAACCTTGATCAACTCCAATTATTTTTAGCTTCGTGAATTCTAATCGACTTAATCAGGTTTTCCTTAACAAAAGCCTTATATTGAGTGATAGACTCTCAAAAAATGCAAAAAACAGGGGGGATGGGTAATAAAGCCCAAATATTATGGTGTTGTTGAGTACCCGAAATGCTTAAAATATTTAAAGTAGAAGGACACTCTCTTTATCCATATCTAAAGCAAGGACAAAGAATTATTTGCTTTAGAGTTTTTATATTTAATAAGATCAGACCTGGTGATTTTATTATATTTAGAAAAGAACCTTATGGTCTAATGATCAAACGTGTTAAATATATTAAAAATAAGCAAGTATTTGCCCAAGGCACTGACCCCTCAAGCATAGATAGTCGAGATTTTGGCTTGATCAATGCAACAGAAATAAGATATAAAGTGATTTCAATTAAATTTCTGAATAAACTAATTTCATAGGCTCTATTCTACCTACGCCATAAGTAGTACTCCACTAAGAGATACAAAGTTGTTTCTAAGCAGGTTTGATATGACGTACATCAGCTAATTTACTCTTTATTACTTTTTTTTCTGATACAACCCAAGGCTTATAGCCATCTACAATATCAGCTAATTTTTCTTTGATGTCATCAGAATTATCAGTCATCATAATCTCTTGCAAAGTGCTTAAATGCTCCTCTAATTCAGACCATTTTATATGTATCTCACTTGCCTTCATGATTCGTTTATGTTGTGTACCGCTCACATTATCACCAATAAGCAACTCTTCATACAACTTCTCACCAGGTCTCAACCCGCTGTATTCTATTGCAATATCCCCTTCTGGATTATCGTCATCTTTGACCGTTAATCCCGCAAGTTTTATCATTCTTTTTGCTAGTTCAACAATTTTTACAGAGTCACCCATATCTAGCACAAAGACCTCCCCTCCTTTTGCCATTGCACCTGCTTGAATAACTAATTGAACCGCTTCTGGGATAGACATAAAGAAACGTGTAATTTCTTTATGGGTTACTGTTACAGGTCCACCTTCATTAATCTGCTGCCTAAACTTAGGTACAACCGACCCTGACGATCCAAGCACGTTACCAAAACGAACCATTGTAAATATTGTTTTACAGTCTGGTTTTTCAGATAATGCTTGTAATACTAATTCAGTAATACGCTTAGAGCACCCCATAACATTAGTAGGGCGTACAGCTTTATCGGTTGAGATAAGAATAAAAGTTTCAACATCTGCATTTAATGCATGTTCAGCAAGGAAACGGGTTCCAAAAACATTATTACTTAATCCCGCAACAGGATTTTCTTCTACCAATGGAACATGCTTGTAAGCAGCAGCATGATAAATAGTATTAATATCTTTATTTGCAAATAATCGCTTTAGCAATGTAGCATTGGAAATTGAACCCAAAGCCTTAACTAACTTAATTGATAAACTAGCTTTTGTGATAAGCTCCTCTAGCTCTTGCTCTATTTGATAAAGAGCAAATTCACTTTGTTCAAGGAGTATTAATTTTTTTGGTGATAAATTGATTATTTGTCGGCACAATTCTGAGCCAATAGAGCCACCGGCACCCGTTACCATAACAACTTTATTATTAATATTTGCAGGTAGAAGCTTTTTATCAGGTTCTATGACATTACGACCTAACAAATCATCAATATCAATATCCTTAATATCAGATACTTTTAATTTACCATGTGCTAAATCTAAAAAATCTGGAATACTTCGAATATTTACGGGCAAAGACTCAAGACGATTGATAATCTCTTGGCGTTTAGTTCGACCTATTGATGGCATTGCTAAAATAATTTCATCAATTTTTTTATTTTCAATAATACTAACTAGTTGAGAAGTGGAATAGACCTTAAGACCAAGGATATTCCAACCTGCGAGACTTGCATCATCATCAATAAATCCTGCTACAGAATAGCTTGAGTCTGACTTTAAAATATTAGTTAATTGCGTACCCGTCGCACCTGCACCATATATTAAAACCTTTTTTTCTGATTTTTCTTGAGAAGGTTTATAAAGAACATATTGAGCAGCAAGCCGAACAACTGTAACCAGCATAAAAATAGCAAGCCAATAGACAGTAACAACTATAGGAGAAAGCTCTGTAATTGTTAGTAAACTAACAACCCCCACCCAAACAAGTGTTGAGAGTAAAGTAGCAATAAAAATAGTAATTACTGCTTGACCACGAAAGTACTGTAGAACAGCACGGTACAAACCCAGCTTCATATAAACAGGCAATGAAATCCCAAATGCTATTGGGAAAATCCACCACTCAATACCAGTAGGCACATATATTTTATTTTCCTGTAAGGAAAAGCTAGCCAAAATCACAAAAAATATTAGCAATGCATCCAAAATTACTAAATATACTCGTTTTTCAGAACGTGATTTTTGGAGTAGGTAATTTTTAATATCCATGATTTATTTACACTCGATAATTATCGTTGTATTGTATAATAAAAAGCACCGTAATTCTGTGTGGTTTATCACATAATAACCAACTTATCCCCTTCATCTAACCACTTATTCCTCCATCTGCAATCAGTAGCCGTTGAAACCAATATAGGTTTCTCACTTTAAGCAGTACTGATATATTATGTCTTAAGCAATGCGAGTAATTGCTAATAGATGTTTGGATTAGCCAATTGAAGTCAGGGAATGACTTAGCACTTAAAGTTTTGATAGAAATATTTAAGTATTGATAGGATTTTACAGTTGGGAGCCACGGATGGCTCACTTCCTCAAACAGAAGGGCCCTAATGCACAGAGAGTTTCACAATCCTCATCAAAAGTAAAAACTTGCCTTATGAGAAAACCCTGAGGATTAGGGTATTACTTATTATCTTGACCTTTTTTCTTAATATTAGTAAAAAATGACAAAGGCGTATTATCACCGCTTGCCATTTTGTATACATTTGCATTTATATCCAAATCTTCTTCATTTAATTTTTCTGACAATGATTCTTCTACATTAGCTATATTATCATTCCCTTCTCTATTATTTGTTGCTTCTTTAATATCTACTTCAATATTTTTTAAGTCATCTAGCAACTTTTTTGTATCCTCTACTCGCCTATGAATATCAGTAAACATATCCTGTGTTGAATCAAGCGTATTAGAAATTTTCATAATTTTTGAATAGTCAAGCACTTCAAGATTCTTCTGAGTCTGCTTGTTTAATTGTTGGCTTTGTTCTTCGTGACGGCGCATATTTTCAATATGTGTGCGGCTTTCATCAATATTTGCTGTTAGCTCTTGACGCGCAAGGTCTGCCACTTGAAAGCTACTATCAAACTGTTCATAAGCCTGCTCTTCTAAACCTGTTAAATCATCAGTAAATTTATTTAATGATTTCTCAGCATTATCTTGATGTTGTTTTAAAAGACCGACAAGTAACGTAGATTCATGCAGTGTTTCTTCAAGAGTACGACCAACTTTTTCAGAAATATCAAAATTATTATTTATTAGTTCGCTTTGCTCCTTATGCTTTCCAAGAAAATCTTGTAATAATTCCTGTGATAAGGTCTTTTGGTGCTGCATTGTTCCTAAATCCTCATCAACCTGATTCAAGCTTTTATCAAGATTAGCCTGCACCTCTTGGATTGTAGAAATAGTGCTATTCAATTGAGAATCCCAATAAGATTGTATTTTATTCATACGTAAGCTTATGGTATTCGTCGTTTGAATTAATGCCTGCTCCTGTATTTGTATTTTTTTTGAGGTTTCAAAAATACTTCTTGCCTGCATATCAACATCTTTTCGCTTTTGAGAAAATGTTTTCGCCAAATCATTTATATTACTGACCAACTCGGCAGTTTCTTTTTGATGCCCACGAATAGTCGAAACAGCAGAAGTAATCTCATCTTTTTCAATTTCTGCATTTTGACGTATTACCTTAATCGCTTTTCTTTCACTTTGTCCTGCCCACTTTCCTAAAAACAAAACCAGCACCGAAATAATCAAAGCTGAAGAAATTATTGCAATAACAATTAATTCAATCAATTTAATAAACTGATCTCCTGATAGAGCAGAATCTGTTATACCCACTGCGTTTGCATCAAAGGCAACTACACTTAAAAAAACACTCACAACAAACCTTAGAGTACTGACTTTTAAAAACATAAACTGTTTCATTTTTATTACTGCCCCAAGCAAAAAGGTGATCATTAATTTCATCCTGAATCCGTGAGGTCAATGCATCCCTTACCGTAATAGCCTCACGAATTCAGGATAACATAAAGACTACAAACTTAAAACGGGACGGCATTTTAATTAAAATATAGATCGTGTACAGATTAGAATTATTTGCTTTTGAAGGCTTCCCGCTTGCTATTCTTTTAATTTTATTACCAAGCGCCTTTCTGCAACATGAATGTTTTCGACTCCATCAGCAAAAGACTTCCAAAACCCTTCATCTCCACCAAACTCTTGAACTAAATCTACATTTTTCAAATTTCCCAGCCATGCATTTGGCATAGGAACCCCCCAAATACTGACACCCTTAAGCTTTACAATAGGTCTTCCATTAGCAAAAGCAAGTTCAGCTCCTGCATTCAGCTTTAATGTCTTACCACCAAGCACTGGAAAGTCAGGATCTAAAGGCATTAGAACATTAACACTAGCAAGGTTTTCTGATAAATCAATCACTGCTTTATCAGCAAGATCAGTATTTTTTGCAAGCATTGCATTAAGTTCTTTTTCGGTAAAGCTTACTTCACGTTTAGCACCTTCTTCACTGTAGGGTGTTGGCTCAAGTTTTTGTACTGTCTCCACATCATTAGATGTAGAAAATGTCGGCAAACCAAACTGCTTTAGTTTTTGATTCAACTCACCTTCTTCACGTTGATTCAACTCCACTGGATCAAATTTTTTGGGGAATAAATAATGGCTCGCAATAAATAATGTTGCAGCAACAGAAATAACCACAGTTATCAACATAATCCCTAGTGTACGTAAGCAGCCACCTTTTTTTTGCTTGGTATTATCATTCATAAGCAGTTGTTTCTCTATTCAAATATATATTGCACAGTGCAATAATAAACTCGGAGAATATCATACAGTCTTTGGCTAAGTATACTCAACAACATCCCAAACCCTCAGATAGAACTAAATCTCTCTAAAAATCTGTAGAAATCCAAAAAAATAATACAAAACCCAAACAACCATTCAAAAATAGTTGTAAATTCCACCCAGTGATAAGACTTTTAAGTCATTTCTCAGTGCTTGTCATTTTTTAGACACACCTATCCAGAGCCTTTGTTTTAATGTGTTATTTTTATAATGGCGGTAGTTCAACCTCCTCAGTGCTTCTAGCACATCTGCTAGCAATGAACGATATCCTTTCTCGTCCTTACCGAGATATCTCCGTCCTGTTTTAACTTAGTGTGGAGAACTGCTCAATAAGATTAGAGGACATAAATAGCTTTCCTATTTTAGACTCATTTCTCTATTGGAAAATACTGCTATTGTTATCTAGTAAAATATCACTCTCTTGCTCTGTATCCCCCTTTTTTTATATTTCCTGAATCCGTGAGGCTACTACGGCATGATGAACAAGTTATTGATTCCACAGCGGTTTAAAAAATACCTGCTTAACCTATGGGTGAAGCTAAGGTTTTTTAATTCCACTGTGAAACCAATATCTTATCCCTCATATCCGCATTAGCCTCACGGATTCAGGTA
Organism: Thiotrichaceae bacterium; assembly: GCA_026988295.1. Taxonomy (GTDB): domain Bacteria; phylum Pseudomonadota; class Gammaproteobacteria; order Thiotrichales; family Thiotrichaceae; genus Cocleimonas. The sequence goes on from JALSLM010000156.1 coordinate 10,287, forward strand.
TTTTACATAGCACACTTAGTTGGGCTTCGTACTTCAGCCCTAATTTTAACAATTTCATAGATAGTTTGATTCTTGTCGACTTAGATAGAATCAAAGCACAAAAAAATGTCGCTATATTGGCGAGGTCACAAATACTTCAAATGAGGAATTCCCAATAGCAACATTACTAGAGAAAAATGAAAAAAACAGCATGATTTTTAGTATCTAGTTATCAAAAATAAGTTTGTCATAAAAAATTCATCAAATAGTCATAGAGGTGTCATAAAGCAACAGTAAAGTTCCTCGTTAATTAAATAGCAGTGAGTGACTTAATCCGTGGCACAAGCAATTAGTATTAATAATTTGAGTAAAACATTTGGTCGAGTTAAGGCCTTAGATGATGTTTCTATTCAAATTATGGAAGGAGAAATAGTTGCTCTGATCGGTCCTAGTGGCTCTGGAAAGTCAACGTTATTACGTCATATAGCGGGGCTAGAAATTTCCGATAAAAGTAGTGCTGTGAATAATGTTACAGAAATCAATATCAATGGGCAGGCACTACAAGCAAATGGCAAGTTGAGTAAATCAGCTCGAAGAATTCGTAGTGGTATTGGTGTTATTTTCCAACAATTTAATCTGAT
>JALSLM010000157.1 GCA_026988295.1 Thiotrichaceae bacterium
TTTGTATCAATCTCTAGCTCTGCTTTAATCTTTTTTGCTCGATATTGCATATTTTTCAATCCATTACCCTTGTTACCAGAGGAATCGAAGCCCTTGCCATTATCTATGATTTTTATTTCAATAAGACACGAGCTATCATTAGAAGGTTCAGAATAAGCGGATAATAGTATGCTACTTGCCTCAGAATGCTTTATTGCATTCGTAAATGCTTCTTGCAAAATGCGTAATAAATTTAACGCACGCTCAGGGCCAAAATCTTTAACTGCCGGTAGCTCCTCTACATGCCATTTTAATTCAATTTCACAAGCCTCTAGTGCAACACCAATACGGGTTCGAAACATGCCAAGCATTGCAGAAAGATCTGTACTTGCACTGCCTAATGAATCAATCATTAAACGCAAATCATTTAAAGCATTCTGTGCTGATTCACTGAGCTGTTTTTTATCAATAGTATCTTTTTCTAGATGACGTAACATACTGGTTAAATAAACACCAATTCCATCGTGCATATCGCGCATAATGCGAGAGCGTTCATTTAATAAGACCTGTTCTTGGGCAAGCAAGCGTATCGTTTCATAGCTTTGCCTGATTTTTTTGCCACGGGCCTCTACTCTATCTTCTAAGTCTTGATTTAATGCTTTCAATTCCAAATTATATTTTTCAGAAGTTTGCAGGGTTTTTACAAAGCGTTGTAGCAATATCCAAGCAAACGCTAACAATATAAATGGTGCTCCAAAATGCAATAGTTGCCCTTTGTACAAGGGGCGATGCTCTAGCACTATCATTGAATCAAATACGGCAAACTGTGAAACGACACCAATTGCTAACGCTAAGGCATACCACTCAATTTTTTTAATTCTAAATGCATAGCTAGCAGCTACAATAAATATATAGATAGCAACAACAACTTCTAGCAATACACCAACGTGAAAAACTACTGAAAACAACTCACTATTTGAAGGTAAAATCAGCATTAGTACTATTAAAATAAAGGTAACAATCAGTAATGCTTTCTCCCGCTTAGGGTGACTCCTATTCAATAAACGATGAATGAAAAAGACACTTGTTAGGACTAGCAACCCTGCACTAGCATAAATAATGCCATCCCAAACTTTAGTTGAAAAAGGAATATCAACAATAAACTGATCCAGTGTATGTATTACCCAAAAAAAACCACTTAAAGCAAATAAGCCATACTCGGCTTCTTGACGACGATATTTCCATAAAACAAACATAAAAAGACTTAATACCGATATTGTCAGGGCAATTATCCATGACAAGGTATAACGAAAAGTGAGAAAGTCATTAAATGCTGGTTTTAACATTTCGATAGGTGCTATATAAACCTTAGCAAGAAACCCTTTTCTTGCAGGTTGTGACACCACATAAATATCAACTTCGTTTAAACCTTTCCTAAACTTGCCATCTGGAATAGTAAATATTTGGGGTCTTGTTGCATTTCTGGCAACAGGGGATTCAAAACTTCCACCCCAACCTAATAAAATACCATTTAAAAAAACGGCTGTATTTTGGTTTACCGCTGGCAAAACAATTGCCCATAAACCAGATGTACCCCTATCAAACCGAACTTCAAAGTGATAAAGAACTTTTCCTGCTTTAATTTCTGGGAATTCTTCCATATCTTTATACCATTCATGCGGTATTTGCACTGATCTGGAATGAGCTACCTCTATTTTTTTTAATCTTCTTGCACATTTTGATAATATCTGTGGCAATGTTTCTTCAACCACATCAGCAGTAAACAAACTATCAGGGATTGAATCTTCACACTGCCCTGATACATCTGTATATAAAATAGCGTCATGCAAAGAAATACTACCCTCAGCAGGACTAAAGCGTACCTGTGTTATTTGCCAAATCAGCATCACAAAGCTTGCTGATATTAACAATGGCACTATTCCGTTAACAAAATAAACGTGCCATAACTGTAATAATTTAGACCTGATCAAGCATTGCCTCCAAGGCATCTTCATGATTAAAGCCAACCACTAACATCTGCTCAATGATGTCCTTATCATCAGATTGAAAACAGTGTTTAACTGCAACAAATATCTCACTCGCCGTATATTCTGTTTGCTGTAATATTTTTACTCCTTGCGCTAAATCAAAAGTAAAAATCAATTTCGATATTTCCAGAACTTCCTGTGGAGACTTACCTCCCTCCTTTAGAGATAGCACAACCTGTTGCGGGCTTTTCTGAGATGTTTGTGGCTGAGCATGTTGTTGATGCATACTCAACTCCCCCATTCTCCAGCCTTCAAAAACAGCTTCATTGCGCGAATTTACTTCTAGTTTTTGATAAATATGCTTAATATGCGAAGCAACGGTATGTGGTGATATTTCTAGTGATGCTGCAATTTCTTTATTTGAATAACCGCGTGAAATATATTGCAAAACCAGTTTTTCTTTTGGTGTTAATACAGTTTCAATATCATGTGATTCTGCCGTATTACTTGAGGCAACCTCATCACGTTGAAAATAATCCAAAATATAACTAGCGATAGCAGGGCTAATCGGTGAACCACCTAACAAGAGCTGACTAATCGCTTCAGTAATATGCTCTTCTGATTCATCCTTTAATAAATAACCACTTGCTCCCGCTTTAATTGCCTCAACAACACTATTTTCATCACCAAACCGAGAAATAACCATAATTTCTGCATTCTTATGTTGCTCGCGTGTCTGCTCAATAAGTTGCTTGCCATTACCATCAGGCAAGCCCAAATCAGTTAAAAGAACATCCAGTTTATTATTATCGAGCCACTCAGATGCATCAGTATAGGTTTCTGCCATACCAACCAATGATAGATTTGGTTGCGAACCAACAATATCCGCCATTCTTTGCAAAGTACCATGATCATCTTCAACCAAAAAGACTCGATAGTTTTTATCAGCAGTCATAAGTTATTCACCTTACTATTTCCTTTGTTCCCTTAAACCCCTAAACAGCTGATAAAAAAAGCATATAAAAAAAATGTGCTTTGCTCTATCCCCTATTTAAGGGACTTAGTTAATTCCATAGCACCCCTATTCACGGGATACAAAACTTTTCCGATAAACGGCATTATTTCCAACAGATGGCAAACAAGCATAACAAGCTATCTACTTCATAACTTAATAAAGGGAGATTATCATGAAACTTTTAACAACAATTACAGCAGCAGCGGTATTAACTTTAGGTATGGTTTCGGCTGTTCAAGCAACGCCAGCCGTTTACTTTAAGAATCCGGTTAACTGGGCAGGCACAGGTTGTAGCGCAGGCAGTGTTTCTGTTTCTGGTGCAAATACTTCAACTTTAAGCGTTTTATTTGACTCGTATGATGCAGGTAAAGACTCACTTAGCGGACTAAGACGCTCAGCTTGTTCATTTTCAGTACCTATTAAAGTACCTCGTGGCTTCCAAGTTTCTCACCTTACCGCAGACTGGGAAGGCTATGTTGAAGGCAAAGGTCAATTAAGTCGTAAATACTTCCTCGCTGGAAGACCCTATACTTCATGGAAAAGAAACACTTACCGCAAGCCAGCAGGTGGAAACTTTACTAAGCGAGATAATATTTATCATGCCTCATTTGCTACAGGTTGTAATGGCGGAGTATATAATCTACGCATAAATAGCCAAATCAGAACAATGGGTAGAAATAGCTATGCCGCAGTTGATTCAGCTGATTTACATAACCGTGTTAGATTTTTACTACGTTTTAGACCTTGTCGTTAAGAAATAAAAATGAGAATGAGAATAATAACTAAAATAATCACTCTTTCTTAAAGTTTATATTTCTTACTTTTATGATCCACATAGTAATTTACTATGTGGATTTTTATACATCTGAAAATATTGATCAAAGTTTAATCCAACCAAAACCAATCACCGTGAAATACACTACTGTATTAGTATCTTGAGTACTCATACAGGTGAAGCGTTGAAATTCCTTCAAAAACCCAGATATTTTCTTATCTTATTGCTTGGCTTATTAACAATAATTCAACTTACTGCTTGTGGTGGAAGCAAACACCCTAGTAAACAAATAAATAACAATTTCAGACTTGTAAGTATTGACTATGATGAAGATACAAATGGCTCAATTGATAATAAATTTTATTATGAATATGATATCGATGGGAACAATATCAAAATAGAAAACAGTGATTTCAACAATAAATCCCTTAGTTTCGCCACAATGAAAGCTTTTGATAAAAACAAAAATCTCATCAAAAAAACTGACCAACTTACTCACCCTAAAGCAAACCAAACCACTTTATTACGTCAGTGGATATATACATACAATCAATCAGGTCAAAAAAACTCTGAAAGATATGAGGACTTTAAAAATAATCAGTATCAATATTGGGTAGAAAAAAAAGGAGTACGCACATCCTATTCAAAGTCTGGTGAAATTATTTCAAGCAATCGATTCACAAGCGACGATGCTGGAAACAAGCTTCGTGAGTTAATTGATAGCAATCAAGACGGAACAGCAGATATAGAAATCAATAGCACCTATAACCGTGCTGGAAAGCTCCTTACAAAAACTACCAGCGACCTTCATAATAGTAGTAAACCAAAGTTGTATCATGAGATCAGAAGCTACGACTCAAATGGCAATATAGTTCAAAAAATCACTTCTCAACCCTCTAAAAACACTGACAAAAATATCACCAATTATCAGTACACCTATGATGCTCACCAAAATATTCTTAGCTCATCGACAATTTACAAAACGGCTAACAAACAGGCTAGAATTGATAAACGACTATATGTTTGGGAAGAAGTACTGCCCATTGCTTTCTTCAACAACCCTATAAACTGGGCAGGTACAGGTTGCAAAGCTGGTAGCGTTTCAATATCTGGCAGCAATACAGCAAGCCTGAGTATTTTATTTGACAACTATGATGCTGGTAAAAATTCTAAAACAGGCTTAACTCGGTCAGCCTGCTCATTTTCAATCCCCATCAAAATCCCTAGTGGCTATAAAATCACACATCTCACAGCAGACTGGGAGGGCTATGTAGAAGGAAAAGGAGAAATAAGTCGAAAATATTTTTTAAGTGGTCAAGCGCATACTGCATGGTTAAAAAACACCTATCACGAACCAGAAGGTGGTAATTTTATGATTAGAGACAAGATAAATCAGGCTGCTCTCTCCTCAAGCTGCAATGGTGGAATGTTCAACCTTCGAGTAGATAGCCAACTTAAAATAACAGGAGAAGGGAGTTATGCGGCTATAGATTCAACAGATTTACATAATAAAGTTCAGCTATCCTTACAATTCAGAGCTTGTAAGTATTAACTTTTTGCTTGCGGTCTGTAAGACATCATACTGGTTAAATTCAAATAATTGATTTACATGATAAAATATTCTTTATATTTATAAATACCCATCCCCCCCCTTTTTTACATATTTTAACCTGAATCCGTGAGGTCAATGCGGATAACAGGGCGTAAGATATTGGTTTAGCAGGGGATTTAAAAAATCTTAGCTTCACCCATAGGTTAAGCGGGTATTTTTTAAACCCGTGATGAATCAATAGCTTGCGTCCTGTGCCGTAGTGACCTCACGGATTCAGGTTTAATTGAAACAAACGCTTAGCATCCCTATTCTTCACATGCTACAATGCGCCGTTTTTTTAGAGTGTAATAATACTGAATCCATGAAGCTAATGTAGGTTCAGGATAATTTAACATTACACGAACTCAACCCAATCTACATTAGATGTATTAATTATTAAAAATACTCATTGTAGGTACTTATCTGGAACTTAGGAATATTATGTCTTTAAATGCAGAAACTAAAGCGAAAATTGTAGCTGAATATCGCTTATCAGACACTGATACCGGGTCTTCGGAGGTGCAGGTTGCGCTTTTAACAGCGAACATCAAGCATCTTACGGAGCACTTTAAAACTCACATTCATGATCATCACTCACGTCGTGGTCTTTTAAGAATGGTTAATCAACGCCGTAAATTACTTGATTATCTAAATCGTACAGACTCTGTTCGGTATCAGGATTTGATCAAGCGCTTAGGTCTACGTCGCTAAGATTACAAAATAAACACCGCATTTCTGCGGTGTTTTTTATTATCAGCCACCTCTAGGCTGTTTATAAAAGCTTGCTTTATCTCCTAGGAGGCTGTCCGAGTTCTCAGGTAGTCTCCTAGAAAACACCTTTTGAGCAATCTTTTATAAACAACCTTACGTGGCTTAAACAAGATCCTGAATCCGTGAGGTCACTACGGCGCAGGATGCAAGCTATTGATTCATCACGGGTTTAAAAAATACCCGCTTAACCTAAGGGTGAAGCTAAGATTTTTTAAATCCCGTGCTAAACCAATACCTTACACCCTGCTATCCGCATTGACTTCACGGATTCAGGAAGATATATAAAGGAATTACAAAAATGTTTGATGTTGTAACAACAACGTTTGAGTATGGTTCACATACTGTAGAATTAGAGATGGGCGAAATCGCTCGTCAAGCACATGCTGCTGTTAAAGTTGATGTAGATGGTACGGTTGTATTCGTATCTGTCGTAGGACAAAAATCAGCCCGTGAAGGACAAGACTTCTTTCCACTCACAGTAAACTACCAAGAAAAAACCTATGCGGCAGGTAAGATTCCTGGTGGTTTCTTCCGTCGTGAAGCGCGCCCTAGTGAAGGTGAAACCTTATTAGCTCGTTTGATTGACCGCCCTATTCGCCCATTATTCCCTGCGGGTTATATGAACGAAGTGCAGGTAATCATCACCGTTATCTCATTAAACCCTGAAGTTTTACCTGATATTCCTGCCATGCTAGGTACATCAGCAGCACTTGCCGCTTCTGGCATCCCTTTTGCTGGCCCTATCGGTGCGGCACAGGTTGGCTATAAAGATGGCGAATACATACTAAACCCTGATGCGAGTCAAATGGAAGGTTCTGATCTAGATCTCATGGTTGCAGGTACAAAAGATGCCGTACTTATGGTTGAATCAGAAGCAAAAGAATTATCAGAAGAAGTCATGCTAGGCGCAGTTATGTACGGTCATGAGCAAATGCAGGTTGCGATTGACGCAATTGCTGAATTTGCCACAGAAGTCGGTAATGAAGCATGGGTTTGGGAAGCTCCAGAAAAAGATACCGAGCTTGCAAAAGCCGTTGCTGATGCTTGTGAAGCAGAATTAAAAGATGCTTTCTCAACAGCTGACAAAATGGATCGCCAAGACAAAGTTGCTGCTGCACTTGAAAAAGCATTAGCACTCGCCACTGAAGATGGACCCAGTGAAGGCGACATCAAAGGTGCTTTCAAAGACCTTGAGAAAGATATTGTGCGTAGCCGTATTATTGCAGGTGAGCCACGCATTGATGGTCGTGATAATCAAACAGTTCGAGCCATTGAAAGCCGCGTCGGTGTTTTACCAAGAACACATGGTTCTGCACTCTTTACCCGCGGTGAGACTCAAGCATTAGTTGTTACCACACTTGGCACACAACGTGATGCACAAGTTGTTGATGCATTACAAGGCTCTTATAAAGACCCATTCTTACTACATTACAACTTCCCTCCCTACTCTGTAGGCGAGACAGGTCGTACTGGTAGCCCAGGTCGTCGTGAAATTGGTCATGGTCGCTTAGCAAAACGTGGTGTTCTTGCCGTTATGCCAGATCAAGAGTCATTCCCATACACGGTTCGTGTTGTATCTGAAATTACAGAATCAAATGGTTCAAGCTCTATGGCATCTGTTTGTGGTACATCACTTTCATTGATGGATGCAGGCGTACCCATTAAAGCACCCGTTGCAGGTATCGCAATGGGCTTAGTTAAAGAAGGCGATGATTTTGCCGTATTAACTGACATCCTTGGTGACGAAGATCATTTAGGCGATATGGACTTTAAAGTCGCAGGTACTAAAGATGGTATCAACGCACTTCAAATGGACATTAAAATCCAAGGCATCACCAGAGAAATCATGGATCAAGCACTTGAACAAGCACAGGTTGCTCGTTTGCACATTCTTGATGAAATGAATAAAGTCATCGAGCAGTCACGTGAAGAAGTTTCTGACTTTGCACCCCGTTATGTCACCATGAAAATCAACCCTGACAAAATCCGTGAAGTTATTGGTAAAGGCGGCGAAACTATTCGTAGCATCACCGAGCAAACTGGTGCACAGGTTGATATTGATGACACAGGTGCAATCAAAATTTCTGCCGTTGATGGCTTAGCTGCTAATGCCGCTAAGAAAATCATCGAAGATATTACGGCTGAAGCAGAAGTAGGCACAGTTTACGAAGGCACAGTAGCTAAAATCATGGAATTCGGTGCATTTGTAACGATTCTCCCTGGAAAAGATGGCTTAGTGCATATTTCTCAAATCAGCGATGAACGTGTTGAGAAAGTCAGTGACCACCTAAAAGAAGGCGACAAAGTCAGTGTTAAGTTGCTAGAAATTGACCGTCAAGGGCGTATGCGTTTAAGCATGAAAGAAGTCAATAAAGATGCAGATAAAGAC
>JALSLM010000158.1 GCA_026988295.1 Thiotrichaceae bacterium
ATTACTTGAGGTGATATTTGAATATAATTTTCGAGCATCTGGGTTAGTTAGTTTATCTGCAACACCTCCTTTGAGGATGTCTTTTCCATCGGCAGCATCACTATCAGACCATAAATCCCAAGCATCATTTGTAAAACCACCTAGTTCATCCATAGCTTCAAGATTATTTTTGCCATAAATAAGCCTACGGTTACCTACGGTAACGAGTTGAAATTTCTTTAAGTTTCCAGACCATCTTGAAGTGTTTTTTCTATCAAAAACAGGGATATATATTGATTTTTCATGCTCTAATCCGCTTTTAACGTTCACACTATAGCCAGGGGAGGCCAAGGTGCCTTTCGGCATAACAACTTCGTTCAGAATTTCACGAAAAGCAGCACTTAGAGCTTCTGGGTCAGTTGCACTAAAATAACCATCCTCAATTTTTCCTGTATCAGGATCATCGTCAATAGTTTCAAGACTTTTTAGATAATTTTGGGCTGCTTGAGATAAATTAGCTCCGAAGCCTACGGTATAGGTTTTGATTGTTTGAAGGTCATCAAATTCATTACTATTATCATGATCAGCAAGGTAGCGTGTGAGTTCGGGTCCACATTTTCCAGCGGTAAAACCACTCGGTGCATCTTCACAATTAGGGACTGCTGCGGCCAAGTCACCAGACCCTCCATTTCCTTGTAAAAACTGAGCAAAAGGTCCTCTGCTATTGCCATAAGAAACATTTTGATTGTCAATATTAAGCGAGTAATAATAAGTTGGTCTACCATCAGACATTAATACAATATAGTTGGCTTGACAACTATTGTTGATAGGGCTGATATAATGGGGTGCATTGGCATAGTTTCTTTGAGTACGCCACATATCATGGGTAATAACACTGCCAGAACCAGAATAGGTACTTGGGTGAGCACCAATGCCAATGGTTCCATTTGGTGCATCATAACCATAGCGCATTTGTTCACCACGATAATATAAAGCAGCCTCATACAACGCATCGACAAGCGGTGTGCCACCATACGCTGTCCAGCTATTAACAACATCCGCAATATAATCGCGTACAGTTTCATTGGGTCCAGGATAATTGGGTAGGTTATAAACATCACTTTGTGTTGGAATCACTTCGCGTGCCAAGGCATTGATATCGGTCAATGGAAAAGAAACACCGTCTACATAATAAGTACGCTCGTTATCATTGGCACTCCAATTTTCATACCACCAGCCATCTTTATTTGGGCGTTTAATATGATTTCTTATATGCCCTGCAAAGCGCATAAGACCAATGTTTACATTATCTGGTGCTTCTTGTAGTACAGTTTGTACTGCATTCTGTAAGATTTCTAATCGAGACGTACCAGTATAGCCTGCTTCACCTGATTCTTTTCCATTCACATCCCAGTTCATACTCCCTGAGTTATCCAAAACAAATAATAAATTTGGTTTGGATACATTGACCGAATAAAATACTTCAGTATCATCAGCATTGCTTGCTAAAACAGCCACTAAGCTGGAAATAGCAAGAAATGTTTTAAGCATATTTTTTATATCAATTTTTATATTTTTCATCACTAATGCACCCCGCATGGGTTTATATTTATTATTTAAAGTTGTAACTAATAATTTTCTTGTAAGGCTATTTACTTAAATAGCTATTTTTGAGAGGGTTTGGTTTTTCTTTGCCTGCTCCTCTATTGTGCCGATCCCTTGCAGCTGAATTTGACTTTTTCACTTTTGCGCTAAAGTCATATAAGTCACATCGGGGAACGCTTGGTCCGAGGCTTATTGCTTTGCCATTAAATCCATTACATTGATAGCGGATTTTCTTGTCAGTTATCTGTAATTCTGTATCAGCTAGCAAGTCATCGGGTAATTGATAAATACCTGTGTCCTCGGCAAATTCTGCTCCATCTTCTTCGGTAAGTGGTTTATATAATTTAGTCACAGTTGTTATTGTTTTTAGCCCATTTTCTGCCCGTTGAAAGAGGATCGACTTTTGTAATTCGTTAGATGATTGCAGAACATCTAAAATGGAAATTTTTGCAGCTGAAACACTAACAATTGTCATCAAAGCAAGAAATGAAAGCGTTGTTATTAGAGTTGCACCTCTTTGTTTGCTTTGGGTTTGTTTGCCTTGAGATCGATTATTATTTGAGCTTATATTTGACATTATAAGAGTGCTCCCTTATTTCTATTTTCAAGATTAATAGTGGTTGTGTAAACACGAAACAGGCGGCGTAATCTATTGTCTGGTATGGTGATTTCTTTATCTAGTAAGTTGTATTTGGTTTTATCACTATTTTCAGTGAGTATATTGGTTGATGAGCGCATTAGAATGGCTACCTGCACACTAGTCACATTGCCCCATAGATCACTGCTATTAACAGATGTCGCGTTGCGATAAGAGATAGAATCATCTGAGTTTTTAACGCCATATAGAAACTGTATAGACTCCATGTCATCAACTAAAGGTTGAGCACCTCCTCGACTACCTTGGCAATAAAGCGTGCCACTATTTTCGCCGCTACCCTGTAACCAAAAAGAGCTATAAATTTTAGCCTGTGTTGGGTCTGTCATTCCTATATCAGGGTCAGTACTACAACGTGTTACGCGAGCAGTGTCACGTTTTGCACCACCACCAACACAATCGTAGTAAATGAGCGCATTGGGGTTTGCATCTGCATCATTAGGGCAGGTGGTTAATTTGTCACCACTTGCATTTTTGCCACAAGGGTTATCTGCTAAAGTAACCACGGTTATAAAATCTCGTGTTCCATCTCTTGTTCTTTTATTCTGCGTGGGTGTTAAGTAGTCTCTAGATGATCCATCGCTACAAGTGGGATTTGTTAGAGTGCCATCTTTCTCGGAATAAAAAGCTGTTTCTAAGCGAATATTATTCATGGACATATATCCAGCATGAAGTATGGTTTGTCTTAATGCACCAATTGCCATGCGTGCATTTGCATCCATTTCATTAATTGCTGCTCTAGTTTTATCCGAAGCTTTTGTGCCAATAAGATTGGTCACTACACCGGTAAGAAGAAAAGCACCCAAAGTAACTGAAACTAATAACTCGATTAAAGAAATACCTTTTTGGGTACTAGCTTTCAGCTTGTTGTTGGATTTAAGTTTATTATGTTGATGATTCATTATTAATAATATCTTAAGTTGTTTTTATTGTTTCTAGGTTTATGGGCGAATAGGTATAACTAAGGTCTGGGTCAGGCTGTTTTCATTCGAAAGCTTTTGATGAGAGTGGGTTTCACCCCAGCTAATTGTAATAACATGTGTTGCCTTATTTGTTGCGCAGCCTCCATCACAAGTAATTTCCAATGTGCCATTTAAGAGTGAGTTTTTAATGCCTGCGCTTCTTTCAGATGTTGAGGTTCGTTTTGCGCCACACATAACTTCCTGTAGGTCAAAAGTGGCAAGCTCTTCTGGGGAGCAGGTTTTATTGTTACGACAAAACTTTCCTCCGCTACAACTAATCGAAGCACCATAAACCCCTTCTTTTACGCCTAAAGGGTTTGCTCGCATTCTATCGGCAAGATCCATAGCATACATGCTGGCAGTTGTTCGCGAATGTGCGTTAGCTGCACCTTTTAAAGAGGTGACTTGCAAACTACCAAGCCCTAATAAGCCAACTGATATGACAAAGAGACTGATAAGTACTTCAAGCAGAGAGAATCCTGATTGGTATTTTTTGATTGATTTGTAAGGCATGTATTGTCACTAGTAGTTATTTTAATTATTACTGTTCTTTGTTTTCGGTTTATTATTATTTGTATTGCTTTACAGTACTTTATCTAATACAAAAGGGGTTTAATTAAACTGCAAACAATGATCTAAGCTTACCGTATTTCGGCAAAACATCAACTCCTATCAAAACTTATCAGACGAATGGTTAAGGAGTAAAAATTGCAAAAAACAGGGGGGATGGGTTCAAGGATGATGCGCCTAATGTGCTTTTAACAAATTAGATAGTAATATTGAGTACAGCTTTGTTTCTAATTAAGTTAGTATTTCAGTGTATTTTAATATTCTACTAAGTTGATATTTAGGTTTTTCAGAAAAAAGAGCTGTGCAGAATAAACTAAGCTGATGGTATCTACTAAGGGATAGATTAAATTTTCTATAACATCCCATGGGTGAGATTCTTTATTTGTCGTATAGCAACTAGACTACAGCCATTCGAAATTTTGCTTGTTGGTCAAGCAATAGAGAAAAACAATTTTGAACTTGAAGTGGCAGATGGCTTTCGCTTGTGTCTGCCGACATTGAATTAATTTGGAGGCAAAAATGGCTGATATTAAGAAGTACCCTACGCCAATGCTAGATGTTCTGGAAGATGGTCCTTGGCCGAGTTTTATCGCAGGTTTTAAGGATTTGCGTGATAATCACCCAGATGCTCGTATCAATAATGTAATTAATGGTTTGATGGGGCAGCTTGAGCATTCCTATGAAACTAAGATGGGCTATTGGAAAGGTGGAACAATCTCTGTATTTGGTTATGGTGGTGGTATTATTCCTCGTTTCTCAGAAGTAGGTGATGCGTTCCCTGAATCTAAAGAGTTCCATACGTTGCGCGTTCAGCCAACTCCGGGTAACTACTACACAACTGATATGATGCGTCAACTGGCTGATAGCTGGGAGAAGTACGGCTCAGGTCTTCAAACATTCCACGGTCAGACAGGTAATATTATGTTTATCGGTGCTGATAATGATAGTTTTCAGCATTTCTTTGATGAAATTAATGAATATGGTTGGGATCTTGGTGGAGCTGGTCCTTGTGTTCGTACTGCTATGTCATGTGTTGGTGCTGCGCGTTGTGAGCATTCGAACTGTAATGAACATGCGATTCATCGTCATCTTGTAAATAGTTTTACTGATGATGTTCATCGTCCTGCATTGCCTTATAAGTTCAAGTTTAAAGTTTCTGGTTGTCCTAATGATTGTCAAAATGCTATTGAGCGTGCTGACTTTGCGGTTATCGGTACTTGGCGTGATCATAAAAAAGTCGATCAAGATGCTTGGAAAGCCTTTGTTGATGAGAAAGGTGTTGATTATGTAATGGATAACGTAATTTCACGTTGTACTTCAAGCTCTCTTGCCTTGGGTGATGATAATTCTCTAATCTGTGATGAAAGCAATTGTGTACGTTCAATGCACTGTATGAATGTTGTGCCAAAAGCAATTAGTCCTGGTGATGATAAAGGTGTAACTATCCTTTGTGGTGGTAAGCGTACACTGAAAATTGGTGATTTAATGGGTACAGTTCTAGTTCCATTTATGAAGCTAGAAACTCCAGAAGATTACGAGAAGATTGTTGAGCTTGCTGAAGAAATGATTGATTTCTGGGCTGAGAATGGTCTTGAGCATGAGCGTACAGGTGAGATGATTGAGCGTATTGGCTTGGTTAATTATCTTGAAGGTATTGGAATTGATCCCGATCCGAATATGATAGCGCAACCTCGTAACGTGTCTTATGTACGTACAGATGGTTGGGATGAGGCTGCTGAAGAGTGGTTTAACCGTAAGCGTGAAGAGAAAGCAGCAGCTAGTTAAGTTTATTCTGGCGATGTTTTTTCATAATTAATATTAATCAAGCAAGGTAGCGGGCTACTTTATCTTGCTTAAAGTAACAAAATTTTAGGAGCTAAATATGGCAGCACCAAAAATGCGTGAGCCGATAGAATCAGGTTGTCCTGACGGCTTTCAATATATGCACCCAACCATGCGTCGTAACTTTGGTCTTTGGGATTATCACGAAGATTTAGTACCAGGTGTTATGGTTCATGTCGCTAAAAATGGCGATAAAGTTTGGACTGTAAAAGCAGGTACTCAGCGTATCCTTGATGTATTTACATTGCGTAATTTAATGGATATTGCTGATGAATTTGCAGATGGTTATGTGCGTTTTACTATTCGTAGTAATATTGAATTCTATACAGATAAAGAAGAGAAGCTACAGCCGTTAATTGATGCAATTAAAGATAAAGGCTATGCAGTAGGTGGTACACGTAACTCTGTTGCATCTATTTCTCATACGCAGGGTTGGTTGCATTGTGATATTCCAGGAACCGATGCATCAGGCGTTGTAAAGTCAATGATGGATGAGTTGTATGATGAGTTTACTAATTGGAATATGCCTAACCGTGTTCATATTACAACCTCGTGTTGTCAGATTAACTGTGGTGGTCAAGGCGATATTGCTATCAATGTGCAACACACTAAGCCACCTAAGATAGATCATTCTTTGGTTGGTAATGTTTGTGAACGTCCATCAGTTGTTGCTCGTTGTCCTGTTGCTGCAATACGTCCTGCAATGGTTGATGGTCAGCCTTCGTTAGAAGTTGACGAGAAGAAATGTATTTGTTGTGGTGCTTGTTACCCTCCATGTCCTCCTATGCAGATCAATGATCATGAGTTTACACAGTTAGCAATTTGGATTGGTGGTAATCACTCAAATGCTCGTGGTAAGCCAACATTCCAGCGTTTAGTTGCTGCTGGTATTCCAAATAATCCTCCACGTTGGCCTGAAGCTACAGCTGTTGTTAAGAAGATTCTTAATTGCTACAAAGAAGGCGCACGTGATTGGGAACGTATTAATGAGTGGGTTGAGCGTATCGGATGGCCACGTTTCTTCGAGGTAACAGGTTTGCCATTTACTAAATATCATATTGATAACTGGCGTGGTGCGCGTGCGAATCTTAATTCGTCAACGCATATTCGTTTCTAAGAACACGCTTTTAATCTAGTTATTTAGGAAATAAGAATGAAATTTACAATTATGATTAATGAAGGGCCGTATCAGCATCAGTCTTCTGATTCTGCCCTACAGTTTGCCCGTGCAGTACTGGCACAAGGGCATGAAATATTTCGTGTGTTCTTCTACCATGATGGTGTAAATAATGGTAGTCGTTTGAGTGTTCCGCCAGCGGATGATCGTTTGCTTCAAAAGGAATGGTCAGAGCTTTCTAAAGAACATGATCTTGATTTGGTTCTTTGTATTGCTGCAGCACAGCGTCGCGGTATTATGGATGCATCTGAAGCTGAACGTCAGGGTTTAGATGCGAATAACATCATTGAAGGTTTTCATATCTCTGGCTTAGGTCAGTTGATAGAAGGTGGAATTCAATCTGATCGTACTATTGTTTTTGGCGATTAAGGGAGATTAATAAAAATGGCTACAAAAAAATTCATGTTTGTTAATCGCAAAGCACCTTATGGCTCAGTTTATGCGCTTGAAGCTTTGGAGGTTGTTTTGATCTCTGCGGCATTTGAGCAAGATGTTTCTTTGGCATTTATTGATGATGGTGTTTACCAAATCACTAAAGGTCAAAATACTGATGCAATTGGTCAAAAGAATTTCTCTAATACCTTTAAAGCACTTGGCGATTATGAAATCAATAAGTTATATGTAGAGAAAGAGTCGTTGGAAGAGCGTGGTTTGACTCAGGATGATCTTATGGATCTAGTTTGGGAAGATGAGGATGATGATTGGGCAGAAAAGCCTTCAATTATTATGGTAAATCGTTCTGAAATGGCTGATGTAATGGCTGAACAAGAAGTTACGCTAAGTTTTTAGCACTTATTCAACGGAGAATACTTAACATGGCAATGCTACATATTGTAAACAAGTCACCGTTTGAAAAGGTGTCTTTTAGAAGTTGTTTGAATCATGCAAGAGCAGGTGACTCAATTTTGATGATCGAAGATGCGGCAGTAGGCGCATTAGATGGGACATCATTTTCTGATAAGCTTAAAACGGCAATGGCTGATAAGTCAGTGTATGTTTTAGGTGGTGATCTTACTGCGCGTGGTTTAAGTGAAGATCGTATGATTGATGGTGTCAAAGCTATCGATTATGCAGGTTTTGTCGATTTGACCGTAGAAAATGAGACGACACAGAGCTGGCTATAACCTGTAGAGCACTATCTTTAGTGTGAATACGATTTAGCTATTATTATTATTACTTTATTAAAAGGAGAGTCACATGGCACTCGAAATAGATGGACAATCAATTGAACTAGATGAAGAAGGCTACTTAGTAGACCTTAGTGCATGGACACCAGAAATTGCTAAAGCATTAGCAGCAGGTGAAGATGTAGAACTTACAGATGAACACTGGGATATTATTAACTTCCTACGTGAATACTACGAAGAGTATCAAATTGCTCCAGCAGTACGTGTTCTTACAAAAGCTGTTGGTAAGCGTCTTGGAAAAGACAAGGGTAATTCAAAGTATCTTTATTCTTTATTCCCTTATGGTCCTGGTAAGCAAGCATGTAAATATGCTGGTCTTCCAAAGCCAACAGGTTGTGTTTAAGTTTAGCTAGTTCTTAGATACATATAAGATTTTTCGGAGTGGCTGCTACCACAAGTAGCTTACTTCGAGATTTCTTTCATAAACTTATAGAAGTAGAAAATTAATTGTTGTAACTTTTTCTGTAGCTTTATGAAAGAGATGAATTATTAGGAGTGCAAATGGTCATCGGCGTTATTTATGCAATTTTATTTTGGGTTGCCACGTTCGTTATAGTGCTTGGTATTGCTAATAAAATCCGCATCTACTGGAAAACTCCAGCTCCACTTAAAATACCTACTACTCCAGCACCTGTAACAAGAGGTGGTGTTGTTATTCGTATGATGACTGAAGTATTTTTATTTAAAAGTCTATTTAGATCGAATAAATTATTGTGGATTCTTGGCTTTGTTTTTCATTATTCGATGCTAGTGATAGTCCTTCGACACTTCCGTTATATTCTTGATCCTGTCTGGGGTGTGATTGATTTTATACAGCCATTTGGTAAATATGCAGGATTTATATTTATTCTGGCTCTGCTTGGTTTGTTAGCACGAAGATACTTTATTGATCGTGTTCGTTACATCACAGCACCTTCTGATAGAGCAATGCTTGGCTTATTGATTTTCATTGGTTTTTCAGGGTTAATGATGCAGTTTACCTCGCATACCGATATCGTTATGGTTAAGGCATTTTTTAGAGGTTTAATTCACTTTAATTGGCAACCATTGCCTGCTGATGCGCCATTATTGATACATCTTACTTTAGTTTTGATTTTAATGTTTATCTTTCCAATTAGTAAGCTGTTACATGCGCCAGGTATCTTTTTTAGTCCAAGCAGAAATCAAGTTGATAATCCACGCGAGAAGCGTCACTTGGCACCTTGGGCTGCGAAGCTTGAAAAGCAAGATAAATTGTACCTAGATGAATTGGATTAAGGACATATACAATGGCTGATTACGAAATACCAGAGATCACCGGTGAAGAAGGCATTGTAGATGTGCCAAAACTCGTGCCTGATACAATGAAAGGGGCAGGTCCGTGGGTTGCTAAACAAGAATTCCAAGAGTTTATGCATTTTCCGACTGACTATACGATGCCAGAGAGTAAAGAAAACTATGGGGATGCTGATACCTTAGTTGAAAACTGGAAAGAACGTGCCCTTGATAAAATGGCTGATCTGAAAGGACGTTATCGTTCTTTGCAAGTCTATTTAGATATTTGTGTAAAGTGTGGAGCTTGTACGGATAAGTGTCATTATTTCATTGGTACAAAAGACCCTAAGAATATGCCTGTTGCTAGACAGGACTTATTAAGAAAAGTTTATCGTTACTACTTTACCTTTGCAGGTAAGTTTTTTGCAAAAATAGGTAAACCAGAATTTGTTGGGGCAGCTGAGCTAACAGAAGATGTTGTCAAAGATTGGTATAACTATTATCACCAATGTTCACAGTGTCGGCGTTGTTCTGTTTTCTGTCCTTATGGGATAGATACAGCAGAAATTTCAATGGCTGCTCGTGAAATTCTTGATCATATTGGTATGGGGCAAAAGTACTGTACTGAGATCATGGGTAAAGTACATAAGATTGGTAATAATCTTGGTTTGCCAGAAGGAGCTTTGGCAGACACTCTTGAAGGTCTTGAAGAAGATATTTATGACGAGACGGGTGTTGACGTTAAGTTACCCTTGGATAAAAAGGGCTCTGACATCTTGCTTATTACTCCATCGGCAGACTTCTTTGCTGAACCACATGTTGATGGTTTAATGGGCTACGCAAAAGTATTCCATGAGCTTGGTTTAGATTGGACCATGAGTTCCTATGCATCGGAAGGTGCTAACTTCGGTATGTTTATCGGTAGTTACGAAAATATGCGTAAAATTTCTTTACGTATTCGCCAAGCAGCACTCGATTTGGGTGTTAAGCGCATTGTGTTTGGTGAGTGTGGTCACGCATGGCGCGTAGCTTATAGCTTTCTCAATACATTGGCGGGTCCATTCGATTTCTTAGATCAGAACTATCCAATACCACAGCACGTACTGGAAATTACAGAACCTGCACTGGCAGAGGGTAAACTAAATATTGATAAGTCATTGAATGATGATATGACTTTGACTTTCCACGATTCTTGTAATATTGCTCGTGGTTCTCGGATGGGAAATAAGCCCGGCGGTCAATTTGAAATTCCTCGAAATGTAATCAAAGCGGTTTGTAATAATTATGTTGATATGCCTGCGGATACTATTCATGACGCAACTTTCTGTTGTGGTGGTGGTGGCGGTATTTTGACTGATGACTTGATGGAAATACGTGTAAAAGGTGCTCAACCAAGAATGGAGGCATTAAAACACGTTACAGAAAATCATGGTGTTACGCACATGGCAGCGATTTGTGCGATTTGTAAATCACAGTTTACCAAAGTAATTCCATATTATGGATTTACAATGGATCAGATCGTAAGTGTTCATCAGTTGGTTAGTAATGCAATTATTCTTACTGGACAATTAAGTGAAGAAGAAATTGAAGCAAAAGAAGCCGCTGAGGAAGCAGA
>JALSLM010000159.1 GCA_026988295.1 Thiotrichaceae bacterium
ATTATAAGGTGAGTTTATCAAAAGAGGCGAATAGTCGTTCTATTTAACGAATTTGATAAGCTCAGATTATGATGTTTATGGAATTTGCAGTCAATTCTTAGTTCTCGGACAGCCTCCTAGAATTAAAGTTGCTTTAATATTGCTCCGCTCCTTACTATTGGTTAACCATTCTTCCATTTATTACTTAACAATTTATCTATTGATAGAGTACCTGGTCCAAATGCAAAGATAACAGCTAGCATGGTTCCCCAAGTTATATGTTGCCAATGACCTGCGGCTGAGGCAAAGTCAGTTTGTGATAATGAGTAGGCTGCAACAGCATTAAGGATAAACAGTGCTAGTGCGGCTGGTCTGCTAAATAAACCAATAATAAGCAATATGGGAAGGATTAATTCAGCATAGCTGGCAAGGTATGCACTAAAAGTTGCAATGCTTTCTGATAGGTAAGGCATATATTCATATTTGAAAAGATCGATTGTTCCTGAGGTTACTTTAAAACTATTATCAATCTTGGTTAGCCCCGACATAATAAACACATAGGCTATATATAATCTAAACCCTAATAGCATTGCTGATTTCAAAAATAGATTGAGTGGCGCGCATTCACCCATTAAAAACCCTGCAAGAAACTTTTTCATTTTTATATTCTCCTAGTTTATAAAATCCTGAGTCTGTGAGGTCACTACGGCACAGGACGCAAGCTATTGATTCATCACGGGTTTAAAAATACCCGCTTAACCTATGGGTGAAGCTAAGATTTAGTGAGCTTCTCACCTGCGCTAGCAGATGGTGAACTCAATTATGCAGAGCTTTTTAAATCCCCTGCTAAACCAATATCTTACACCCTATTATCCGCATTGACCTCACGGATTTAGGACAATTATTTGTATTGTTTGACTATGTTGGACTACTAACTTAAGGCGGGAAAACTACACTTCAATCAGGTTTTCCTTTACAAAAGATTGTATCCAAGTGCTTTTGATTCCCTGATTCAGTAAATCGGGTAAATTCTCACCAAATCGTATGGCTAGATCACCAAGGCTACTTCCTTTTGATATAGCGAATAAAAAATCCCAAAATAAACTATCTTGTTTATTTGTATGCATTAATGAGATTTTTAACTCTTTGCTATCTTTCCATATCAGTAGTTTGACTGCTGTATCAAACTCAATAAGCTCCAGTTTAATATCACTATCTTGCTGATGTGCAAACCATATTTCATCAATACGATAGTTTGATTGAATTAGACGCATTGTATCAGTGAGAATAAATTTTATATTGGCTTGATCACTCTCTGCTAGTTCTGCAAGTTGCCCAAAGTCAAAAGATTGATTTCTAACTTTATGCCAAACCTCATGTCTTGCCCACTCAAGACGAGCAACATCTGAAATATATGGAATATGCTGTAGAGGTTTAAATGAACTTAAGAATTTAGCAAAATGATTACCATATTCTGCAAAAAATGATGTGGTTGGTGGGTATTGATCAATGAAGAGGTCACACATTTTGTCAAAGAATTTTTCACCAACTAGAGATTTGCATACGGGAAAGGTGAGCCCTAGTGCTTGAGTCAAAATGCCATGAATACTTCCTTTATAAATACCAAAGCGTTGTTTTGCTGTTAGTATTTCATCACTGATAATATGACTGCTGGCATTTGCATCTTCTCCAGTAAAAAAACCTTCAATAAAGTCTTTTTGTAATTCAGCAAGATTCATACAATTACCCCTTGCTGGATGCTTTTGGCTTTATTTGCTTCTTTAATAACGCGTTCTAAAGAAGGGATGTCATTATCCCATTCAATCAATACAGGAACGTGACCTACATGCTGTATTGCTTTTTTAAATAAATCCCACACAGGTGGTGTAACAGGGCGGCTATGTGTATCAAGTAAGTGTGTGCCTCGGTCTTCATAACCTGCTAAATGGATTTCGGCAACACGTTCTGCGGGCATAGCAAATAGATATTCTTCGGCATCAAATTTATGGTTTTGAGCACTTACATATATATTGTTTACATCCAGAAGTAGGCGACAGTCACTTTGCCTAATTATTTCATTGATAAAATTCCATTCGCTCATCTCTGTGCTTTTAAATTGTAAATAACTAGAAACATTTTCAATCACAATTTGTTCGCCTAAAAAGTCTTGCACTTGCTTGATTCTGTCAACGATGTGTTTTACCACTGTCTCTGTATAGGGTAGAGGAATCAAATCATGGGTAACGATGCCATGTGCAGAAGTCCAGCAAAGGTGGTCTGAAACCCATGCGGGTTGAACTTCATGTTTTAGTTTTTTAAGCCGTTTTAGATAATCCATATTCAATGGGTCAGTTGAACCAATTGAAAGCCCAACTCCATGAAAAGTAACAGGGTAATTATTTCTTAATTGATATAGGTAGTTGCGTTGTGCAGTGCCTTCAATTAAATAATTATCGCTCAGAATTTCAAACCAAGGAATTTTAGGTTGTTGTGCATTAATATCTTCAAAATGTTCTAGGCGTAAACCAATTCCGCAGCCTTGAACTTTATTAAAGGAGTAGTTAGTTATCATGTTGTTGATTCTGAATTATTGATTTGTGCAAAAAAATACCCCCAATGTAAGGAGGTATTTTAGAGCTAAGCGACTTATTACTTCTTTTTAGGTGCTTTTACTTTTCCACCAGGAATTTTTTCACAAGTTCCTTCAGGGATATATAGCCATTCTTCTGGATTTGAATCTTCCTTAGCTTGACCAGCACAAGCGTGTTGGCTAGTTCCACAGTCATTTTTACCTGCTTTAGAAATACCCATACATTTCTCCATACCAGGTTTACCAGCAAGGGCAGCACTAGATACTGTTACAAGACCAATTGCCATTGCACTTGTTAGTGCTGCTTTTACAAGGTTTTTTTCTTTACTCATTTTTTGCTCCAGTGGTTCTTTAATAAAATTATTACAAGGATGGAATTATCACTTGTCTGAATCATACGTTAATTAAATAGTACTAGATGCAATTTCTTCTTTATTTAAGGTATTTTTGCAAATACCATGAATACTTTTAGTGCTTCTTTGGGTATTCTCTGGAAAATACTTTTTATAATTAAACTTGAATCCACATTGGACTCACGGACTCACGGACTCACGGATTCAGGGTAAATTCAAAAATAAGGAAAATAATGGATATAGTTTATATTCGCGATCTTAGAATTGATGCTGTTATAGGTATCTATGAGTGGGAGCAACGAATACAGCAACAGATAAGTGTTAATATCGAAATGGGATGGGATAATCGACCCGCAGCAGGATCAGATGATATTAAAGATACGCTTAATTACAAAGAAGCTGCAAATATTGTAAAAGCACTTGTCGCAAAAAGTGAATTTAAGCTGGTAGAAGCTTTGGCTGAGCATATTGCTGAGCTATTACTAGAGAAAATGAATATTCCTTGGATTCGAGTGACATTAGGTAAGCCTATGGCTGTAACAAACTCACAGGAAGTTGGGGTTAGCATCGAGCGCACACGAGAGATAAAATGACAAGTGTTTATCTGGATATAGGTAGTAATATTGATCGGCATAAGAATATTCAATCTTGTGTTGATCAACTGCAAAATGATTTTCCTGGGGTGGTATTCTCTAAAGCCTATGAAAGCCCAGCATTTGGCTTTGATGGTGATCCGTTTATTAATTTGTCTGCGAATATTGAAACTAATTTGGATTATTATGAGTTAAAAAACTATCTAAGAAAGCTAGAAAATAAACATGCTAGAAAACGCGATGATAAGAAATTTATTTCACGCACTTTGGATGTTGATGTTTTATTATTTGGTAATCTGATATTGCAACCAGAAATAGACTTACCAAGAGCAGAGATACTTAAATTTCCTTTTGTGCTTTTTCCACTTGCGGAGATAGCAGCAGATATTATTCATCCCCAAGAAAAAAAGACCATTAGAGAAATTATTAAGCAATCAAATTTAGATAAAAGTACACTTACTGAAGTTAAAAACTTCCCACAAATATAAAAAACTAAAATTACGAAAAGCACATTATGAAAAATACAGCAAAAGTACTTATTGGAAATATAACAGTCGGTGGCGGCGCACCTGTTGTTGTACAATCAATGACAAATACAGATACAGAAGATGTTGTTCGTACTGTTCAGCAGGTTGCAGAATTAGCTAAGGCAGGTTCTGAACTGGTTAGAATCACTGTTAATACGATGAAAGCTGCTGAGGCCGTACCTGAAATTCGTCAACGCTTAGATAAAATTGCTTGTGATGTACCGCTAGTGGGTGACTTTCACTTTAATGGTCATAAGTTATTAAGTGCTGTTCCAGAATGTGCTAAAGCATTGGATAAATATCGTATTAATCCAGGTAATGTAGGTAAGGGTAAGAGTGGTGATGAGCAATTCGCTCAAATGATTGAAATTGCGATAAAATATAATAAAGCAGTACGAATTGGTGTCAATTGGGGCTCATTGGATCAAAAATTATTGGCAAAAATGCTTGATGATAATAATGGACTCGAAAATCCT
>JALSLM010000160.1 GCA_026988295.1 Thiotrichaceae bacterium
CCATTGGTTATTGCTGATTCAAACTATGAAACATATTTTAGTTTTAAAGTTCCAGCAGGGAGAAACACGGTTGGGCGTTTGAATAGCAATACTATTCACTATACATGGATTAAAAAAGGTACGTCTCTTGGTGCTCTTAAAAAGCTGAATGCTCCGTGCTCTATTGTTAATAATAAAGGTAGAGTGTCGGCAAACGATATGGTGTTTCAAAATTCGCGGGGTATCGTGGCTACACCAGCAGGGCTTCATAATGATCAGAGTCAGCCAAATGGCTATAATGCATCAAACTATGTAGGTATGGTTGTTATTAGTGATTTGGCTAATACTTTACCTGCTGAAAGCTTGATTACCAATGAAGGTGGTATGTCTGGGTTTGCTTATATAGTCAATATTACTACTGGGAATATTCAGGACTATAAACTTCTAAATAATCATAGAAGTTTAGCGGATGGAGATTTTGGAAAGGGCTTTACGTCAAAGAAGTCAGTAGATTTATCATGGATGGGAGGAGGGGTTCCTGTTGCTGGTTATACAGGGGTGAGTGCGAAAACCGATTGGTTTGCAGTAGTGACGGGCTATGATATGGCGCAGGATGGCGGCTTGTTTAGTTCGCTCTATGATGCGAGCGTAACTTTCTCTCAAAATACTCGCACAGTAAATGGTGTTATTGATGCAACACAGGATTCCCCGCAGCTCGCTAATCTAGGGTATGGTACAAAAGGTGTAATGAATAACGATGAAGGATTCACCAGTGGAAATATATCCATAAAAGTAAGCTGCATGGGGTCATTTGACAGAGCAGAAATAATGGATGCACAGTTGCTTGCAGATACTAGATTTGGAGGATGGGTTCGTTTAAGTGTTTCTCCACAAGATGGTGCAACAGGAGTTTCAGTGCATCGTGCAACAGGAGCTTTAGTGTATCGCGCTGATACATTTACAACTCCGTATAGTCAAACACCTGTGGTCACAATACAGCCTGAAACCAGTGGTCATCTTTTGTCAGGTAAAAATCATCCAAACCGTCCTTTCTAATAATTATAAAACAGGCAAGTTTTGCTTGCCTGTTTTTAATGTAAAGGTACTATCTGTAAAGGTAGAAAATAAGTTATTATACTCCATTATTTTTTGCTGATCTATTTATACCTAAGGGGTTTTGTTTAAATGTTAAAGTTAATACCAATAATTGTGCTTACTTTTTTAATGGCGATGTTAGTATCGTGTGAAAAAAAAGAAGTTGCTGTAAAAAATGATTATATGTCTACTTCAGATGTGAAAATTGATAAAAGTTCGGCTTATGTCTCTCGCAAAAGCAGTGTATTAACGTCTACAGGTCTTATATTTTTATATAAGAAAGGTAAGCAGCTTTTTCTTCATGCCTCAAATCAAGGAGAGGTACTTATAGATGAGAATACGAGATCTCAAAGACATCACTGGTTAAGTGTCTCAGGTAACTATATTTATGTTTTTTGGTGGGAAAAATATGGAACTTCTTTAGGAGAGACACCAGCAAAACTAAATAAGACAATTTATGTGCGAGTTTCAAACAATAATGGCAAGACCTTTGGTGAAAAAACAATTGTTAATACTAAAGAAGGGAGACCATTAGCGAAATTGAGCATAGTCTCAGATGATAAGGGGAATGCATCTGTATTTTACCTAGATGAGCGAATCCCTGCTTATGAGGTTTTTGTGAATACAACTCACGATGGGGGAAAGTCTTGGTCTAAAGATCTGATGTTGAATGATGATAAGCTGAATACTGCGAAGGCTCAGAAAAAATATTTTGCTGTTTCCCCTAATATTAATAAAGTTGGAAATGAGTTAGTTGCTACTTGGCATGAGGCTGGTCAAGACAATGAGAAGTATACAAATCGCTTGTTTTCTAGGGTTTCATTTGATCAAGGTAGAACATGGGGAGAAAAGAAAGAAATCTATTTGGACAAGGGTGACTATAGTTTACAGATAAAATCATTTAGTAAACAAAGGCGTTTGTTTTTGGTTGTTACTCAGGCAGGAAAAGGCTTGTATGTGTTATACAAAGATGAAGGTTCAGATTGGGTTGGTCCCTCTGCTTTTGCACCAGGGACAGATAAGGCAAAAAGTGCTAGTTATATAGCAATGGATGCGGATGATAAATACTTATATGTAACATATATAAAAGTACCGCCAAATGGCGGTAAGAAGGATTGGCAAACTATATTACAGCGTTATAATTTGCAAAAAAATGCTTGGGAAGATGGTTTACATCGTTTTGATACTGTGTTTGGGTTAAGCAAAACAAGGGGTGGATATCAAGATTTAGCCCTCTTTGATGATGGAGCTATTATTGCAACGTGGGAAGACTATAGATATGTATTGCCTGTTATATTAATTAGCTACTCTCTTGATCAAGGTGAAACTTGGAGTACACCCGCAATTATTAATCAGCAAACTGATACTAAAACTCATGCAGTTGAAAAATTTCCTTTTATTCTTATGAGTAATAAAACATCACAGATATTTTTCGAATATTCTGATCTGAAAGAAGGAGGAATTCCGTATGCTACGACAAAAACTATCAAACTTGTTTCTCCAAAACAACAAAAACTAAAGTTAAAAGAAGCTGTTGTGATATCTGGAGAAGATATGAAGAAGAAATTAAGAAAACGGTTTGATAGCCTTATGGCGGCAAGGGTTTCAAAAGATTGGGTTAAAGCATGGGGGTTTATTGATCCTGTTTATCGTAACCTATATAGTAAAAAGTCTTGGATTAGCACAAGAGATAGACTCGAATATTTGGATTATGAAATTCTTTCAGCAAAGGTAGAAGGTTCGGAAGGAAAGACTTCTGCAATTATTTCTTTTAGTATAGGAAATAGTGTACAAGGTGTTACGCCTCAGGCAAAGCATTTGAAGAATAAAAGAAAATCTACAGAGATGAAGTGGGGTTGGTTCGGTGATGATTGGTATTATATTGCTGAAGATCCTAGAACTCCTTATATGCCTTGAGGGAAATAAATGTGAATCAATATGCAAAATAATATAATTAATATTCGCTTGTTAAGCGATTGGTCAAAGTGTAATTATAAATGTAGTTATTGCATTGTTTCTGAGCAACAGGATAAGTTTGTGAGCTGGTCGGAGGATAATTTTAAAAAGA
The DNA here is from genome assembly GCA_026988295.1 of Thiotrichaceae bacterium. Lineage (GTDB taxonomy): Bacteria > Pseudomonadota > Gammaproteobacteria > Thiotrichales > Thiotrichaceae > Cocleimonas. The sequence goes on from JALSLM010000160.1 coordinate 3,143, forward strand.
TTGTGAGTAATCTTTTGCTATCTTCTTACCAGTATAATATTCGTTTAGGTGTTCAGGGGGAGTTTTTTGCTAATAAAGTGCTGGTGGCTGGAGGGCGTGAATTAAGCAATCACAATAATTGTTACGGTGTGAATTTAATTACTAATTTGAGCTTGAGTATTAAGCAGTATCGCCGCTTGTTTGAAGGTTATGATTTGTCTAAAGTTGGCTTAGTGGCAAGTTATCATCCGACAGAGATTAAAGATTTGAGTGCATGGGTGGATACTGCAATCTTTATGAATGATTTTGTTGATTTTAGTATTGTGGTGGTTGCTTATCCTCCTATATTAGATGATTTGGAGTTGATGGTTGATAAATTTCATAAACTTGGAATTCACGTAGCTCTACAGGCATATATTGGTGAGTATGAGGGTAAGGTTTATCCTAGGGAATATACTGATACACAAAAAAAGCGACTTAAGTCTATGATTTATTCACGGCATGATTTTGAGTTTCTAGTCAATCTAAAGAAACCTGATATGTGTTATGCAGGCTCTAGAAGTTTCTTTGTTAATACGGTTAATGGGCGTGTGCTGACTTGTGGTATTCCTGGAATGAAGGATTCTTTGGAAATTGGTAATTTGCTGAATAGTCCTGATATTGCTTTTCTTGATGCTCCTATGAAGTGTACGAGCCAAACCTGTCAGTGTGATACTGAGAATATTAATACAGTTGTTTTCCATCAGAATTATAAAAGAGTTGCTATTAATCAACATAAGTTTGAGTTTATTGGTGATGCTAGTGAATGGGATATGACTTACTAATTCTATGGTATCGATTGAGTATAATTTTATTTTTGTTCATATTCCTAAAACAGCTGGAAATGCTTTTCAAAATATTTTACGGAATTATTCTGAAGATAAAGTTGTATGTCTTGCTCCTCATCAGGATGGTGTAGAAAGGTTTGAGCTTGACTCTTGTTATGGCGGAGCTACAAAACATTCTTCGTTGGCTGTCTATAAAGAAAAGACCGACCCTGTGTTTTTTCAAAATGCTTATAAGTTTACTTGTGTGCGTAATCCTTGGGATAGATTGATTTCTTTTTATTTTTCTCCTCATAGAGGTGTTAGTCATTGGGATAGGCAGGAGTTTATTCAGTTTGTATCAAAGGTTCCTTCGAGTTTTAGTTATCTGCGATTAGCTAATGAGAGCTTGAAGGATTGCTTGAGCCATTTTGATTTTATAGTGAGATTTGAAGCATTAGAGAAGGGATTCGAGGAAGTTTGTGTTGCTCTGGGTATACCTGATACTAAACTTCCTGTGCGTAATAAAGCGAGTAAAAAATACTACACAGAATATTATGATCAGGAGTTGATTGATCTTGTTGCAGATTTATTTGCTGATGAAATTGAGGTATTTGGTTATACCTATGAAGCTTAATAAGTAATATGTTGTACCTCAAAAAGTGTAAAAAAGGGGGGGGATGGGTAATATGCCTTTTTAGGGGGGGGCCTGATCAAGTCTAATTAGTTTTATACTAAATTCTACTCGACTTAATCAGGATTTCCTTAGCAGATTTAAGGCTCAAGTATTTCTTTAATATTTTCTTTTGAGTAATAGTATAAATAACCACCCTCATCTTGTTTTAGTAGTTTTTCTGCTAAGAAAGGCTTTATTTTATCATCATATAGTGCATTATTGTTTTTTGATCGCAGTGGTTCGTTGAGTTCCCTTGCATTGGGGGTGATAGAGGATAGTTGATGTCCTCCTGAGGATATGATGTCTTCATAGCGAATTATGTTTGATGGTTCTATATTTTCATGTATCTGATTGTAGTACCAGTTAAGCAGGTAAATTTGGCGTTGGTATCTATCATTTTCTGTTCGCAGGAGTTGCTTGAGATTTTGATCAAATCTTTCTGCGGCAGGGGCATAGCCCTGTTTGACTGCCATATCTACACTATTCCATGAGAGTAATACGGATAGTGGGTTTCGGATGACCGCTTTACATTGAAAAGCTTCTGATAATATATTTAATATGCTTGCAAAAAAGGCGTTGTGCTTAACAATTAGTGTGAAGTCGTGAGATAGAGATTTTTCTATCTTGAGTGTATCTCCATCAATTTTATTGGCTCTTTTTCCTGTTTCTTGATTGATGCCCTGTATATGGTTATCGGGTACTTTGCCCCCTATTGTTCTTGATTCTGCTATTCCTTGGCTTAGCAGGCTTTGTCTTTGTTGCTCACAGAATTGATTTATTCTATGGGTTATTTCTGCTGGGCTATCGTCTTTAAATAAAATTGGTTTTAGCGGTTCGTGTAATGCAACCGTATTAGGGAGCTTATTTAATAAATGGCAGGTGAGTGTTGTACCTGAGCGCGGTAAACCAACTAATATAATGTTATTTGTATTCATGTTTTTAGCTACCAGATTTGGTCTATTTCGTTCATTATTTGGTAAAAGGATGTTCGTTCTTTCTCTAAGGAGTGTTTTTGTGCGGTAGATAATCCTTGTTTTTTCATGTTTTCATAATCAATTTTGTTCATATTTAATGCCTTAAGTGTTTCTTTAAATAAAGCATTAGCTTCATAGTTTGGCATAAAACAATTAATATTAGGTTTGCAAAATTTTCTGTTGCCGATGCAATCAGGGCAAATTGCAATTGTTCCTAGTGCCATTGATTCTAGTGCGGGAAGGTAAAAGCCTTCTTTTTTAGCGGGTAATAATAGTGATATTTTGGCACTTGCAACTTTTTTTAAATATGTGTCACGAGGGATGATGGAGGTGATTAATTTAACAGAGATATTTTCAGTATTTAATCTAATTTTTAGTTCTTTAGCTAGTTTTTTATTTTTTAATCCGCTTATGATTACATCATATTTCTTTTTAAGAATAGGTTTGTCTATAATTTTAATGTCTACAGCATTAGGAATTGTAAATATTGGACCATTAACTTGATTGGTGTTTTTTAGGGCTGTCGCAATTTCTTCACTGACACAAATGCGAATTGCTTTTCTTGCTAGATAATGAAATCTTATATCATTTGGATCAGCGTGCCTCATTCCTTGTATGAGATTAATGATTGGTTGGTTAGTGTCTATATGCTTATCTTTTAATGCTTCCCAATCTAAACCTGCTAGAAATAGAATGTCAGCTTTTTCTGGTAGCCATTTTTTTTCGGGAATACAATTGTTTGTCCAAGGGTTTTGTTTCCAAGTGCTTTGTTTGGAGAAATAAATTGTGGGGGAAAATCCAGGCAGGTGATCTAAGTGTTGAAAGTAGTTCCAAGTCTTAAGATGTCCTCCTTGAAATGATATGAAATTTCTATAGAAAAGTACGTTACGTTCATTTTTTTGAGGAAAATGACGCATAAGTGATTTAATAAAACTTTTAATATTCGAGTCTAGCATTGTGGAGTTAAAATTGAAAATTATGTATGGTATATTAGCATAGAGCCTACTGTGAAAAAGCTGAATTTGACTAGAATTCCCCTAGTTTTTTATTCATAGAACAATAATTTACCTGTTTTGATAACTTTACCCTGAATTCGTGAGGCTACTACGGCATGATGAACAAGTTATTGATTCCACAGCGGTTTAAAAAATACCCGCTTAACCTATGGGTGAAGCTAAGATTTTTTAATTCCACTGTGAAACCAATACCTTATCCCTCATATCCGCATTAGCCTCACGGATTCAGGTTTACCTTATAATGTTTCTGGTACGCCATCAAACCAATATTGGTGTAGTGTTAGTTTCTTTGTGTTTTAAATAATTATGATCTATCGGGGGTTGATAGGTGTTATCGTGACTTGAAAATGATTAATATAAGTAATGAAATAATAAACTATTCTAAAAATAATGAAATTATTATTACCTTTTCAAGCAGTTCTTATTTGCCTATTTTAGAGATATGGCTTTTTTATATTGATCTTTATCATGTTGATAACTATTGTGTTATTGCATTAGATCAAGAGTTGTATGCTCTATTGTTAAAAAAAGGTATTCCAGTGGTTTTAATGGAAATGTCAGTATCCATAGATTCTAGTACGAAGGATCAGCTATGGGTTGAACGAATTTCATTAATATCACAGCTTTTAGAAAAAGGTTTGAATGTTTTGCACTCTGATGCAGATGCTTTTTGGGTTAAAGATATTCGGAAATATTTGTTATATAGAAATTCTGATTTAATTTTTTCTATTGCCTATGCTTTGCCAAAGGATGTGGCTAGTTTATGGGGCTTTATACTTTGTTGTGGTTTTTTTAAAATTACTAGTAATGCAAGAACACGCAAGTTTATGAAAGATTTTTTACAGGAATGTCGTTATGAGGGTGATGATCAAATTGCTATTAATAGGCTCTTGATGGAGAAAGGCGTAGTATGGGCTTTTGACTCAAATCTTTTTAATCGTGGGTATTCTCCTGCTTATCTTTTGACACTGGATGTTTTGCCCAAAAAAATAGTTTCAAGACAGGTAAATTCTAGTGCTTATATTTTTCATCCTTTTCTTTCTTCAAAATACATTAAAGGGAAGGTTGATCAAGCTTTAAGTGGTTTGGATAAAATATCAAGTAAAAAATGTGAGTAGATTATTATCGAGTTCGATAGATTATAGCGTTTTGTTAAAAAATTGGGGAAGAACCAATAAGGGCTTTTATCTTATGGATATTAGATTTTTTGTATCATTTTTTCGTATAGTTGAAAGTAGTATTCACTGCAATTCTGCTTGGCTTTGTCATAATCTAGCAAATTCTTTGTGACTAATGATTCATCATAAAAATCGATATTCTCAGGCGTGGGTAATTTTAATAATCGTGCAATTTTTTTTAATTTTTCTTGATAATCTTTTGAGGTTTTCTCGAAAGGGATAAGAGGGATGGCGTATTTATCAGCTGTGGATATGAGAATTTTATTGTATGTCTCCCATAATGAAAGTGCAGATGACTGAGAGAGTGGAGTATCTTTGCGTTTACAAATTGACTCTGTGGCTAATAGAGGATGACGAAAGGTCCCAATAAAAACAGGATTAGAGAGGAGTGTTTCCCAAAATGGAAAAGTTAAGAGTGTTCTTGGGTCTTTGAAGCCCCAGTATCCCGTCTCTGTTTTTTCCTCAAAAGAATTTATGAGTTTTTTTGCTGTAGTAGTGTGCTCTTGGCTCCATGTTAATGGCTTCTTCGGGGGGGAGTACCAACTACTATTATTGTAAAGTAATATTGAATCATTGAGGTGCATAATTTCATTATGTTCTCGATTTCCTTTTTTATTGTAAGCATTATATTCGGATACTTTTCCAAGGTATAATCCAGCTTGCTGTAATGCGCCAGCTAGACAACTGGTGCCACTTCGGTGCATACCAAGTATAATTATTGGTGTTGCTTTTTCTTTGGTCATGGTAAATGTCCTTTCTAGTAGGTATTAAAATGCAGAGTAAACTATGAATAAATTAGTTGCTAATATTAATGATAAGAACCATAAACTTTTGATTATGACGGTGTATGCTCCATCTGTACTTAATGAGCATTGGTATAGTTTACAGAAGCATTTTATCGAAAAAAATACTTTGATTCCTTATGATTTTAAAATTATTACAAATAATGTAAATAGTAGTATTTTTGAGGATGAGGAAGTTTTTGTAGTAAATAAAATGAACATTGGGCACCCAGCTGCTATTGAACAAATGCTAGAACATATGAGAGGGCAGAATTCATATGATAGTTATTTGATTTTAGATAGTGATGCTTTTCCAGTTCGTCCTGGCTGGCATGATATATTAGATCAGCAAATGAAACGCTTTAAGAAAAATATTGCATCCCCCATTCGCTATGAAAATTTGGATGTGTTTCCTCATCCTTGTTTTGTTTATATGAACAAAGAAGGTCTCAATAACCCCAAAGTCAATTTTAACTATAATAAGGTTAAAAATCTTATGGGTGATATGATCGATGAGGTTGGTGGGGCAATGACAGAGGTGATTGATGATGTGTTACCATTATTGCGAAGTAATCGTATTAACCTGCATCCAATGGCTGCTGCAATTTATCATCATCTTTTTTATCATCATGCTGCAGGAAGTAGGGGCTTTGATTTTAGAGTGATAAAGGAATATAACTATTGTAGTCATTGGATAAATGCTGATACTCATGAAAAATATGGTAGGCAACTTTTTGATGCTTTAATTCAAGATCCTGATAATTTTATTGATAAACTGATGCATGGTTTATAAATATGAGCAACTTGCAAACTGATTTTTTTGATAGATTATCAAAGTATTCTAAGTATACGACACTTGATGAACTAAATTATGCTGTTTATGTTTCGTTAAAACACAAATATGTCTTTATTGAAACGGCTAAAGTGGCTTGTTCAAGTATTAAACTAACCTTGCAAAGGTTAGAGCTAGAGGATAGAAACTTTAAACGAGATGTCTTTCAGAATGTTCATAATAGGCAATTTTCACCCTTACTGAGATTACAGCAGATACCTGGATTTGAAGAGAGGCTATTAAAAGGAGATGACTATTTTCGTTTTTGCTTTGTTAGAAACCCTTATGCTAGAACCTTGTCAGCTTATCTTGATAAAATAAAGGGAAACTCAAGTAGAGAAAAAGCAAAAATATTGTCTCAGCTTGGTTATGATACGAGGGATATGAGCATTCCTATTTCTTTTGAGCAGTTTGTAACTGCACTTGAAAAGCAGCCCATATCAATGATGGATAATCATTGGAGGCATCAGTATTACTCTACTTATCAAGGAACAATAAATTATCATTTTATTGGCAAGCTTGAGTCCTTTGATGTGGATTTTTCTTTTGTTATGAAAAAACTAGGTGCAGAAGATTATTACAAGACAGAATCTAGGCATGCAACAAGTTCAATGATGAGAATCAGCGAATACTATACGGATGAACTTTTTGATAGGGTTTACAATATATACAAAATCGATTTTGAAACTTTCGGATACAAGAAAGGAAAGCCTTTTCTATAACTGAATCCGTGAGGTCAACTATTAATGCTAAAAATATCAGTCATTATCCCTTTCTATAATGTCGAAGAGTACCTTGATAAATGTCTTAATTCTGTAAGAAGTCAAACTTTTAAAGATATTGAAATTATTTGTGTTGATGATTGTTCAACTGATAATAGTTATAAAATTGCTAAGCTACATGCAATTGATGATCATCGAATTAAAATAATCCGTCATAGAAAAAATCTTGGCTTAGGTGGTGCGCGTAATACAGGAATTCATTGTGCCAAAGGTGAATATATTGCAAGTGTTGATAGCGATGATTATATATTGCCAAATATGCTTGAGGTACTTTGGAAAGAGGCTGAGAACAGTAGGTTTGATATTGTTTGCTGTGGATTTGAAAAGGTTGATTTATCTGCTAATGTTTTGGCAAAAAGCTCTTTTGCTGATGAGGTAATAGTGAATACTAATAATAGCATTAATATTTTCTCAAAAATTAATCCTGCTTTCTGGAATAAGCTGTGGAGGCGTTCTTTATTTGTCGAAAATGATATTTTTTTTCCAGAACATTGTTATTTTGAGGACATGCCAACGATGCCACGTCTTATGGCAAAAGCAATTAATATTAAAACCATATCAGATCGACTATA
>JALSLM010000161.1 GCA_026988295.1 Thiotrichaceae bacterium
GTGCTAGTTAGCCAGGAGGCCAGCTCAGGTCACGCCCTGCTAGAAGGTGTAGGTGAATATGAAAAACTGTTTGCCCTGCGGCTTCTCCACAGTTCATTACGGTTCGATAACCTGTTTCATCATAGCCTTCTTGCTTGGCAATTTCTTTTGCTGCTAAAAATAATTGACCAACAACTTCTGCATCTTGTGGTTTTAGATCATTTATCATCGCTATGTGTTTTTTAGGAATAATCAATGCGTGTAAAGGCGCAACAGGGTTTATATCTCTAAAAGCAAAGACATTTTCATCTTCATAGATTTTATCGGCTGGAATATCTCCTGCGATAATTTTACAAAATAGGCAGTCTGTCATTATCTATTTCTCCTTTTGGAAAGGATTATTTTGTATATCACCTGAATCCGTGAGTCTACTACGGATTCAGGTATATTCTAATTAAATTCTGTTGGGTTACGTTGCCTCGCTATGCTCGGCAAGCTAACCCAACCTACGATTCTAGTTTTATCAATCATTATCTTTAATTATTAGTAGTTTTGCCTACCATCAAACGCATGGGAGAGTGTGCTGCTATCTACATAGTCTAGCTCTCCACCAACGGGAACACCGTGGGCAATGCGTGTTGTTTTTACATCATGCTTGGCTGCTAGCTCACTGATATAGTGAGCTGTTACTTCGCCTTCTACTGTTGGGTTGGTGGCTAGAATCAATTCATCAATGGGTTCATTTTGTAAACGCTGTTCAAGCAGATCAAGCCCTAAATCTTCGGGGCCGATTCCGTCAAGTGGGGAGAGCTTTCCCATTAAGACAAAATAATAGCCTCGGTAGGCGGTCGCCTGTTCTACGGCTAAAACGTCTGAAGGGTTCTCGATTACACAAAGTGCATGGGGGTTGCGCCCTTTATCAGAGCAAATCTTGCAAATATCATGTTCTGTTAGTGTGCGACACTGTTGGCAATGTCCAATATTTTCGATGGCATTACGCATAACATCAGCAAGTATTAGACCTTTTTTACGATCATGCTCTAAAAGATGAAATGCCATGCGCTGTGCTGTTCGCGCACCAACGCTTGGCAAACATTTAAGTGCGCTTACTAGCTCATTTAATAAGGATGATTCTGGCATCATATCTAAAATGGAAGTTTCATTCCTGGTGGTAAACTCATTCCTTCGGTCACGCCTGACATTCTGCTTTTGCTGACTTCTGCCATTTTATGAGCAGCGGCATTAAAAGCGGCTGCGACTAAATCTTCAAGCATTTCTTTGTCGTTATCTTCTAGCAAACTGGCATCAATATTGACTCGTTTACATTCATGTGCGCCGTTGATAGTGACTGAAACAAGCCCTCCTCCAGATTCACCGCTAACTTCCATTGCTGCGATTTCTTCTTGCGCTTTTTGCATATCTTCCTGCATTTTTTGCGCTTGTTTCATCATGTTTCCTAAACCACCACCTTTAAACATATTTCACCTTTTTCTATTAAATAATTTATTTGAGTTTCCTGAATCCTTGAGGTCAATGTGGATTCAGGGGTTTTATTGACCCCGGTACAACTTTTGCGCCAAAACGGTTTTGCAGTTCAATAACAAAGGGATCATTGGCAATATTCTGTTCCGCCTGTTGTTGCTTTTCTGCTATTAAGCGCGCACTTCTTTGTGCGGGGGTTTCATTTCTCTTGGTATTCTGAGCATTCTGAGCATTCTGAGCATTTTTGGCATTGTCGGTATTCTTGCTATTAACGCTACTTGCTGTGCTTCTTCCGCCATTTTCACTCACATTATCTGTGGTTGAGTTTATGCCGTTATTTATACCATTATTTGTTTCACTACTTTGAGATTCTGCTATGTTTAAAATCAAGCTAATTTTTCTATCATAAAAGTCTGCTAAGGCAAATTCAATCTGTTGTTTTACTGATTCTGCCAACAAACCTTCACTCGATTTATCTAAAAGCAGGCAGATAGTATCATTATCTTCGCTTTCTAACAGGCAGTGTTTAATTAATTCTGCTGAGCGTCCTTCAAGTTTTAGTAATGGTACTACATCGTGCCATTGTTTTTTTTTAGCCGCTTTATTATTTTCTGCTGGTATATTTTCTGCTGGTGTGTTTTTTGGCTCAACGACCTCTTTCGTTTCAGCGTCATCAATATCCCACGGTGGTAGATCATCTTCAGGTTTTGCTGTTTCTTGTAGGGGTTTTTGTGGGGTTGTTTGAGGCTTTTTATCTTCAGTGCTTTTGATTGGCTCTGATTGCTCTGTCGCTTTAGCATTTAGTTCAGGTGTTTTTTTTTTCGCTTGTTGCTGTTGTTGCTGTTGTTGCTGTGCTTGTTGTTCTTGCTGTGCTTGAGGCTCTTCGCTAGTTTGATTTTGAGATGCAACTGGTGCGGCTTGTTGCTGTTGCAATGTCATCCCTTTTCTTAGGGGTCTAAAAGACATCATGCGCAATAATATCATTTCAAAACCACTACGCGGATCAGGTGATAATGATATATCGCGTCGCCCATTTAATGCTATTTGATAATATAGTTGTACATCTTCTTTAGTTAATTCTTTGGCAAGTCTTATAACACCATCATCGTCTTGCTGTGCTTTGGGAACAATTTGTTGTACGGCAAGTTGATGCAATAATGAGATCATGGCATCTGTTGCGGCTTCAAAATCTGGTGTAACGCTTGATAAGTCTTCAACTTGCTGCAAAATGGATTCGCCATCACCATCAGAGACAGCTTTTAATAATGCTAATAGCGGCTCATGCGAAATTGTACCCAGCATTTCACGCACATCATCTTCTTTGAGTTCATTATTACCAAAGGCAATAGATTGATCTAGCAAGCTGAGTGCATCACGCATACTGCCATCGGCGGCTCGTGCAATTAGTCGCAAAGATGGTGTATCAAACGGTGTTTTTTCTGCTTTAAGAATGGTATTCAAATGAGTGCTGATCATATCAACAGGCATACGTTTTAGATTAAACTGTAAACAACGTGATAAAATCGTTACTGGCAGTTTTTGCGGATCAGTTGTCGCAAATAGAAACTTAACGTGCGGTGGTGGCTCTTCCAGTGTTTTTAACAAGGCATTAAAACTATGCCCTGTGAGCATGTGAACTTCATCAATTAAATAGACTTTAAAGCGACCACGAGTTGGTGCATATTGGACGTTATCTAATAACTCTCGGGTATCTTCAACCTTGGTACGTGAGGCCGCATCGACTTCAATCAGATCAACGAAATTTCCTGAGGTAATTTCCTGACAGCTATTACAAGTTCCACAAGGTTCAGACGTTACCCCTGTTTCACAATTAAGACATTTCGCTAAAATACGGGCAATTGTGGTTTTACCAACACCGCGTGTGCCAGTAAAAAGATAGGCGTGGTGCAGTCGGTCGCTATCCAACGCATTAATAAGCGCACGCAAAACGTGCTCTTGTCCGACCATCTCTTTAAAATTTTGGGGTCGCCATTTTCTTGCAAGGACTTGATAACTCATGGGGGAATCATAGTGGAATCAAAATAAAAGTGGAATCAAAATAAAAGTGAAATCAAAATAAATATAGAAATGATGAAATAAAAATACTCATACCCATCCCCCCCTTTTTTTAGATATTTTCTTTGCTTATCAGTTTTTCCTTGAAGAAACTCTGATCAATTCAAGCAATTCGTCTTCATCAAATACAGGAATACCCAGATTTTCGGCTTTGCTTAGTTTTGATCCTGCTTTTTCACCAGCAAATACTGCTGTGGTTTTTTTAGACACACTGCCACTCACTTTAGCACCTAAAGCCTCAAGTTGTGCCTTGGCTTCATTACGCTTGAGTTGTTGCAAACTGCCTGTTAGTACATAGGTTTTCCCCTCAAGTGGCAGTTCTTCTTGTGTTTTTTCGGGGTTTTGCGGTTCGACACCTGCGCCTAAAAGAGACTCTATGACTGCAATATTATGTGCTTCTTTAAAGAAATTAACGACATGCTTGGCAACAATGGGGCCAACTTCATCAACTTCTTGTAAATCATCTTCACTAGCCTTTGCTATTTTTTCTAATGATCGGAAATGTTGGGCGAGTAATTTGGCCGTGGTTTCACCGACTTCGCGTACTCCTAATGAATAAATAAAACGTGCAAGGGTTGGTTTTTTGCTGGCTTCTAGGGCTTCAAGCAGATTTTGAGCTGATTTTTCACCCATGCGTTCGAGGTTTTCAAGTTGATCTGTTGTTAGTTGGTATAAATCACTGACGCGACTAATGAGCTGCTCATCAAACAGTTGTTCGACCAGCTTATCGCCTAAGCCATCAATATCTAAGGCTTTGCGTGATGCAAAATGTTTAATGGCCTGTTTTCGTTGCGCAGGGCAAAATAAGCCACCCGTACAACGAGCCACTGCCTCGCCTTCAATTTGTTCAACATTTGAACCACAGACAGGGCAATTTTCAGGCATGACAATCTCGCTGGCATCATCACTGCGTTTATCAGGCACGACTCGCGCCACTTCGGGTATTACATCCCCTGCCCTGCGAACAATCACCATATCACCAATACGCACGTCTTTACGTCTGATCTCATCCATATTGTGCAAGGTGGCATTGGTTACGGTAACACCACCAACAAACACAGGTTCTAACCTCGCTACAGGCGTTAAAGCACCTGTTCTTCCCACTTGAAATTCCACTGCTTTTAGGCGCGTCATCTCTTCTTGTGCAGGGAATTTATGTGCAATTGCCCAGCGAGGTGCGCGACTCACAAAGCCTAGTTGCTTTTGAAGATCAAGCTGATTTATTTTATAAACTACGCCATCTATTTCATAGGCAAGGCTTTCACGCTTCTCTTGTATCTCGTTGTAATATTGAATACAACCTTGCGCGCCCTGCACTACTTTAATATCAGGGCAGATTCTAAAGCCCCAATCTTTTAACTGTTGCATTGCTTCACTGTGAGTATCAGGGAGTTCAGCACCTTCTATCAACCCCGTTGCATAACAATACATGGCAAGATTACGCGAAGCTGTAACACGCGAATCCAATTGTCGCAAGCTCCCTGCTGCTGCATTGCGAGGATTCACAAAGGTTTTCTCATCAGCATCTCTAGCTTTTTTATTCAATGCCTCAAATGAAGCTTTGGGCATATAAACTTCACCACGCACTTCTAGCCGAGTCGGTATATTCTCGCCAGTCAGCTTTAATGGAATAGATTTAATGGTGCGCACATTGATTGTAATATTCTCACCTGTTTCGCCATCTCCGCGTGTTGCCCCTTGAATCAATACACCATTTTCATAGAGCAAACTAACGGCAAGACCATCCAGTTTAGGTTCTACGGTAAATTCTAGGCTTTCTTGCTCAAAATCTAGTCTATCTAACAAGCGTTTTTCAAAAGCGATAACTTCATCTTCACTAAAGGCATTGCCAAGTGACAGCATGGGAACGAGATGTTTTACCTGCTGAAACTCATCAAGTGGTTTTGCTCCAACTCGCTGTGTCGGAGAATCTGGCGAAACAAGCTCTGGGTATTCCTCCTCTATTGATTGCAACTCACGCAATAACTTATCGTATTCACTATCAGGAATCTCAGGATCATCTAAAACATAATAATTATGGTTATGATAATGGAGTAGCTGATGCAGCTCTTGTGTACGCTTATTAATTTTTTTTGGGGTCATATTGATCGATATTATTGCAATTTATGAACTAACTGCTCATCTACATTGTCTGTCAGTTTGTATCATATTAGTAATATTAGAGTATACCAAGTTTGCTTTTTTTTAAAACAGCACCATTATTATCACTATAATTAGATATCACAATAGTTAAAATTTAGTTTACCTTATACCAATTATCGGGTATAATGCGCGCGATAAATTTTATCGTTAGGTAGAGCTAAATTTTAACAATAAATGAGCTACCTATTTCAGGAGTAAAAAATGACAACTACTAAGCCTACTACTACAATTACAAGAAAATCTGCTTTACCTGTCGATGGTATTGAGCCTTATATCGAAAAAGAAAATGAAGAATACATGAATCAAGATCAACTTGATCATTTTAAACGTATTTTGGTTGCATGGAAAAAATCACTTATAGAAGAAGCCACCCGTACTGTTGACCACATGCAAGAAGAAGCGACTAATTTTTCAGATCCTGCTGACCGCGCGACTCAAGAAGAAGAATTCACACTTGAATTACGCGCCCGCGACAGAGAAAGAAAACTAGTTCGCAAAATCGAAAAAACTATTGCGCGTGTTGATGCAGATGATTATGGCTTTTGTGATGCCTGTGGCATTGAAATAGGGTTGCAACGCCTTGAAGTACGCCCAACAGCAGAGCTATGTATTGACTGCAAAACCACACAGGAAATCAAAGAAAAGCAGATGGCATAACAAATTCTTAGGACTCAGAACTGAATAACTTATGGAAGTTATTTAATTTTGAGTCCTTAATACCCATCCCCCCCCTTTTTTTAATACTTTTTTAACAACTCAATCAAAACCAATCAAACAATCGGTCGATTTGCACCCTCCCCTACAGGCCCTCTCCATTTCGGCTCATTAATTGCTGCCACTGCCAGCTATCTTTGCGCACGTCAACAAAACGGCAAATGGCTACTACGCATTGAAGATGTTGATACTCAACGCTGTAATAAGAACGCTAGTCTTAGCATTATAAAAACACTTGAAAACTACGGTTTTGAATGGGATGACGAGCCACTCTATCAAAGCCAGCGTAATGATATTTATCAAGCTATGCTCGACTCTATACAACAATATACCTACCCTTGCAGTTGCACACGCAAAAAATTAGTAGCAAGCGCCCCTGCGGGCAAATTTGGCTATATTTACCCAGGGTTTTGCAGAAATAGCACAATAAATTCTGATTCTACCAATAACAATCATTTAAGCACTCGACTTAAAACCAATACAGATCTAGTTTGTTTTAAAGACCAATGCCAAAAAGAGATATTTTGCCAAAACATTAACAAAGATATTGGTGATTTTATCTTAAAACGAAGGGATGGCTTATTTGCCTATCAATTAGCCGTCGTTATTGATGATGCTTTGCAAGGCGTATCCCAGATTGTTCGCGGTGCTGATTTATATGACAATACGCCTCGGCAAATTTATCTACAAAAAATCTTAGGCTATCCCCAACCTGATTATTTACATTTCCCTGTGGCTGTTGACAGCTCAGGCAAAAAACTCAGCAAACAAAATTTTGCCCCTGAAATATTACCCACAGAAAAAAGAGCAAATCTCATCAAGGCACTAGATTTTTTGGGGCAAAACCCACCTTTAATTGATAATTTCTCCTCTTTAGATGAACTATGGTTGTGGGCCATTAAAAACTGGAATACATCAAAAATACCCAAAAAAATGACACAAATAATGAGTGATTTCAGACAATCTCCTAGGTAGCTTGATGGATACAGGGTAAATTTATAGATACCCATCCCCCCCTGTTTTTGCATTTTTTATAATGCATGATACAACACAGACGACAATGCTATAATATTAACTAGGAGGCTAAAACAATGGCAGTGACAAACTTAAATAATGAATATATTGATGAGCAAGAGTACCTAGAAGGCGAAAAGCTTGCTGAAACTCGCCATGAGTATATTGACGGAAAAGTCTATGCAATGGCAGGATCAAGCAAACGTCACAATCGGATTGCATTAAATCTTGTTATTGCTCTAAATAACCAATCTCAAGCCTCCTGCGAGATTTATAGTTCAGACATTAAAGTCAGAATTCCCCACCGTAAAAGTTATTACTATCCTGATGTTGTCGTTAGCTGTGATCAGAGCAATGATGCAGATGATTATTATCTCGAAAACCCCTGTCTTATTATTGAAGTACTATCCCCTTCAACTAAAGAAAAAGACAACACCGAAAAACTCATTGCCTACCAAGATATTGAATCACTCAAAGCCTATTTAATGGTTGATCAAGATGTCTGTCGAGTAAGCCTTGTATATCGCCAAGATAACGGACGCTGGTGGGTAAAAACCTACACAGATTTAGAAGATGAAATAATACTAAATTGCCCTGAAATGGTGCTTCGTGTTGCTGATATTTATGACAATATTGCCTTTGAAAGCTAATACTCCAATAAGCTGGGTCCGATAGAATACTAGGAGGCTGTCCGAGAACTCGGACAGCCTCCTAGACAAACAAAGTATTTCTATCACAAACAAACCTTAAGCCTTGCTTTGATGCGCCATAAAGCCAATTTCTTTAAATGCACCGTATTGTTTGAATTTAATCTCACGAATCAGTGCATTAAGCAGGTATTTTGCCGTCAATTTTTTAGGTGTAAAACGGTTTTGCTTAATGGCAGTGGCAAAGTCGCCTGGTGTTATGCCTTGCAAAGCTTTGACTTGTTCTTTGTAGCCTTTCTCATCTTCGGGCGTAGAAACACCCGCATCATTTAAAGTTTGTTCAAACAATATCCAAGCCTGTTGAGGTTTTAAATAATCAAATTTAATTTTAAGATCAAAACGGCGTAATGATGCCTGATCTAGCAAATCAATGAGATTGGTTGTACAAAAAAACAAGCCGTTAAACTGTTCCATTTGTGTTAATAATTCATTAACTTGAGTGACTTCCCATGATTCTCGTGAGAGGGTACGATCACGTAAAAAACTATCGGCCTCATCGAGCAATAATAGCGAGTCTTCATATTTAGCTTCTTCAAACATATTGCTGATATTACGTTCGGTCATGCCAACATAGGGGTCAAGCAGATCAGAGGCGCGTTTGATTAATAGTGGCTTATCCAAAACTTTAGCTAATTGATGTGCAAATTCACTTTTACCTGTACCTGACGGACCGTAAAGACAAAAAGTACCTTTGGGATTTTCTAGTAAACCTTGTTGCAGGCTTTTTAAATCATAGTCAGGATTAAGAGCATCAAGACAGTAGCTTAAGACAGTAGGGTGAGGGTTTGATAAGTTTTTATCATAGCCCATTGCATCAAGAGTATTACCTAAGATTCGTTCCATATTGGCTTCAGTTTTCTTTTGGTCCTTATCACCTAACGCTTTAACGACCTTGACTGCACGAGAAATTAGCGCAGGAGCAAGACTTTCATTATTTGAAATACGATCAATCCATGCTTCACTCACATTCAGATCTGCAATATGTTTTTTAATAATTCGAAAACGTGCGCTTTGAGGAGGGATTCTCAATTCAACGACATAATCAAAGCGTCGAATGATACTCTCATCAATATGACTAATAACATTAGAAACCCATAAAGTTACTAAAGGATTACTTTCAAGAGTATGATTTAAAGAGCCTTTTTTCGCATCGGTACTGGTTCGAATACCAAAGCGTTCCATACTTCCATCACGAATAAAAGCATCTTCAATTTCATCAAATAAAATGAGCGTGTCTTTCTTGCGTTTTAATACTTGCAAGCAGAGACGGTAAGAATCCATGCGTGAACGCTCATCATAGATATCATCATAGCCATCTATTTGGGTATCAACTGCAACTTCATATAATTTTAAGTTTAATGACTCTGCCAAGGTGCGTACTAGCTCGGTTTTACCTGTACCAGGTACGCCATAAATGAGGATATTGACGCCTTTTTTTCTTGTTTTATTAGTAACTTGTAGATAACGATGCAGTAGCTGAACATCTTTATCTATGTGCTGAAAATCTTCAAGCTTTAATGTGGCTGGCTTGGTAGGCGCAAAAAAGCGAGTTAATGACTTCATCATATCGGGTTCGCTTTCATCTAGCATAACTTCCTGTAGATCACCCATAACAGAAAGCTGATAAAAGAACTCGCCTTTATCACGCGCAAGCCGCACTAGACCAGTACGGTGAAGCAAGCCATCAGACACCATTGCTTTGCGAACCTTTTGAGTATCAATATCAAGAATCACGGATAAAGCATGAATAATATTAGCTGATGACAAAGTACCTAAAATCTCAGTCACATTTTCAATCTCTCGAACCAAATTGAGCATCAAGCAAAAAGACAGTATTTCTTTTTCAGCGGTATTCATACCAATTAATTGAGCAAATTTATCCAGATTATTAAACAAAGGACCTTGCTTAATATTGCGCAATTTTTCATTTTTCTCATGCAGGGATTTTAAAATCTTCCGTAATTTTTTCTTTTTTAAGCGCTTGTCTTCATATTTATCCACCAAATAATCAAGATCAATAAAATCAAGGATCTTTTTATATTCATCCAATCCATAATTCATGCTCATCATGGTGTATCCCCGCAAATCAAGCAGAATACGCAAAATCCAGCGTTCGATAACAGGTCTATATTGTTCAGATATATCAGGAAGCTCTTTATTATTCACAGTATTTTTCACAGGGGTAAATTAATCCAATGGGCATTATACCTGAATCCGTGAGGTCAATGCGGATAACAGGGCACAAGATATTGGTTTAGCACGGGATTTAAAAAGCTCTGCATAATTGAGTTCACCATCTGCTAGCACAGATGGGAAGCTCACTAAATCTTAGCTTCACCCATAGGTTAAGCCAGTATTTTTAATTATCGTTATTAATCAATAGTTTGAACCCTATTCCATAGTGACTTCACGGGTTCAGGTTATAGAGTAAAAGACCAATGATTCCTTATAGAAGCAAATAGAATCTTCTTAAGGAAAACCTGATTAAGTCGATTAGAATTTAGCGCAGAAAAAACTGTCGCTATTTTTCACGAAGTGAGACGTAATAGTTATTCTATTGCGCCGATCTTCGTGGAAAATATCGGCAGTTTTAGC
>JALSLM010000162.1 GCA_026988295.1 Thiotrichaceae bacterium
TTTTGAGCGTAAAGTGGCACGATTAATACCAAGATAGGTGGCAGTACGAGATTGATTGCCATTGGTGTACTCCATTAATACTTCTAATAGAGGTTTTTCAACTTCATCGATTACTAGTCGATATAAATATGAGGCATCTTGATCGCCAAGAAGTTGTAAATACTCTTTTACTGTAACTCTTGTTGTTTCAGCTAAAGAGAGCCCGTTTGGTGTTGCAATAGGGAGATTTTTCATAGGATTATTTGTACCTTTTTTTACTCTACGAGTCCTTGTAAGATTGTGTATGACAACAGAGGTAGATAAACTACTCACTAATATTTTCCTATTTCCTGAATAAATTTTAAGCTTGACATATTAGTTTTTGCTTTGAAAATAGGTAGATAAATCTTAGTAGATTGTCTTTCTGACCAACTAGCTTGTATAAATAACAGTCATAATGGCTATAAACAATCTGCTTATTTATTGAAGGTTTTTTTAGCCTGATAAAAGGTATAATTTTAATCAATTGAGCTTTCTTCATAAAAATATTTTTTATAAAGTAGCAGATAATCTTTTAGTGATAAGTATTATTAATATTTCTTCAAGTTTTTGATATTGTTTCTCTGCAACAGTGATTGAAAAAATTTCAGTTCGTATAGATTTTAATAAGTTTTCATCCCAGTTTATTAAATTGGATAAATACCAGCCTATATGTTTTCGAGCAATACAAACAGCTTGTTTGTCTTCATAGTGCTTATGAATGCCCCGTAGGTGCTTTAGAATAATGATTTTCTTTGTTTCTAGTGAAATTGGGCTTTTATGTTTCGGATCATTTTTTTGATGATTTAAAGCATTGCTGATTTCTTCAAAAACCCAAGGTTGTCCTCGGGTGATTCTGCCAAGCATTAACCCATCTGCTTGTGTATATTTGAGAATAAATTTTGCGTCTTCAGCACAATAAATATCACCATTAGCGATGATGGGAATATCTATCGCTTGTTTAATCTGACGAATGGTTTCAAACTCAGCAAAACCAGTATAAGCCTGCTTTCGGGTTCTGCCATGAATGGATAATAATGAAATACCACAATCTTCAGCTATCTTAGCAATTTCTAAAGCATTACGATGCTTAGTTTCCCACCCTGTTCTGATTTTAAGTGTTACAGGTATAGACACTGCTTTTACAACATGATTGAGAATCTCTTTGACGAGCTTTGGTTCTTTCATCAGTGCTGACCCCGCCGCTTTGCTACAAACCTTTTTAGCAGGGCAGCCCATATTGATGTCGATAATATTTGCACCAATACTTTGATTAAATTGAGCAGATTCAGCCATAACTCTAGGGTCAGTACCAAGAATTTGTACAGTGCGCGGCTCTGGCTCACTGCTTTGCAATAATCTGTTCTGCGTCTTTCTGGTTTTCAACAAGGATAAATCAGAAGAAATCATTTCAGAATAGGTAAGCCCAGCACCAAAATATTGACATATCTCACGATAAGGCTTATCGGTGATCCCTGCCATAGGTGCTAGAAGAAGGTGGCTTCTAAGTTTATAAGGGCCAATATTTAATGACATAAATTAAAATATGCAAAAAAGGGGGGGGATGGGTATCAATAAAACTTGAATTGAAAGCGGGTTGCTTTACTACCAGGGTCTTTAATTTTAAGTTTTATTTTGCTTTGTTGGTTGTGAGAAAGCATTAGACCTTTTGCTTGATTTTGCAGATATTCAGATGGCCTAAAGCGTCTGAGCGCAATAACTTTTGATTTAGAATCACTTAGGCGTAGTTCAATAATGGGGTAGGGTTGTTTGAGTTTTGCTATGTTTTCTAGTGTTGCAGAAATGAGCAATACATCCGATTCATTTGGATGCGCAAAAACATTATAACTAAGCATTTGAATTTTTTCAGGCTCATGTCGAGGTTCTTCAGTTGCTTTAAACTTTATATTAAAATAAATTTGCAAGGCTAATAGTAAGGTTAAAAATAATACTGAGATTAGCAGCCACTTATTGAATGTTTGAGCAGGTTTATCAGTGTCTTCTTTATAATAAGGTAAGCTATCATTAGGGCTTTCATTGCTTTGGCGAATTGAAATAGTATGCGCTTCCTTGTTGTTATCTCTCTTCTTTGTCTTAGGGATGACGACAGGAGCAGTTGACTCTAGATCAACAACTTCCTGAAAAGGCATAGGAGTAGTATTTGAGAGTGTTTTGGTTGCATCAAAAATAGAATAGCATTCCCCACAGCGAAGCCTTCCTTTAGTTGTGGTAATCTCTCGTAAAGTAACACGAAATATTGCCTTGCAATTTTCACATTGTGTAAACATCTATATTTATTATCTACTTATCACTAAGGAGTTATTTTTAAATTTTTGTGGCAGAAATTCTTGCCCAGCCATCAAGCACTTGGATATTAAAATCTTTAAATCCAGAAGCATAGCTATCAATAATTTGATTTTTTTGTTCTTCAAGTATCCCTGAGAGAACCAGCGTACCTTCTGATCGTATAAGTGACGAAAGCAATGGGTAAAGTTCAAGCAATGGCCCACATAAAATATTGGCAAGCACCAAATCAGATTGCACAATTGTAAAATCATCGGGTAAATAGCAACTTATTTTTGAATCCTCAATTGAATTGCGCTGCATATTATCTTTAGTTGCAACTAATCCCTGAGGATCAATATCAACCGCAGAAATATGTTTTGCTCCCAGTTTGGCTGCCGCCACCGCAAGAATTCCGCTACCACATCCATAATCAATGACTTTTAACCCTTTAGGTGGGTGTTGATCAAGCCATTCCAGACATAAGGCTGTGGTGGGATGAGTACCAGTACCAAAAGCCAGACCAGGATCGAGATGAATTTTCACAGCATCATCATCTGGAATTTCATAATTACTCGGATAAATCCAAAGATTTTCACCAAAACGCAAGGGATGAAAATCTTTCATCCAGACTCTTTCCCAGTCTTGGTCTTCAATAATTTCAGTATAAAATTCTTGAATATTCCATTTATTTTTATTGTTTTCAAGTAACAGGGTTAAAGCCTTCAGATCAGCATCAGCATCAAATAGGGCGATTATAATAAGGTTTTTCCATAGTGGAATTTCGCCTGGTAGAGGCTCTAACACAGGCTCATCTTTGGCATCTTTAAGTGTCACAGAAAGCGCACCAGCCTCTTCCATGACTGATTCAAGAGATTCACTGTAGTCTCTTGATGTATGGCAAACCAGCTGTATCCAGCTATCTTGTTTTTTCATCAGTCAAAGTGGGCTATAAGCCCAGCTTTTTTTCCAGATAATCAATGCCTGCACCGCCTGCAATAAATGCAGTATCTTCCATAATGCGACGTTGTAATGGTATATTGGTTTTTATACCCTCAATAACCATTTCAGAAAGTGCGCCATCCATACGTTTTATAGCGCCAGCACGGTCTTCTGCATGAACAATTAATTTACCAATCATTGAATCATAATAAGGTGGAACACTATAGCCACCGTAAATATGTGAATCAATGCGAACCCCTAAGCCACCAGGAACATGAAAGCGTTCAACTTTACCAGGAGAAGGTACAAAAGTTTCAGGATCTTCAGCATTTATACGACATTCAATAGCATGACCTTTTGGTTTAATATCTTCTTGCTTAATTTCTAGTTTTTTACCTGATGCAATGATAAGTTGCTGTTTAACAAGATCAACACCCGTTATCATTTCAGTTACAGGGTGTTCAACCTGCAAACGAGTATTCATTTCAATAAAGTAGAATTCATTATTCTCATAAAGAAACTCAAAAGTACCCGCGCCACGATAGCCAATTTCCTTGCAAGCATTAGCGACGGCAGTACCTATTTTATTTCGTTGCTTTTCAGTTACACCAGGGGCAGGGGCTTCTTCAACAACTTTTTGATTACGACGTTGCATAGAGCAATCACGCTCACATAAATGAATCGCATGACCATGCGTGTCGGCCAACACCTGAAACTCAACATGACGAGGCTTTTCAAGGAATTTCTCCATAAATACAACATCATTGTTGAATGCTTGCCCAGCTTCGGTTTTCGTTAAAACAATAGATTCAAGCAAGTCCGATTGATCATATACAACACGCATACCGCGACCGCCTCCGCCGCCTGTTGCCTTAATAATAATGGGATAGCCAATCTTCTCAGCCATTTTCATGCAGCTATCAGGGTCATCAGGAATCGGTCCATCAGAGCCAGGCACACAAGGTACGCCAGACTTATGCATAGCTCTTTTAGCTTCGATTTTATCACCCATTACACGAATAGTGTCAGCAGTTGGCCCGACAAAAATAAATCCACTGGATTCAACTCGCTCAGCAAAATCTGCATTTTCAGAAAGAAATCCATAACCAGGGTGTATAGCATCGGCATTAGTAACTTCTGCCGCACTAATGATGGCAGGGATATTTAAATAGCTCTCCATAGATGAAGCAGGGCCAATACAGACAGACTCATCCGCAAGACGCACATGTTTAAGATCACGGTCAGCAGTAGAATGCACCGCAACGGTTTTAATGCCCATCTCACGGCAGGCTCTTAAAATCCGTAAAGCTATTTCGCCACGATTGGCGATAAGTAATTTTTTTATCATTTTTACTTCTCTTTTAATACTTGATCAGGGGTTCCATAAGTATCTATCATTCAATGACGAAAAGGGGTTGGCCAAATTCAACAGGTTGCTCATTTTCAACCAATATGGCCTTAATCACGCCAGCCTTATCTGACTCAATCTGATTAAGCATTTTCATAGCTTCAATAATACAAAGCGTATCACCCACAGAAACTGATTGACCCACAGTAACAAAAGGTGAAGAAGTGGGAGAAGCAGCACCATAGTAAGTACCCACCATAGGGGAGTCAATAGTATCACCACTCGGATGATCTGGCTCTTCAATAGCAGGAGAGCTAAGCCCAACGGCAGGAGCAGGAGTCGTTCCCACAGGAGCCGCAAGAGGCGCAGGAGCAGCAACCGTAATAGGAGCAGGAGGTTGGCGCGAAATGCGTACAGACTCCTCACCCTCAATAATTTCTAGTTCAGCAATGTCGCTATTTTCAATTAACTCAATTAACTTTTTAATTTTGCGAACGTCCATATTAATTGTTCTCGATATTAGTTTATTTGGATTCCAAATGATGCAAGGCAGCCTGCAAAGCAAGCTCATAACCTTGAGCACCAAGCCCTACGATAGTGCCAACAGCAATATCTGAAAAATAAGAATGCTGGCGAAAGGCTTCTCTTTGATGCACATTGGAAAGGTGTATTTCAATAAAGGGAATTTTAGTTCCCAAAAGTGCATCACGAAGAGCGATGCTAGTGTGTGTATAGGCAGCAGGATTAAACAGTATAAAAGCTATATCCTCCTGTGCTGCCAAGTGAATTCGATTAATTAACTCACCCTCAATATTACTTTGAAAATGAGTAATTTGGTGATCTTGCACTGATGCCTGTTCAGATAACTTATTAGCAATATCATCCAAGGTTTCAGAACCATATATTTCAGGCTCACGGACACCTAGTAGATTTAGATTAGGTCCGTTTAAAAGAAGAAGTTTAGCCATAAATACCTATACAAAGGAATAACAATCAATAAAATTCCAAATTAATTTATTTTTCGCCTCAGGCAGACTCATAAATTACCGCAATTTGTCGGATTACGCTATCACTAATCCGACCTACAAAAAAACAGATTTAATTCGCCACCTTAGCTATCAACTAGCCATCAAGCATAATGTAACAAGTTTAGCGAAGATACAGACTAAACTCGCCATTTACCAAGATTTTACATAGGTTTTTTGGGTATTGCTATTAATATCACCAAAGAGTTCGATATATTATATCGTGCCTATTAGATGCTCCGCATCTTCCGCATGTGCCACCCATATTTATCATTTCCGCATGTGCCACCACATCGTCATTCCCGCATGTTTTTAGCGGGAACCTCGCTATACATGCACGCAATTTATACATAAAGTTCATACACAAAGTTCAAACAGATCCCCGCTTAAAACATGCGAGGATGACGCTGTGTTATTGCTTCATTCTTGTATTTTTTATCATGCCCACGTTCTACGTGGGTATGAAGTTATAGACGCTCCGCGACTCTCTGCGTTACAAAAAATGCAAAAAAAGGGGGGGATGGGTATTATGAGTTATTTTAGGCTCATTTCTCTATTGGGAAATACCTATTAGAAAATACCTATTGGAAAATACCGCTCCTATCACACTCTCTCTTTTGTCACTTAGATGACAGTTTAGCGCATCTATCCCTTATACAATCTTGAAAGAATTTGAATAGTCCATATTTTAATAACATCAATAAAATACAGGTTTTATAGACTGTGTTTTTAAAATACTAATTCTAGGTGGTAGATAACAATGAGAACAGATAAATTAACTAGTAAATTTCAACTAGCTCTACAAGATGCACAATCGCTTGCACTAGGCAAGGATCATCAGTTTATTGAGCCAGTCCATTTAATGATTGCATTGCTTGATCAAGAGGGCGGTAGCACGCGAGGCTTGCTAACCCAGGCGGGTGTTAATACTAATCTTTTGCGTTCACAATTAGGTGATGCGCTTGACCGTATGCCGTCGGTATCTGGCGGTGATGCGGGTGATGTGCATATTTCTAATGATTTGTCGCGTTTATTAAATGTGACGGATAAATTGGCACAAAAGCGTAATGATCAATATATTTCGTCCGAGCTTTTTGTACTTGCGGCACTTGAAGATAAGGGCGCGTTAGGTGAGGCACTGAAAAATAATGGTGCAACTAAAGCAGCGATTGAGCAAGCCATTGATTCAATGCGTGGTGGTCAATCTGTGAATGACCCTAATGCGGAAGATCAGCGTGAAGCCTTAAAAAAATACACCATTGATTTAACCGAGCGTGCCGAGCAGGGCAAAATTGATCCGATTATTGGGCGTGATGAAGAAATCCGCCGTATGGTGCAGATTTTGCAACGTCGTACTAAAAACAACCCTGTGATTATTGGTGAGCCTGGTGTCGGTAAAACGGCTTTGGTTGAAGGCTTGGCACAGCGTATTGTGAATGGTGAAGTGCCTGATAGTGTTAAAGGCAAACGCTTATTATCGCTTGATTTAGCGGCTTTATTGGCGGGTGCAAAATTCCGTGGTGATTTTGAGGAGCGTTTAAAAGCAGTTTTAAATGATGTTGCTAAATCAGAAGGCAATATCATTATGTTTATTGATGAAATTCACACGATGGTAGGTGCGGGTGCATCTGAGGGCGCGATGGATGCAGGTAATATGCTAAAACCTGCATTGGCGCGTGGTGAGCTTCATTGTGTGGGTGCAACCACGCTGGATGAATACCGTCAATACATTGAAAAAGATGCTGCACTTGAGCGTCGTTTCCAAAAAATTATTGTGGATGAGCCAACGGTTGAAGATACGGTGGCAATTTTGCGTGGCTTAAAAGAGCGTTATGAGGCGCATCACGGTGTTGAAATTACTGACCCAGCAATTGTTGCAGCAGCGACCCTTTCGCATCGTTATATCACGGATCGGCAGTTGCCTGATAAGGCGATTGATTTGATTGATGAGGCAGCCTCACGCATTCGTTTGGAAATTGATTCAAAGCCAGAGGCGATGGATAAGCTTGAGCGCAAACTGATTCAATATAAAATCGAACGTGAAGCACTCAAGAAAGAAGATGATGATGCCTCGAAAAAACGCTTGGCTGAGTTGCAAGAAAAAATTGATCAACTTGAAAAAGAGTTTTCTGATCTGGAAGAAATCTGGAAATCAGAAAAAGCAGCCGTTCAAGGCACGGCACATATTAAAGAAGAGCTGGATCAGGCACGTATTGAGCTTGAAACTGCCCACCGTGCAGGTGATTTACAGCGTATGTCAGAATTACAATATGGCAGAATCCCTGAGCTTGAAAAACAGTTAGAAGCGGCGAGTGAGGTTGATCCTACCGAGCATTTTCAACTGCTACGCAATAAAGTCAGCGATGAAGAAATTGCTGAAATTGTTTCTATGTGGACAGGCATTCCAGTGAGCAAAATGCTCGAAGGTGAGCGCGATAAGCTATTGCGTATGGAAGACGAATTACGCAAGCAGGTGATTGGTCAAACAGAAGCGATTGAGGCAGTCTCCAATGCCATTCGCCGCTCACGCGCTGGCTTGTCTGATCCACAACGTCCAAACGGTTCTTTTCTCTTTCTCGGCCCAACAGGGGTGGGAAAAACCGAACTCAGCAAGGCATTGGCTAACTTCTTATTTGATACCGAAGAGGCAATGGTGCGCGTTGATATGTCGGAGTTTATGGAAAAGCACTCGGTGGCACGCTTAATCGGTGCGCCTCCAGGCTATGTGGGCTATGAAGAAGGTGGCTATCTGACTGAGCTAGTGCGTCGTAAGCCTTATTCAGTGATTTTGCTGGATGAAGTCGAAAAAGCACATCCTGATGTTTTCAATATTCTACTGCAAGTGCTGGATGACGGACGCTTGACAGATGGTCAAGGGCGCACCGTTGATTTCAGCAATACCGTGGTAATTATGACCTCTAACCTAGGCTCTGACATGATTCAATCAATGGCCGATGGAAGCTATGAAGACATGAAAGCAGCCGTAATGGAAGTGGTCGGAACGCACTTTAGACCCGAGTTTATTAACCGTATTGATGATAGCGTGGTATTCCGCCCATTAAGCAAAGAAGATATTCGCAAGATTGCCGAAATCCAACTGCAGAACCTTGGAAAACGACTCGCTGAAAATGATCTTTCGATTGCATTCTCCGATGTGGCACTAGATAAAATTGGCGAAGAAGGCTTTGATCCAGTCTACGGCGCACGTCCACTCAAGCGGACAATTCAAACCGAAATTGAAAACCCTCTAGCACAGAAAATCTTAGCAGGAGAATTTGCACCCGGTGAAACGATTAAAGTAGACGTAGAAGACGGGAAGATAGTCTTTAATCACACTTAGGAGGCAAGGTTTGAACTGCCCTAAAAAAGCATGAAAAAAGAGGGGGTAGTGTAGTATAGATGATTATTGATCAACAAAGTTAAGTTTGAGATTGATATTCATACTTAAAATCACAGAAATGATCTTAAACACTTTTGAGCTGAATTCATTACACACGAATTCAGCTCAAATAAACTAATAACCTGAATCCACATTGATCTCATAGATTCAGGTAATAAATTAGTTCAGGTCTTTAGTCACAACAAATGCACCGCGAAGGTCACCTTGTTTAAAGCCACGAGCTTTGTCATCAGGATAAAGTTCTGCCAGTTTAGCTTCAACCTTAGCATCAATTTTTTCAGCATGACACTTTAAGCATAGCTTTCCTGTTGGAATTGCCTTAACAAAACGGAATTGCTTTTTACCATCTGTTTCAACAATTTGAGCATAAGCCATTTTCTTTAAGTCAGCACCCTTTGCATGTTTGAGTGCGAAATCTTCTAATACTTTTCTTTGCCATTCAGTAGGCACATTAGCAGGATTACGATTTTTGATACTAACGCGCTTGATGGTTAAACCTTGTTGTTTGGAAATATCTTGAGCAATAGGTGTCGCCTTCTTGCTACAAACACTAATAGCATTGGTTAAACCGCCTTCCTTTACAGCCTTTTTTAATTCACCTTTAAGTGTTTTAGCAAATTTCCCAATGGTTTGTTTAGAAGCGCTAATCAAAGCCATTTTTTGATCTAGCTCAGCTGTTCTGAAAAACATTTTTTCTTTATTGAGCTTATAACTCCAAGGTAAGTTCGCATTCTTCCAACCATTCTTTAAACGCCAATTCTTTTTCTCACCCTTCTTGATTTTTCCACCTTCAAAACCATCGGTGACAACATAAACATTTTTATAACCCTTGCCCTCAAGCATTTTTGAACTTGGTGCGCCACGAGTCCCGCCTGAACGACACATTAAAATAATAGGTGCTGATTTATCAAGTCCTCGATCTTTGAGTGCTTTTGCAACCAATGACTCAAAATCTGGATTAGTTGTCATTTTAAATACTTGCTTTGGTGGTTTATGCCATTGCGAGGGTGTTGATAATTTAAAGGGGATATTCACATCCACCACATCGGTAAAACCTGTAAACATGATTTCAATAGGGTCGCGGATATCAATAAATAAAACCTTATCACCTTGCTCTTTCTTCATCGTGTAAGCTTCTTTTGAGTCAACATAAAGATTCCATGAAGTTTGCTTTTTGGGGTCTGCTGGTTTTTCTGCAGCAAATGCAGAAGAACATGCAAGCACTCCAGCGAGCAAAAATATTTTATATTTCATACTAATTTCCTTGGTTATTTAGAAGTAGGCGGAGATTCTACTCAAATTGACTCACTCAACAATGATTTTTATCAAAAAGAAAATATATACTTGAGTATTCTAATCAGGAATTAAATTTGACTTGTTGACTTACATTATTTCGCTACGTGCAATAATCTAGGAGGCTGTCCGAGAATAGGAGTCGTAGCGAGGGAAAGCTGATTTGAGCTAGATTTTTCACCGATTTGAGGGGAATAGTTGTTCTATTCGCCGAAGATTGGAGGAAAAGCTAGCCAAATTCAGCTTTTCTGCAGTAGGCTCTCTATTCTCGGACAGCCTCCTAGGTCAACCTACAATTTAAGCTGAATCCTTAAGGAAATCCTGATTAAGTCGATTAGAATTTAGTGCAGAACAATCTGTCGCTATTTTTCACGAAGTGAGACGTAATAGTTATTCTA
>JALSLM010000163.1 GCA_026988295.1 Thiotrichaceae bacterium
TTCGCGTAAGCCTGCCAGTTTTTGGGCATACTCAAGTGCGGCTTTGGGATCGTGTATTGAGCAAGGACCAACAATAACAATTAAGCGATCATCCTCACCATGCAATATTTTATGTGATGCATTGCGAGCATTATAAACAGTTTCTGCGGCGGCTTCTGTAAGCGGATAGTTTTTAAATAAAGAGGCAGGAGAGAGGACTTCTTCAACACCTGTTATTCGTAAATCGTCAGTCGGGAATTTTGTTTCTGTTAGTTTACTCATGGTCATATTTCTTTCTATTTTTGGTCTACAGCATCTTTAAGTTGATCAAGCAGCTTTTTTAATTTCTGATGTTTCATTTTCATTGAAGCGGTATTCACTATCATACGTGAGCTAATATCTGCCATGTGCTCTAAAGGTACGAGCCCATTGGCTTTTAGAGTGCCACCTGTTTGTACTACATCAACGATAATATCGGCTAAGCCAACAATTGGTGCAAGCTCCATTGAGCCATAGAGCTTGATAATTTCTATTTGTCGGCCCTGTTTTGCAAAATAATCGCGTGTGCAGTTTACAAATTTTGTGGCAACTTTTATTTGCCCTTCTGGCAGAGGTCTATCAGCAAAACCTGCTGTCATTAGTTTGCATTTGGCAATTTGCAAATCAAGCATTTCATAGAGCCCTTCGCCACCATGCTCCATTAAAACATCTTTTCCTGTCACGCCTAGATCTGCCGCACCATATTGAACATAAACAGGGACATCCGTTGCACGAATAATCACTAGTTTAATATTTTCATGGTTGGTATCCAGAATCAGCTTGCGACTGGTTTCAGGGTCATCCAAGGCTTCGATACCTGCTGACTTTAACAAAGGCATGGTTTCTTCAAAAATACGACCCTTTGAAAGGGCGATTGTTAGTGTATCTTTCATTTTAGGTTTCTATTAGTCTGAGGTTTAGTTTGTGGCTTAGGTTATACGCTTAATTTTTGCGCCTACAGCAGTGAGCTTTTCTTCAATCTTTTCATAACCACGGTCAGTATGATAAATACGGTCAACAATGGTAACACCTTTTGCTGCTAGCCCCGCTAGAATCAAGCAAGCTGATGCACGTAAATCTGTCGCCATTACTGGTGCACCACGCAAAGAGGGCATTCCAGCAACTATTGCCGTATTACCTTCGAGGCGTATATTAGCACCCATACGCATTAATTCTGCGACATGCATCATACGGTTTTCAAATATATTCTCAACCACTACGCCAATGCCTTCTGAAACACAATTCATTGACATAAACTGTGCCTGCATATCAGTAGGAAAGCCAGGGTGTGGCTCAGTGCGAATATCTACTGCTTTTAGTTTGCGACCGCGCATATCTAGCTCAATCCAGTCATCACCAAGGGCAATGCTTGCGCCTGCTTCACGAAATTTCTGCAAAACTGCATCAAGTGTATAGGGTGCTGCATTAATACATTTAATACGCCCGCCTGTGATAGCGGCAGCAGCTAGATAAGTGCCAGTTTCAATACGATCAGGTAAAACAGAGTAATCAATACCTTTGAGTTTTTTAACACCTTCAATGGTAATTGTATTAGTACCTTCGCCAGTGATTTTTGCACCCATTTGATTTAGGCAATTTGCAAGATCAACCACCTCAGGTTCACGCGCCGCATTTTCAAGAATGGTTTTACCTTCTGCAAGAACAGCCGCCATTAACAGGTTTTCTGTTCCTGTTACAGTAACAGCTTCCATGACAATGGTAGCACCTTTTAGACGATCAGCTTTAGCTCGAATAAAACCTTCATCAACCGTAATCTCAACACCCATTGCCTCAAGACCAGTAAGATGGATATTGACAGGACGACTGCCAATCGCACAACCACCTGGCAGTGAAACCTCGGCATAACCATAGCGAGCAACCAAAGGACCAAGCACCAGAATAGATGCTCGCATAGTGCGAACTAGTTCATAAGGTGCGATTTGATTTTTGATTGTGGAAGTATCAGTGGTGATATTATTATTTTTATCTGTTTTAACCGTAACCCCCATACCTTCTATTAAAGATGCTAGGGTTTTTACATCTTTTAAGCGTGGAACATTACGAATAGTCATTTTTCCATTCGCTAATAAAGCCGCCGCCTGTAAAGGCAACACCGCATTTTTAGCACCTGAAATAACCACATCACCGTCGAGTGGCGTACCACCCTCAATTTGAAAAAACTGCATTTATTTGCCCTTAGAATATACCTATAAAAATAAGGAACGGGACAATAGTTGGTAATTATATTATTGCGCCGTCCCTAAAGGAAAACCTGATTAAGTCGATTAGAATTTAGCGCAGAAAAATCTGTCGCTATTTTTCATGAAGTGAGTCGTAATAGTCATTCTATTGCGTCGATCTTCATGGAAAATATCGGCAGATTTGGCAAGCTAAAAATAATTGGACTTGATCAGGGTTTCCTAAAGCAGGCAATGATAACGAAAAAGTAATAAGGATGATATTGATCTATACCCATCCCCCCCTTTTTTTTAACTTTTTCTAATGATAACGGGTTCTATTGATACTAAGGGACGGTGCAATATTGGTGATTTACAGGTTAGCACTGGGCTTGTGAGGCGAAATACACAAGATTATTTTTTATAGATAGATTGTAGAACAACCAACGAATCAGCAGTTCCGCCTTTACTTTTTGATGATATTCGATAATAGAAAGAATCAATCGCACTAGGGGCTTGCAATGATCCACCTGGTGGTCTAATACCCTCGATATTTTCAATAATATATTCTTGTGTTCCTGTTACTTGATGTAAGCTTTGACCAGAATTTCGGGTATTTAAATTTTCCCAATCAGATTCCTCTTTTAGTGCTCTATCAGAATCATAGCCATAGAAGCCATCTGAACCATCAAATGTCATAGCTTTTAATTCAGTTTTAGTTTTGTTTCTGATGAAGTTTTCACCTATTGAAATTGCTGTTTCAGCTGCTTGAAAGGCCAGCTCTCTGTCTTTGAGATTACTCGACATTTTTTGCTGCAACAGGGTTGTTTTACTTGAAGCAATAGTAATAACCGATAAAACCATAAGTATTATCAGCCCGATAACAAGTATTGCACCTGATTGTTTTTTTTGATATTTCATTTTCTTGTTAACCTCCTCAACTTTTCTATTAAATATGAAGCCTTAAGCGGACTCAGTTAAAAACCAATATTACGATTTCTTAACGATATAACTGAGGTAAATACACGTCGTAAATACCGATCTGATGAAGCGATATTTATATCAGCGCCATTAAACTTAAATGTTTGAGCTGTAGGCAAAATATTATTATTATTTGAACGTAGCAATAGGCTGATTTTAAGGCTAACTATATGATTCCAGTCAGCAACTTTATTGGCACTAACATAATAATTGGGTGATTTATCATCATTAGTATCTTCACCATACAAAACCTGCATACTTTCAACACCTTCTAAGATTTCTTCTTTTGCTTTAAGGCTTACATTATTAGCCAGATGCCTAACGAATAAAGCAGGGATATTCTCAGCAGTATCATCACGTTTGCCAACAAAAAATAAGGCAGCATCCAAAACACTGATCTGTGTAGTTGATATATTTAAATTTGATAAATTATAGGCTTTATTACCAGGAGAGCTACAGGATGCAGGGTCTATATCTGCTTCTGTATCTGTTCCACTACAGTCCGTATCTTCACAAGAACAAACTTGAGCAAAAAGTAATGATTGACAATCATTGATTGCTATAATGTTTCCATTCTCCAGATCAATAGGTGACACTGTTAATACATTGCCCGCAATAGAGGCTAGCTGTGTTTTTTCTTTTTTGGTATACCAAATTTTGAAAATATCAGAAAACTGTTTTGAGTTTGTTCCTGAATCTTTTGCTGCACTATCAGAGGTAACCCAGTGTGAATCACTAATATCAACTACCTCTGAGCCTACATTTGTAGAATAATTATCACCATAGTCAGTGCCTACTGCTTCCCAGCCTTCGATAACTCGCACTGGTTTAAAGGTGTTTGCTGTGGTATTAACCAAGGAAAGCGTAGAAAGTGGGTTTGCCGCCTGACAGCCAAAATCCCCCGCTCCTTGCACGATTGAGGTGATAACTGAGAATGCAAAACGTGCATTACCTTGTATTTCTGCTTCAGCTTGTAGCAATCGACTGGAATTTTTTGTAGTTCCAAAAACTTGGACAATTCCAGTTAAGATAAATAAACCTATTAGCATTGAAATCAATAGCTCAATTAAGGTTAAACCAGTTTGCTTATTATTATTTATTTTTATCATTTTGTTATTTTACCTTGAATCAGTAGGCTCTTTATTCTTGGATAGCTCTTTAAAGTCGATTATAAAGCCGAAGTAATAACGACTCTTTGAGTAGTTCCATCCAGTTTTGACCACCATACTTTGGCAGCAGAAACCAAACCAACACCATCACAGGCTGGTTCTGCTGGAGTTCCATCATCTGCACTTGAATCAATGCAAATAACAGCTTTACCACCGGGTAAAGTTTTTTCGACCGTTGCCGACCATTCATACATGTCATTTTTAGCCATGTCCGAGGTGCTACAACCTGTTAGGCTATAGCAAGATGTCTTTTCTTGAGCACTTGGATTATTATAATATCCCGCAGCAAGCCCACTTGGGTTTGCTCTGGCTCTTTCAAAAATATCATGTGCAAACACGGTTGACTGAGTATTAAAATAGGCAGATCGACTAAACTGTTGAGTTTTATTTTGCAAGCCTGCAGCCCCTAGCAAACCAAAAGAAAGAATCAAAACTGCAATTAAAACTTCTAAAAGCGAAAACCCTGCATTTTTATTTTTTATAGCCTTCATTATTATCATAGCGTTCATTGTTATCATAGCCTTCATCATTTTTTAATTCGGGCAACTAGCCAGTTCAGAACTTGAGGTTGCTACTCTGATACGACCATTGCTGGAAATCACCATACCCTTTTTTTCTATTCTATTTTTATCATCACAAAAAGTAAAAGTACCACTATAACCTTGTGCATAACCTTGAGAGCCATAGGTAATCCTATTGTGATTAAAACTTATTGAGACACCGCTAGGTAGCGCATTATTTATCGCTATAATGGTTTCTCCCGAATCTACCGCTCCATTATTGTTACTATCGGGAAAGACTATCCAACCATCCTTCCATGATGCTGAAGAATCACAATCACTAGCACTTGAATTAGCCTTGCAAAGCGTGGCAAAAATACCTTTATTTATAGCGGTATTACGTGCCAAAGTTAGTGATGAAAGCAATTCA
This sequence comes from Thiotrichaceae bacterium, assembly GCA_026988295.1. Lineage (GTDB taxonomy): Bacteria > Pseudomonadota > Gammaproteobacteria > Thiotrichales > Thiotrichaceae > Cocleimonas. The sequence continues at coordinate 5,276 of JALSLM010000163.1, forward strand.
TTGTGCAATGAAGTCATTTTATTGTCTTTCAAAAGATGATCGAAACTAGGTAGAGCAAGTGCGAATAAAATACCTGAAATTGCCACTACAATCATAACTTCAATCAGGGTAAATCCAATTTGTTTAGGGCTTAGGATCAAATAAGAAACAGAACTTAACTTATCTTTTCGCCTTAAGTTTCGTATTTTATTCAAACCTAAAGTCTTATTTATTATTATTCTCATTTTTATTATCTATTTTTAGTAGTGGATTAAACCTGTAGTTTCTAGGAGG
>JALSLM010000164.1 GCA_026988295.1 Thiotrichaceae bacterium
CCCAGACTTGTATCTTGAATACCTGATATAACGGTTGCTTCATTTTGATATTCAACATTATCAGCTGCTGTAAATTCTTTGTCATTATTAATATCAAGTGGTGGTGCAGCCAGTCGTTTACCATCAACAGCATTGAATTCCATTAGCCAACTTGTCCCACCCCATGCACAAATATTGCCAGGTGGTGTCATTGTGGTAAAGATTAATCGTCCTGCTCTTAGTAAAGCTTGTGATATAACACGTTCTCCTGCATCGGGTAGATTCATATACCAACCATGATCAGTGCTAAAGTCTACTGGGTTATTTGATGTGACTCTTGCATTATAGTCTGTCTCATTTGCTGCATCTTGTTGCAGAATTTGTTGCTCAACAAGGGTGGCAGGAGACACTGGCGAGCCATTATCATGAATACCATAATAGGTATTAGAGACTGGAGCATTTTCATACATATTATCACCCACATCAAAGTATTTTCCTGTGCCGAAATAAACCATTAACCCACCGAGTTTATTTTTCCCTACCTGTGGTGGTGCAGTTATGGCTCGTGAAGTTGAGAAGAGTGGTTCGCCACTAAAATCAACATTCCAATTGTCTGGGTTATTTCCACTGACATCAAAGGCCCAGAGATTGCCTAATAAATCACCTGCATAAATTCTATCGACAATAGAATCATTATTTGAATCTATTGCGACAGGTGTTGATAAGCCATTGGGATGATCTTCTGACCCTGAGTTTGTATTGATTTTTTTAATTAAAGCACCTGTTTCAATATCAATAATAAATAAAACCGCTTGATGATTAGCAGATTCATAGCCATTGCCGACAACCGCTGCCCATCGCTTTGTTGAATCAGAATTATTTAATCTAACAACACTTGCTGAGGGAATGGTTTTTCCCAAGTGATTGGTAAATTCACTGGCATCACTTCCTGCGCTGACCGCTTGAGTTGATGAGATCTCCCATAACACATCATTGGCTGAAAAGCTCCCAGGATTAGTGACATCCAGAGCAAAAAGAGCTTTGCCACCTAAGCCTAAACCACCAATCAAAACCGTATGCCAATCTGAACTTGATGCAAAATAAGCATCACCAATTGCAGACTTGCCATCTACCAAATATTCATGGGGTAAGCAATTAGAGGCTTTACAGCCATATTTTTTATCACTAATGATAGGAAGTTTTGAGAAGATTTCATTAGGAACATAAGCAAACAGCTCTTCACCAAAATTGCCATTAAAAGCATGTAACATGCCATCATTAGCTCCAATAAATATTGTCGGTGTTGTATTTTGTTTGTCACTTAAAAAAGCAGGGTAGTTGCCACCCTCAGGCAAACGACTATAACCATAATTTGCTAAAGTATCTTTAAAAAGCAGATTGGAGTTAATAATATCGCCGAGAATGCTATTTCTTGCCCTAAAGCGAGTGCCTTCTTTGGTTATGCTCCCCTTCACCCATCGCCTAAGAGTTTTCCCCCAAGCTACATTATGACCATCTCTTAATAATGATTTTTGTTGAGCATTGAATTGATTCCATTGAAAGGGTATGCCACGATTAGATGCACTAGGGTTATAGCTGAATACATGACGACCTGTTCTCGACATATTGCTTGCATCCCATTGCAATGATTTAACACTGCCATCATTATCAGAGGTTTCTAGATTATAAGCTAAAATATGCCCTTCCCAACTGGCATTATCAAATTTCGCTTGATAGACACGCGTTGAAGCATTTAAGGTATTAGAATTGGTGGAAACAGAAGAAGTTGCATATAAACTTGCCTCTAAATCATCAACTCGACATACCCCACCTTGAGTTATTTCAATGGCAATATCTTCTACCTCACCATCTTTGGCATAACCTGTTGATTGCAAGTTTTGCTCTGTACTTATTCTAAAACGTGCAAAAGAATTACCAATTTCTGCATTTTCAGGAATATTTAAGGTGACAGCAATACTACCACTATTAACGCTACGATTAGCAACAACCTGTTCATTAGCATCACCAAAGTCTCCATCAGCATTCCAATCAACCCATGCCTGCAAAAAACCTGCCCCATTAACAGGGATGCTTACTTCAACTGACTGACCTGTAGGTAGTTGAGAAATTTCAATATCTTCATCATCATCTCTTGCGGTATCAAAGGCATCTTTATGGCTATCATCTCCTTGACTTGTTGGGGGGGCATCTTGTTGAGCAACAGCTTCACTATCAGGTGGTGTTCCAAAAAATGGCGTACCAGCAGTGAATTTTAAACCCTGTTGACTTTTTGATGGGGAGATAGCTTCTTCAATAAAAGCATGAGTAGCATCACCGTAAGTAGATGGTGCATCACCATGATCACGAGGAACAAGTAAACCAAAAGTAACGCCCTCTTTGCCTCCCATAGGCTCGCCATTACTAGATTCCAGTGTACGGAAGGCAACAGTAGTTTGAGTCATCCCTTTGCTTAATAAAAGTGGTGAACCTTCGGTGCTGACAGGGTTATTATCATCTATATTTGGATCTTCTGTATCTTTTACGTGAACAGTCGTTGAGCCAATGCCATCAACAATGTAACTCTCATTAACAGCATTTTCAATAACTGACCAAACACCACCATTAGTGGTTATATCCATTTGCTCTGAACCTTCAGTCGTTGATTCTGGATCAGCAAAAAGAATATCAGGTGCAACAATTTGACCATTAATTCTCATTTCCCAAGTTATATCAAAGGTAAAATGATTTTCTCCAAGTGTATTATTTTTATTGATTTGTTCCGTTTTAATCGCTTCACCAGTGCCCAATGTATCATAAAGTTTATAAAAGGGAGCACCTCCCCAAGTTCTCATATCTGTAGGAACTATTTCTGTTGCAATACCATTGGGATCATCAATATTAGAAAAAGTAGCCTTTAATGTTCCATTAGGAATACCAGTATCAGCTGGAATAGTAAAATTAACCACATCACCGTCTTGGATACCATCTTCTAATGATGAATTTTTCCAATCCATAAAAAGGATACGATCTTTATATTGTCCATTACCACTATTGGCATAACGTAAAGTACCGTTGCCAGATGAAGGTTGAGGATTAGGATCACCCATAACAACAGGATCATTAAAGTTTATACAGTCAAAATAAAGAGAAAAGTAACGTGATTGTGTATCATTTGAATTCAATAAATTAATACCAACACGATAGTAAAAAATATTCTTATTTTGATACTCTGTAGTAACTATATGTCGTGTTCCATTAACTGTAACACCAGGAAAAGTAGCACCTGTATGTGCTAAGAACTCGGTATAACCATCTGATGTACTCACATCAAGATTTGTATTTGATTCTAAATAATATCGACTAAAATCTTTAAGACCAATAAATTCTCTTTTAGAATTCCCTGCACTATTACCATCAATATCAAGTCCTGATACTGTATATTTCACATCACTTGCAAAGTTATATGGAGCACTAGTACCCGCAGTTAAAAACTCAATTTTGAGATCAACATAATGGCGACCATTATTCATATTTGTAACTCTAACATCTGGCTGAAGGGCATTATTGTAACCAGGTGGACTATGATTAAATGAGTCAATTGAATAAATTTTTGCATTATGATTATTTACAACTGTTATTCTGGCATCAACCCCCGATAAGACGTTAAAAAATTTGTATACATGCCCTTGCATACCGCCTCTTTCTGTGATTGTCACAGGGCTAATAAATCTAAAATATTGTGGAAGATTGGTTGGGCACACTTGTTCAGCAATTGCAGTATTAATAACACCGAGCAGAGAAAATACATAAATAGCTCTGATAAGGATAAAGATTATATATTTTTTATTTTTCATGATATTTATATGAGATAGTTTTAATTGTTATTAATAGAATTAGCAATAAAATAGGAGGTCATTGCTTTTATCTGAATTTAAGAGGCTAATTCACACTTATTTTTATTATATGCTCAGTATAACCCAACGAATCATTTATTACATCTAGGCATCAGTACCATTTATCTAAATTATTATTGAGACTCAAGATTGAATCCTGAATCCATGAGGTCACTACGGCACAGGACGCAAGCTATTGATTCATCACGGGTTTAAAAAATACCCACTTAACCTATGGGTGAACTCAATTATGCAGGCTTTTTAAATCCCGTGCTAAATTAATATCCTATATCCTGCTATCCGCATTGACCTCATGGATTCAGGTATTATAAAAAATGCAAAAAAAGGGGGGGGATGGGTATTTACAAGTTTGCTCTAATAAAGTTCTTTAGGTTGTGACTGAGGCTGAGGTACGAAGCCCAACATTATGACGCTTTTTATCTCGGCTTGAACCCTTATGCCTAAGTTATTTTATCTAGAAGTCACTTATTTGTGAACTTTCCATTCAGTTAGTATTTTACGACTAGGATCATATTGCATAATGCGGTTGTTGTTTGTATCTGCAATCAAAATTGTATTGCCAAGAAAGACTATTCCGCCAGGTTCATTGAGTGCTGATTTATTGGCTTTTCCTGCGCCTTTTCCTGGCTTTCCTGTGCCTGCTACAGTAATTATTTTTTTTGTTTTAAGGTCAAGTAATTTTAGTTTGTGGTTGTAAGTGTCTGCGATATAGACTCTCTTTGGGTTTTTGGCTGCAACACCTAAGACGTGTTGTAGTCGTGCTTTGCTGAACTTGCCGTCTTTGTCGCCAAAGTCAAACAAACCTGAGCCAACCAGTGTTTTAACTTGTTTTTTCTTGAGGTCAATAAGGCGCACAGCGGAGTCTTCTGAGTCGGCAACAAAAAGCTTATTTTCAATGAGGCTTAAGCCACTGGGCTGGCTAAAACTCGCTTGGTTTAAGCTTCCATCATCGATGCTTTCATCACCACTGCCTGCCCAGCGTCC
>JALSLM010000165.1 GCA_026988295.1 Thiotrichaceae bacterium
TTAACCTGTTGTTGGTTTATAGATTTTCCAGACATATAAATCCCTTTTGATTTAATACATCTGAAGTTTACTAAAAACCGGCCAAGCTAGTTGTCGCCAGGCGGTCAAGTTAATTGTCGTCTAATAGTGAAGTAAAAGTTATGAGTATTGGAGATTCAAAATTAGAAGTCTTATTCGATCAATTCAAATTCTCGGATAGTCTCCTAAATCAAGCTTATTATCGAAACCTGTCTGCCATATTCTTTAATATTCCGATGTGTATTACGCCGATAACTAAAGAAATCATCAGCTAATATATATGTATCAAGACCTATATTTTCACCTTGAATTTTACTACGCTGACATTGCTCCATAAGGTAGGCTGGTAGATCAAAATAAAACTTACCCTCAAGCTCTTTTAAAAACTGATTGGCTATTGAACCACCAATATGATTTAACTGTTTGATAAAGTCTTCACGAACTTCATAAGAATCTTGATGAATTGTTGGTCCAATACATGCCTGTATATTTTTTCTTGTTGCTCCCAGTGCACACATTTTCTCAACAACCTCTTCGACTATACCAGTCACTGCCCCTTTCCAACCTGCATGAGCTGCACCTATCACACCTGCTTTTTCATCTGCAAATAAAACAGGCGCACAATCTGCACCTAAAACACTCAATGATATTCCACTTTGATTGGTGACCATGCCATCACCACTGCAAAAATCATCTTTAGTATTTTTAGTGATAGTATAAACTTTAGTGCTATGAATCTGATTCAAGCCAAATAAAACTGATTCTTCAAGCCCAAGTTCACACAATGCACGCCAACGGTTTTCAATAACATTATCAAGCTCATCTTCAGAGTTAGGAGCGCAGTTGAGTGATTGATAAACCCCCGTTGATACACCACCATTTTTGCTAAAAAAACCATGTTTTATGCCATTAAGCTTTGCTAATGTTTTACTCTCTTTATAAATTTTACTCATATTTAATTTTTCTTTTTTGAATAGTTATCACATTCCATGTGGAAACGTATTTGTAAACGCTCTGCCTCATGGATTCAGCTTATAAGTTACCGAAGCCCATAAACTTTCCCAGACTGCACCAGTCTCTTTTCTTACTTTTCCTGATGGCTCAACCATTTGCACAGCATTGATTAAAAACTCACCTCCATTGGCTTGAGGAATATTTACAACACCATTTTCATCCGTACTTAGAGATGTTTTAATAAGCTGATTATCAAGCTTATTAAACACACCAACATGGGTAAATTTAAGTGGCTTTCCTTCCCAGAGTAAGCGTGCTTTTATCACACCATCCTTTTTGTAGGGGGTTGTATAAGGGTTTGTTTCTATAAGCCATTCTAGCCGCATTCCTAATATTTTGTCCTTACCAGCACCCGCCCCCACTTTAACTAAAGCTTTGGGAAAACGCTGATAAGCCTCGGTAAAACCTTTGTCTGGCAAGCCTCTTTTTTTATGTTTGATCAATACCCAATCTAGTTCTTTGCTTTTAATAAAACTTTCAAACTTTGCCCAAGTTTCATAACTTATATCTGAAACTGTCGTAACAGCAGAAAGAATAGTTAAACCCTCTTTTTTAGCCTGTACATGAATAGCAGGTATATCGCCGATACGAGATTTTATGGGATGAGTTTCATTATTAACAGTTATGTCGATTTTTTCATAACTACTATCAAGATAGGAATACTCATTGCCTTTAAAGTTTTGCCCCACCTTTTCATGGGCAAAAATCATTGCATCTTTTTCTATTTGATATTTTACTGGCTCAATCCACATCTCATGCGCATTGGCGTTACATGAAAAGAGTTGCAATAAAATAACTAATACTAAAAAAAAGCTTTCTGTATTTTTTACTAACACGTTATGCTTAAACATTTTTCCCCAACTACCTTTAATTCATCAATCTAATATAATATGCAAGTTCGTTCCTCCTTTCTACAGCTGACCCTGTTTTTATTTTTTCTACCCCTACAACTAATATTCAGCAATTCTGTTTCAGCACATGAAATACGCCCTGCAATAGTTAATATAGATATTAATCAACAGACACAACCCAATACTTTTAAAATATCCATAAAATTAAATCTTGAAGCATTAATTTCAGAAATAAAAGATGGAAACGAGAGTGACGATTCTGAAAATGCTTCGCTTTATAACCATTTACGAGAGATGCCTAAAGAAAATCTAGCACTCAAATTTCTAGACTTTGAAGATTTCTTCCTCAAAAATATGCAACTGACATTTGACAATAAAGCATATCCATTGACTGTCACCAGTGTTGATATACCAGCCGTTGGTGATCTCGACCTAGCGCGTGATTCTTATCTTTATCTTGAAGGAGAAATACCCAAAAATAGCCAAAGACTAAGCTGGAAGTGGGATGAAAGTTTTGGCAATGCCGCTTTACGAGTCAATTCTACTGACAATCCTGAGCTATATTCCAGCTATTTACTCAAAGGACAGGCAAGTGAAGCCATCCAAATCAATCAAAAAAATCAGCTTGATGGAAAAAGTTCTAAAAAAGGGGGGGGATGGGTATCAGCACAAATAGAAGTATTTAAAAATTATCTACAAGTTGGTTTTGTTCATATCGTACCCAAAGGTCTTGACCATATTTTATTTGTTGTTGGTTTATTTCTGCTCAGTGCTAATTTACGACCATTATTAATTCAGATTACAACTTTCACATTAGCACACAGCGTCACACTAGCATTAGGGATTTATGGCGTTATCAGAATCCCCTCCTCCATTGTTGAACCCCTGATTGCAGCATCCATTATGTATGTAGCCATTGAGAATATATACTCCAATAAACTTAGCCGTTGGCGACCATTATTGATTTTCTTATTTGGCTTATTACATGGTCTAGGCTTTGCCAGTGTATTAACCGAAATTGGGCTTTCACCCAACTATTTTGCCACAGGATTAATCGCCTTCAATGTGGGCGTAGAATTTGGGCAGCTATCCGTTATTGCCGCCTGTTTTCTTGCTGTTGGTCTCTGGTTTAGAAATAAACCGTGGTATCGACAACGAATTACCATACCTGCATCAATCCTAATCGCATCAATCGCTTGCTACTGGTTTATTGAACGCATAGGCTGGATATAGGAGTTAGTTCATCCTATTAGCGCATAATTAATTTTACTCTGTTCCCAATGATTCTATGAAAATTAATTTACCACTGAATCCGAGAGGCTACTACAGTACAGAACACAAGATATTGATCATCACTGGTTTAAAAAATCCCGCTTAACTTACGGGTGCAGCTAATTTTTTTAAATTCAATTATAAACCAATATCTTATGCCACACTATCCGCATTGACCTCACGGATTCAGGTTACCATAAGGAAACCCTGATCAAGTCCAATTATTTTTAGCTTGCTAAAGTCTAATCGACTTAATCAGGTTTTCCATAAAAAAACTGGAAATCTTCTGACTATATTCTTTTACATCCTATTTATTTCTAGATGCACGAAAAAGCAAGATGACCTAAATAAGCTTTTACTATATACCTATTCTTTATATTTTGAAGTTTTTTAAAATACTGTTCTATACTTCAAAATATAATTAACAAATAGATTTTAAAATGAAAAGTTTACTCAGCAATCTTTGGTATCGTGATATTAACGAGAATCCACTCTATGTTAATGAAACAGCAGTTCGGATCAGAGCTGGAATGCTACTACTTATCCCTTTATTTCTAGGTTTAACACTTTATGATGTTGTTTATACATCAAACTATATTGTTGATACAAATACACTCGTAGATACCTACGAAACTAATATGGATGACCATATAATCTACACAGCAGAAGTGACTCACCGAGTGTATGAGTATTCATTACAGACCACTTTAATTTTTTATGTTTTATTTGAATTGCTTTCAGGTATGTTCGTATTTACATCACGATTTTCTCCCTCAATACTAATCAGTAGTTATTTTGCAAAAAAACACCAACCCGTATGGAAACCATTAGCTCCAAAACGCTTTGCATGGTCAATAGGTGCATGTGTAGCAATAGCTTGCTTATTATTTTTTAATCCCGATACCTTTGCAGGCTGGCTAAACTCATTAGTAGGAAAAGAGCTATTAACCACAACAGAAAACTTTATGCCCCGAGGAACCGGCACAACACTGGTTTGGGTTTGTCTAAGTTTTATGTGGTTAGAGACAGTATTTGGTTTTTGCGTAGGTTGTAAAGTACACGCGCTGCTAGTAAAAGTTGGTGTAATAAAAGAAGAATGTGAAGCCTGTAATAATATCGACTGGGAAAAAATAAGAAAAAATAAAATAAAAGAGACAGTATAAAGTAAATATCCATACCCTCAGAACATGAATATGTATTTGATATGAAAATTATGGAAGTCCTTTTTATTTAAGGAAACCCTGATCAAGTCCAATTATTTTTAGCTTGCCAAATTTGCCGATATTTCTAATCGACTTAATCAGGGTTTCCTTAATAGTACTCCAAAAGATGGAATTGTTTATCAAAATAATAAATAAGTTACAAGACAATGATATGACTACCATGCTTACCCATCCCCCCCTATTTTTGCATATTTTTCTTGAATCAAATTAAAATCTAGTTGGTATTTTTTAAGGTAAACTCTGAGCCGTTGCGAATCATTACTGGCTGATTTTCTAAGGCGGCTTTTGTCAAACAGCTTGCGCCCTGCATCTGCCATGCTTTTACTTTTTTGACAGATTTTTATGACATTAACTAACTGAGCATAATCAAATAAATCAAGGTTATCATAAACTTCTTTGCTTAGATGATCTTCTAAAAGCTCATCATCATTGTCAGGTTGATAATTGCCTCCACCCCCATTCCAATCCATCTGTAATCGGTGAATTTCATTATCAACCAATTCTTCGGTAATTCTTCCTCCATTAGCTAGTGTTGCCATGCGGATAATGCTGGAGTTAAGATCACGAAAATTGGCTTTCCACTCCGCATAAGAGCTAAGTGAAAATGCTAGGTATTTTGACCAAGCTGTGCTGTTAAAACTGATTTTCTGATTATTATTTTGTGCATATCGGCGTAATTCATATTCAATATTGGGTTCTATATCTTCATATCGTGATTTTAATGATGGTAACTGATAACTCCATAAATTAATTCGTGCCAATAAATCTTCTCTGAATTTGCCTTCTTGAATACGTTTATAAAGATTCTGATTTGTACCTGCAATAAGCTGAAAATCACTGCTAACTTCTCTATCTGAACCAAATGGTGTAAAAACTTTGTCTTCTATTGCGCGCAATAACATGGCTTGCTCATCTTGCCCCAGCTCACCAATCTCATCTAAAAATAATAAACCCTGATCAGCTTCCACTAGCAACCCCGCACGGTCACTCACTGCACCTGTGTATGCGCCTTTGATATGCCCAAACAAGGTAGACATCGCATTATCCCCACGTAAGGTGGCGCAGTTGACCTCAACTAATTTACCTTTAATTTGCGATTTTAGTTTTTTTAGCTCAAATATTTTCTTTGCCAGATGTGATTTCCCCACACCTGTTGGTCCAGTAATTAAAATCGGTGCAGTAGAGCGAACAGCAACATTTTCAATCTCTTGAATCATGCGATTGTAGCTTTTATTGCGTGTTTTAATACCACTTTTTAGATGACTAATGCTTTCCTGTGCTTCACGATGAAAGCGTTTGGCTATCTGGTCATAGCGTGACAAATCAAGGTCAATTATTTGATAAGTGCCAGCAGGGCTTTCTTGGCTTGGTGAGCTTTGTATGAGTTTTCCTGGATAATAATTAGCTTCATTTAATAGGTAAATACAAATTTGGGCTACATGTGTTCCTGTTGTGATATGAAAATAATAGTTATTTTTTTCAGGATCAAATGTATAGCTATGTGCAAAATCGTGTAGCTGACCATAAACCTGTTCAAAATCCCAAGCATCATTTAAATCAAGTTTATATGTTGATACATTAATACCTAAACAGCTCTGTTCAATATCACTAAGAGTCAGTTTTAAAAGATTTGCATCTTCCTTATGATAGAGCAAAACTAGCTCATCAACAGGAAACTCATGATGCATCAACAGAGATAAGGTGGCTCGCCAACGATACCAGCGCTTCATCCCAAAACCTGTGTGATCTAATCGGCGACCTAAAATACTCACTACAATATTATTCATAGCTATCCATAGAAATATAAATCTATATAAAAAGTTATAACACAACTCTAGCTCTTAATAGAAAAAATATCCATAGATACAGAGAAATAAAAATAGTTATTTAAAAATCAACAAGATGAAAAATAATTTGATTATTTTATAAAAGTTGGCACAGCCATTGCTAAATCCTTTATGTAAAAATTAACAAAAAGGATAAGCAAATGACTAGAAATACAAATACATCTTATAAAACAAACTATGACGTATTGCATGAAAGTACATCAAAAGTACCTATCAAGACATGGACTCGTGGTGTTCCATTTGATAAGAACTCACAAGATCAGTTGCTTAACCTCTCCCAAATGCCATTTATACACAAGTGGATTGCAGCAATGCCAGATGTACATCTAGGAAAAGGTGCAACCATTGGTAGTGTGATTCCAACACTAGGTGCTGTTATCCCTGCGGCAGTTGGTGTGGATTTGGGCTGTGGAATGATGGCAGTTAAAACCACATTAAAAGCTGATGATTTGCCCGATAACTTGGCCGCTATGCGAAGTGCAATTGAAAGAGCTGTGCCACATGGACGTAGTTCTTTTGCTAGTCGAAAAAATGGCGGAAGACGAGACAAAGGTGCTTGGGGCGATGCTCCAACTGATGTTTTAGAGGCTTGGTCACCACTGGATGACGCTTTTAAAATTATGGTTGAAAAGTTTTCATTCTTAAAAAGAACTAACAACATTAGACATTTGGGAACACTTGGCTCAGGAAACCACTTTATCGAAGTCTGTTTAGATCAGTCAAATAATGTTTGGATTATGCTACATAGCGGATCACGCGGTGTTGGAAACAGAATTGGCTCATATTTTATTGAGCAAGCAAAAAAGGATATGGAACGCTATTTTATTCAGTTACCTGATAAAGATTTAGCTTATATCCCAGAAGGCTCAACTATGTTTCGAGAATACACTCTGTCGGTTGCATGGGCGCAAGACTTTGCTCGAATTAACCGTGAAGTCATGATGAAAAGAACCATTCAGGCAGTTAGTGAAGTATTAGGCGTGCCTTTTAAAGCAGATATAGAAGCGGTGAATTGTCATCACAACTATATCAGCAAAGAGAACCACTATAACGAAAATGTCTGGGTCACTCGAAAGGGTGCTGTAAGCGCACAAAAAGGTGAAATGGGAATTATTCCAGGAAGCATGGGCGCAAAATCCTTCATTGTTCGCGGCTTAGGAAATGAAGAAAGTTTCTGTAGCTGTAGCCACGGTGCTGGGCGAGTGATGTCACGTACTCAAGCAAAAAAGGAAGTATCACTAGCTGACCACATAAAAGCAGTAGCAGGAGTGGAATGCAGAAAGGATGAAAGCGTTATTGATGAAACACCTTCTGCCTACAAACCGATTGAAAAGGTAATGGAAGCACAGAATGATCTAGTAGAAATCGTGCATACATTAAAACAGGTAGTTTGTGTGAAAGGTTAATACTCACCCCCCCCCTTTTTTACATATTTTGAAGGGATTAGCAGAATAGTAGATTGGGCATGTATTTAACCTAATCCGTGAGGTCACTACGGCACAGGACGCAAGCTATTGATTCATCACGGGTTTAAAAAACACCCGCTTAACCTAAGGGTAAAGCTAAGATTTTTTAAATCCCGTGCTAAACCAATAGCTTACGCCCTGTTATCCGCATTAACCTCACAGATTCAGGTATTAAATTCTCATTCCTTATTTTAGCAATAGCTCAATAAACTAAGAATCTTGTTCATTTGGCAGAAGTCTTTTCTCAGATTTTAATCTTTCACTTATTTTCAGCAAATCACGTTTCTTTTTATTTCTGGCATAAACCTTTTTCTCTCGCTTAATCGTGTCAGCTCTACGTGATTTCAAATTTACTAACTTTTGGCGATGGCGTTGCTTCTTAAGCATCGCTAGTGAAGTAGCTTTACGCTTAGAACGACCTTTATGATGCTTATTAACTTTTGCTATTTTTTTCCGTGTTTTTTGTCGTGCTAAATTTTTATCTAAGTGATTAACTAATGCAATTGTTCTACTCATCACTGAAGAATGAGGAGTTCTTTTTCTATGTTTATATGTTGATTTTAAAGAATTTTTAGCTACAGCATTCAAAGGTTGAACTTTTTGCTTTTTTGCATGAAGAAGCATTTGTCGTCTTTGCTTAAGATGAGTAAGAGCATATACTTTTCTCGTTCTATTTAATGCATGTGCTCTGTGTTCATTTAAAACTGAAATTCTATTTTTTCTAAGCTGATAACGCCTTTCTACAGCATAGCGTTTTCTTGATTTATTCAAAGCATGTGCTCTACGAACATTAACTAAAGCAATTTGTTGGCGTTTATAGTTAGCACTATATTCAGCTTTTTCCCTTTTAGAAACTGCAGCTTGATGTATAGAATGATTAATAGTTTTATGTGTTGATACTAAGTAATTATTCTCACATGACTTGTCATCACACGCTAAAGCATTAGATGTAAATAGAAGTAATAAGAATAGTTTTATGCCCGTACTGAATATTTGTTGTTTCATCATTCTTCCCAAATTATTTGAATTTATATAATGTTGAAGGATAATTCACGTCATTAAGGAAAACCTAGTTAAGTCAATTAGAGTTTAGCGCAAAAAATTTGTCACTATTTTTCATGAGGTGAGTCGTAATAGTTATTCTATTGCGTCGATCTTCGTGGAAAATATCGGCAGATTTAGTAAGCTAAAAATAATTAAGCTTGATCAGGGCTTCCTTAAGGGTTATTGATCACACAGATTCGAAAAGTACCCGCTTAATTTATAGGTAAACTCAATTATGCTTAGCTTTTCAATTCTGCTCTGAAACTAATACCTTATCCTTACGTGTTCGTATTAGCCTCACGGGTTCAGATTAAACTAATAAAATATTTTCAATTAGTAGCATTATTATTATCTCTATCATAGACGTGAAACGCGGCGCATTATAGTGAACACTTGTTAAGCACGCAAGATACTTTTATTATTTTTTTCTTATATTCTAATATGCTAATGGTAATTACAAGAAAGACCTGCAGGGTATTAATAAATAAGAAATATTTGTTCTAGTTTGATACTTTTATTGGAGAAGAATTCTAATTGACTTATAAATTGAGGTAAATTATTACGTCACTGTTAAGGAAAACCTGATTAAGTCGATTAGAATTTAGCGCAGAAAAATCTGTCACAATTTTTTACGAAGTGAGTCGTAATAGTTATTCTATTGCACCGATCTTAGTGAAAAATAACGGCAGTTTTGGCAAGTGTGAATTTGTATAAAAAATCCAAAAAAGAGGGGGATGGGTATCTAAAACTAATTCTTTACCCAATCATAACACTATTAGCTTGATGGGTTCAGCAAGCCAGAAAGCAGTTTAGCCATTGGGAGGCTGTCCGAAAACTAAGAATTGACTGCAAATTCAATAAATATCATATATCTGAGGCTTATCAAATTCGTTAAATAGAACAACTATTTGCCTCTTTTGACAAGCCCACCTTATAATATTTCTGAAATTTTAGATCATTCATTACTCATTTGATCAGTCTTTACTTCAGCACAGTCTTGTTTTATGCGATTTGCTAGATAATCCACTTTTTCTTGACGTTGCTTCTGATTTAACTTAGTTCTTTTTCCTGTTTTATCAACCCATACATTTCTGAAATTATTTTTCAAACTTTTCAAATTTGTTCGTTGACTCTTGCAGTAATCAAAAAGTCTTTTATCGGGCGGAGACAATTTAGTCTCATCTTTTTCCTGATTTTGATTATTTTCAGTACTTTTTTCTTTTTTAGCTACTTTAGAAGACCTATGCTTACCCGCTGCGAAACGGATTTTACTTTCAATATTTTTAACTTCTGCTTTAGCTTTTTTCTTGGTTGCTGGAGGAGTTGCTGAATAATGAACAACACCTTTTGCATCAGTCCATTTATATATTTTAGCGTAAGTATTTATGCTAAAAGTCAATGTTAATGCAGAAATACAAGTCATTAAGATTATTTTTTTCATGTGATTGCCTTAAATATCTATCGTTGGTTTATTTTTATATTTTAAATCCATCTACATATTCATAATATACACTGAAGAATGCAAAAATTAACATTCTGAAATATTGGCATATTACAGTAAATACTCAGTCATTTTACCATAAGAGAGTCAATTAAACATTCGTCATAGCCTGATTTCGTCATATCAGTACCGCCTTTAGTCGTAAAAATTGAGCTTAGGTACGATTAAAAACTCTGTGGCTCTCTGTGATTTCTCTGTGATGTCTCTGTGTTATAAAAAATGCAAAAACAGGGGGAGATGGATACCGGCAAACTTGATCTGTATCCATCAACTAGTAGGGTATCCGAGAACTAGGATTGAAATGAAAATTTTAGAAATATTATAAGGTGAGTTTATCAAAAGAAGCGGATAGTCGTTCTATTTAACGAACTTGACAAGATAAGATTATGATATTTATGTGATTTGTAGTCAATTCTTAGTTCTTGGAAAGCCTCTAGCTTTACAACTACAGTGTTATATCAATTGATGTTAAAGCCCAGTCTTCATTATTACCATCGGTAATACTATACCGAACAGAAACAGTAGATGTTGTATTTCTACTAGCTACACTACATATTTGATTTTGCCAGTGACTATTGAAATTGAACTACTCCAAACTGTTTTGTACAGATAAAAGTACTTCTGTTAAAGTATCAACCCATCCCCCCACTTTTTGAGATATTTTGAGTGAATCAACTAAAAAATATGAAACTGCAACATGCGATGTGCATCGGGGTAGCTTGCGAGTAATAAGCTAATAAGCCCCATGATGATTAAGACAATACCTGCGATATGACGTATTTTTTGTGATTGTCGAATTGGGGCTAAACGCCCAGTGAGAAAACCTGCTGCCATCATTGGGGTTAACGTCCCTAAACCAAAAAATAACATAAAAAAAGCCGAGTTTAATGCCCCATCACTAGCGGGTGATATCAGCAGAATATAATAGACCAAGCCACAGGGTAACCAGCCCCAAACAGCACCAAAGAGAAAGGCTTGCCAAATATTTTTGACAGGAAGCAAACGCTGACCAATCGGTTGTAAGATTTTCCATAAAGGTCTCCCCAGCTTTTCAATTCGTGAAAAATGGGGAAACCATCCTGCAATATAAAAACCCATTGCAATAATTAGCACAGAGGCAATTAGACGCAAAAAATCAATGCCATTTTCAGGCATCAGATAATCCTTGAGAGTTTGCCCAAATAAGCCAACAAGAAAGCCAGCAACGGCATAACTCATGATTCTGCCACCATTATAAGCAAGCGTATAAAGCCCAAGTTGTGATGCATTCTTTCTGATATTAGGCTCAAGGCTCATGGTCATAGCACCAACAAGACCGCCACACATACCAAAACAATGTAAGGTACTTAATAAGCCAATAAGAAAAGCAACAAGCATTTATTTGAATTATTCAGCCAGCAAACGACGGATTTCTTTTAAAACAATCTCGGGTGATGTGCCATGCGCCAAGGTTTTTCTCAGTTTGCCTTTTTTATCAATCAGATAAGTATAGGAGGAATGATCAACCAGATACCCCACAGCAGAATTACTTTTCACCATGCGATAGGCAGCCCCATAGCGTTTTACAATATCATCAATTACAGGTTTTTCGGCAGTTGCGCCAATAATATTGGGGTGAAAATAAGCAGCATATTCTTTAAGTCGGGTGACATTATCCCGATCAGGGTCAACACTCACAAACAGTGATTGCACCCCCGCAAGCTCTTCTTGGCTCATTTGGCTTAACGCCTGCGTTAATAAAGCGAGTGATGTGGGGCAAATATCAGGGCATTGCGTATAACCAAAATAAAGAACCACAACTTTACCGCGCAAGTCTTTAAGAGATAGGTCTTTATCTTGAATTTCTACGGTAAAATCACCACCAACAGGTTTACCGCTTAATGCTAGATTTGTATGTTTTAAAGCTTTATCTGTTGCGGGCTGCCAAAGGAATATAACCCAGACTAGAGCCAAGCCAAGTACAGCGATTAGAAATAATGCCAATGAATTTTTTTTGTTCATGCTAAAAACCTATTATTTGAGCGTAAAAAAACGAAAAGGAGCCATTAATAATCCACGATCTGTTTGCAATAAAACACGCGCTTCCCAATCCATTTTAGTACGCACACATACAGGCAATATCGCTTTACCTTTAAACTGTGTTTTTGTGATGGGTTCTAATTGTGGACGGTTATATCCCATATCCATCCCTATTCCTGTGAAATCAACTTCAGCTTTTGAAACCTCAACACCTTCATATTTCACGTCAATTTTTAACGGACGTAAAATCGGTATATCTTTTGGAGAAATAGAAAAAGTGACACTGCCTCCGCCCGGCAATTTTGAAGTGCAAGGTGCTTTGCGTAAATCACAAGACTCATCTAATTCAGCCGTAGCAGCAACCGTTGGTTTAAGCATATCTTTGAGCTTGTAACTAACCACTAATAATAATACAAGTGCTAATAACGCAACCGTCGTCCATAAATTAGCGGTTTTCTTTGATTTTAGTTGTGATACTGAACTTTCACTATCCGACATTAGTACGACTCAAAATTTGTAAAAAAAGGGGGGGATGGGTAGCTAAAAACAGAATTTTTATTGTGCTTTCATTGCCCGCATGGATTCTACTATTAATTAAAAGATAAAAGATAAAAGATACACTGACTTATCGATTTCATCCAGCTATTCAGCCGCATTGTGTCATTTGACACAGTGCGGCTGAATAGCTGGAGTTCGAGGGATAAATACTTAAATTTAACACCACTACCCTATTCTTTTATATGATAAAAAATGCAAAAAAAGGGGGGGATGGGTAAAACACATGATTATTTATAAAATAATAATTTTATTTGTAGGGCTAAGTCAAAGCTAAGTTTCAAGGCATATTATTCTTCCAACGCAAACAATTAAGCGTTGTTTAAGGAAAACCTGATTAAGTCGATTAGAATTCACGAAGCTAAAAATAATTGGACTTGATCAGGGGTTTCTTAACTTATACCTGAATCCGTGAGTCCAATGCGGATAGCAGGGGATAAGATATTGGTTTAGCACGGGATTTAAAAAGCTTTGCATAATTGAGTTCACCATCTGCTAGCGCAGATGGGAAGCTCACTAAATCTTAGCTTCACCCTTAGGTTAAGCGGGTATTTTTTGACCCCGTGATGAATCAATAGCTTATGCTCTGTGCCGTAGTGGGCTCACGGATTCAGGTTATACAAAGAAACTTAATAAATAAATCTGGAGAATATTATGAAAAACCTAAATAAACTAATCACATCTGCTTTTTTAACTGCATTTTTAATGACAAGCCAATCAGCTATGGCAACTGATGAAAAACCAGAAGTTATTCCACCAGCAAGCTCACATACAACAACACCCCATGAGCATAAAGTTGGCAACTCTGAAAATGATTCTGACCTTGAGACTGATGACGCTACTGTTGCTAAGAATGAAGACGATCATCATGAGAAAGAATCAATGGATGATACTAATCAATAAGCGGTAATTTAGCTAACTAATGCATCAATATCAACAGTTGGTATTGATGCACATAAGGGATAACATTCCCCTAAAAAATGAGAAAATTGAAAATGAAAATTAAAACAACATTAACAGCAATCACACTAACGACTTTTTTAAGTATTAGCCAAGTGGCAATGGCAGAACATCAGGATGCTTCTGGATATAATTTTTTATTAAATAATCCTACGAGTCAAATGGTTACACCACATTCTGAGGATATTACCCTTAATAGTAATCTTGAAAATTCTGCAACTTATGGTGCCCTCTACAATTCAATAGCAAGCCCAACCATTAATAGTGACAATGGACATGGCATTCATGAACACAAGTTAGTTCAAGTGGGACTAGCCGATATTCAAAACGCAAGTAGCCACGAGCTTGTGGATGATACTTTTTACTTTGAGACTAGGAGGCTGTCTGAGAACTAAGAATTGACTGCAAATCCCATAAACATCATAATCTGAGCTTATCAAGTTCGTTAAATAGAACAACTATTCGCCTCTCTTGATAAACCCACCTTATAATATTTCTGGCATTTTCGTTTCAATCTTAGTTCTCAGACAGCCTCCTAGCCAATAATTGAATCTTTTTAAGCCCTCCCAGCACTAATTTAATTGGTGACTGGGTATTTTTTATGCCATTCTTTATATGGTATTTTTTTACCATCTCTTATGTCGTTAATTTATAACATTTTTGTATCATAAATATTGTCATAATCAACCAAGGAAAACCTCGTGAATAACCCTTATTCCAAAATAAACCGTCGGAACTTTCTTAAATCTGCAATGACAACAGGCTTGCTTTTGCCTGTGTCTTCATCTTTATTAGCAAGAACGAGCATAGCAAAAAGAAATCCTCTTGCTATTCCTACTTTAGAAACAGGCACGCGAAAAGCTAATCAAGTCTCTTTTAATCTGAAGATTAATGCATCAAAAACCGCTTTCTTTCAAGGGCTTAATACTCCTACACTGGGGATAAATCAGAGTTTTCTTGGTCCTGTATTGCGGGCTAAACACGGTGATTATGTCAATATCAATGTGAGCAATCAGATTAATCAAATTAGTACCTTGCATTGGCATGGTATGACTCTCCCTGCCAATATGGATGGCGGACCTCATCAAGAAATTAAACCTGGAAAAACTTGGAACTCTCGTTTTCAAATTCGTCAGGGTGCAAGTACACTGTGGTATCACTCACATGCTATGCACCAAACAGGGCCACAGGTTTATTCTGGATTGGCAGGCATGTTTATTCTGGACGATGAAGCAAGTTTAAATTCTGATCTACCACAAAATTATGGCGTTGATGATATTCCTTGCACGATTCAAGATAGACGCTTTAACCGTGATGGTAGCTTAGCCTATAACACTTCTATGCCTGATCACATGATGGGAATGCAAGGTTCGACCATGTTAGTGAATGGCGTGGTAGACCCTGTTTTGTATGCTAAAAGCACATTGTTACGCTTGCGTTTGCATAATGGCTCTAATGCACGTACTTATCATTTAGCATTTGATGATAATCGCCCTTTTTATGTCATTGCCAGTGATTGTGGCTTTTTAAGTCAACCCTTTAAAACCAATCAAATAAGATTAGCAGCTGCTGAACGTGTTGAAATATTGCTTGATGTCTCAGACCGTAAACAAATCATGCTAAAAAGTCTCGCCAGTACAGGTAACGGTGGTGGCATGATGCCAATGATGCGTATGATGAATAACAGTGCTGAACTAGATATTTTATTAATTGATGCCCGCAAGGCACAGGCATCTAAGCATAAAATACCTAGTTCATTACCCGTCAGTGCAATTCATCCTGACCCTCGCAAAGCGGTTACTAATCGAAAATTTGAACTTGAAATGGGCATGATGCGCGGTGGTCCAATGGGTATGATGCGTGGGGGAGCTAATAATGGTGGTGGTATGTTCCGTATCAATGGAAAATCTATGGATAAAAATCGTATTGATTTTCAAGTGAAACGCAATTCCACTGAAATCTGGCATATTAGCAATGCCTCTCCAATGGCGCACCCGTTTCATGTGCATAATGTACAATTTAAAGTACTGGATCGTAATGGTAAGCGCCCTCACCCATCAGAAACATGCTTAAAAGATACCGTACTAGTCGGTCCTGGTGAAACAGTACGCATAGTAATGAGCTTTCCTGAGTATTCAGATGCAAATATTCCTTATATGTACCACTGTCATATTCTTGAACATGAAGATCAGGGCATGATGGGGCAATTTGTGGTGGTTTAATAAGCTCAAACTGCCCTATCCCCAACCCTCTCTTTATCAGGAGAGGGTAATTAATAACACAATAAGGAATAAAATGAATAGAAGACAATTTTTATCAAGCTCTATCGCAGCAACACTCGGTTTATCAGCCTGTGGCGGTTCATCCAGTAGTAGCAATGGTGGCGGTGGCAATACATCATTTAAACGTCCATTTTTTATACCTGAAGAATTAACAGGCAACCTACAAAATGGACGAATGCAATATAACCTCACTTTGAAAACAGGGCTTAGTCGATTTCTAGACAACAACATAAATACAGCGACTTGGGGCATTAACGGCAAATTTCTTGGCCCTACTTTACGCTTAAAAAATGGGGATTCTGTCGATATTCATTATCAAAACACCTTACCCGAAGCAACCACCATACACGGACATGGAATGCACGTACCTGCTAATATGGATGGCGGGGTGCATCAAATTATACCCGCTGGACAAACTTGGACGAGTTCGTACACAGTAAATCAACATGCCTCAACTAATTGGTATCACCCACATCTTATGGGGAAAACAGCAGAGCATGTCATGCACGGTTTGGCAGGGCTAATTATTATTGATGATAGCAATACTGAAACACTTGACTTGCCCAAACAGTATGGTGTTGATGATATACCCGTTATCGTACAGGATCGTCGTTTTAATGCAGATGGATCATTTGATTACAATCCGAGTCGGCGTGAAATTATGCACGGTTGGAAAGGAGATACTTATTTAGTCAATGGCGTGATTAAGCCCTATCTTGAACTGGAAGCCAAACAAATTCGTTTTAGAATCTTAAATGGCTCAAATGCACGTATTTATAATTTTGCCTTTGCATCAGGTCGCTCATTCAAGCAAATAGCGACTGATAACGCCTTATTAGAAACACCAGTTGAGCTAACTCAGCTACGTTTAAGCCCTGCCGAACGAGCTGAAATTGTGGTTGATTTTTCTGATGCCAAGGGCAAGAATGATATTTTTATTGATTCAGCAAGCAATGCAGAACTATTTAAAGTCAATATCAAAAATCAAGATGCGAGCAATATCACTCAATTACCCAATAGCCTAATTACTTTAGCGCAACTCAACCCAGCAGATGCGGTGAATACACGCTCCTTTACTCTATCAGGTCGTAGAGGCCAGTTAGTGATTAATGGGCAATCAATGAATAAGACGGTTATTAACGAAAGCATCCCCATTAATAATATAGAAATTTGGGAAATCACCAATGCAATGGGCATGGATCATAACTTTCATATTCACGCAACACACTTTCAACTACTAGAACGAAATGGAAGTGCAAATGCGGTAGCCGCCAATGAACGTGGCTATAAAGATACTGTTTATATTCCACCTAGAGAATCTGTAAAAGTTATTTTAAAAATGACCGATTATGCCGATACAACAAAACCTTATATGTACCACTGCCATATTCTCGAACATGAAGATGCAGGCATGATGGGATAGTTTGTGGTGGTTTAGATTGTTCTAATTTCAATTTGACTCCCAAGTGCTACCTAAGTCTTAATCCTTATTAGCCAATTATAAAAAATATGTAAAAAAAGGGGGGGATGGGTAGTGTAGTATCGCTATCAAATCCTTGAACGAGATGTGGAGTTAGGTGTAGGGAGCTACTACAAAAAAACTTGACCATTACAGCTTGAAATCACTCCAAACTGTCAGCAAAGTGACAGTTTTTATATTAACTTTCAGTCAGAATAACCCATGTAAAAAATAGCTTGAATAGTAAACATGCGCACATACTCTTGATATTAGAAATAATTAGAGCTAGAACGATGTACTAAATAACTTCCCTATTCTAACTTGCAACCAAAAGGGCTGGTCAATGATCAGCCCTTATAATATGAGAGCTTTAAAATGAGTGATAAAAAACATATTGTCTGTCCGCACTGTGCGGCAGTAAACCGAATTCCTTCAACTCGACTGGATGATAAACCTAAATGTGGAAAATGCAAAAAATCATTATTCACAGGTCATCCTATTGAATTAACTGATCAAAGTTTTTCTAAATTTATTGCTAAAAGTGATCTACCTGTAGTGGTTGATTTTTGGGCAGAATGGTGTGGTCCGTGTAAAATGATGGCACCTGCATTTGCTGAGGCGAGTACAAAACTTGAACCCAATGTGATTCTGGCAAAACTTAATACCGAAGTTGCACAACAAACGGCAGCACAGTTTGGCATTCGTAGTATTCCAAGCATTATCATGTTTAAAAATGGTAAAGAAGTTTCTAGGCAGGCTGGAGCATTGAATACACAACAAATAATACAGTGGGCACAATCTAATTATTAATATCTTAGAAACGTGTAAACATATACAGAAATACTGATTTAAACTATTTCCTGAATCTGTAAGCTCACTACGATACAAGACACAAGCTATTGATTCATCAGAGGTTTAAAAAATACCTGCTTAACCTAAGGGTGAAGCTAAGATTTAGTGAGCTTCCCATCTGCGCTAGCAGATGGTGAACTCAATTATGCAGAGCTTTTTAAATCCCGTGCTAAACCAATATTTTACGCCCTGTTATCCGCATTGACCTCGCGGATTCAGGTATTTCTGAACAAAGTTTGAGAAAACGATATGGAATATAAAGATTACTACAAAATACTCGGTGTCAAAAAAAATGCCACACAAGATGAGATTAAACGCTCATACCGTAAATTAGCGCGTAAATTTCACCCTGATGTAAGTAAAGAAACAGATGCTGAAGTAAAGTTTAAAGAGCTTGGCGAAGCCTACGAAGTATTAAAAGACCCTGAAAAACGTGAAGCCTATAATCAATTAGGTAGCAATTGGAAAGCAGGACAGAGCGGCTTTAAGCCACCACCAGATTGGGAGCAAAATTTTGACTTTAGCGGTGGTGGCTATACCCAAGGAAGCACACATGATTACAGTAGTTTTTTCGAAGATTTATTTGGTGGTAGTCGCGGTGCTACATACCATTCTTCAGCTGGTTCAAATCAGGGTGGGTTTCAATCAAAAGGTGAGAATATACGTGCCAGAGTTATGATTGATCTTGAAGATTCCTTTAATGGCTCAACACAAAGCCTAAGCTTACAATCCCCCGAGATTAATGAGCAAGGGCAAGTGCTTAATAAGCAACGCACACTCAAAGTTAAAATTCCTAAAGGAGTAAAAGAGGGTCAAACTATTCGCCTTGCTAAACAGGGTAACCCAGGTATTGGTGGAGGCGAGCGCGGGGATTTATTATTAGAAATTGCTTTTAACCCACATAAACTTTATACACTTGATGGTAAAGATATTTACCTTAATGTCCCTGTAGCCCCGTGGGAAGCAACCTTAGGCACTAAAATCAATGTACCCACACCAGATGGTAAAAAAATTGGAATGAAAGTCCCCCCAGATTCACAGCAGGGGCGTAAATTACGTTTAAAAGGAAAAGGCTTGCCAGGTAAAAATGCAGGTGACTTTTATGTTGTATTACAAGTAGCTTTACCACCATCTTCTAACACTAAAGTGAAAGAACTTAATGAAAAAATGCGTGATGAAATTGATTTTAATCCACGTAGTTATTTATTTTAAAGGAAGAATTTAGATGAATAGTAAAAAAGTATCTATTGTATCAGGGTATATTTTGGAAGAAGAATCCGTACTAACACTCGCTGAATTCTGCCAGACTTTCAAAGCCCCTGCTGAAACTATTATTCGTATGGTTGACTATGGAGTCATCACGCCTATTGAAAAAAACAAAGATGAGGAAAGCACAGCTGGAGGAAATACAAGCCGACACTGGAGCTTCCATCGTAGCGCATTAATCCGAGCAGACAAAGCCTTACGACTTAAATATGACCTAGGCATTAACCTTGCTGGAGCAGCCTTGGCATTAGACTTACTGGATGAAATTCAAAACCTGAGGACAAAGCTTAATCAAGTAAGATAATAATTACAATAATAGAAAAGCAAAGACAAATAATAAGGGTGACTTATTATTTGTCTCGTCCCTTAATCCATTAATGAGTATCATAGTATTAATATAATCATAAAATTTAAGCTATAGTAAGTGTTATCAATGCTTAAAGTCTTCAGTGAGAGAATAATGACAAATAATTCAGCCAGCACACCAAAACTAATAGACCGTTTTGGTCGTCAAGTGACCTATGTACGTCTTTCAGTAACTGACCGCTGTGATCTTCGCTGTGTTTATTGTATGTCGGATGATATGCAGTTTCTGCCTCGCGCTCAATTATTAACGCTTGAAGAAATCAATCGAATTGGCAAGGCTTTTGTTGATTTAGGGGTAAATAAAATTCGCGTTACAGGCGGAGAGCCACTCACGCGCCGTAGTATTCTCACCGTCTTCAAATCACTAGGGCAGCTCAATGGTTTAGATGACCTCACCATTACCACTAATGGCACATTGCTCGAAAAATATGCCCAGCCACTTAAAGATGCAGGTGTGACTCGTATTAATATCAGCCTTGATACCCTCAAAGCAGAGCGTTTTAAAAAAATCACCCGCATTGGCAAGCTCGATAAAACACTCAAAGGCATTGATGCCGCTTTAAACGCAGGGTTTCAGCGTATTAAGCTAAATACCGTGATTATGAAAAATCATAACGATGATGAAATCATGGATCTAATTAACTTTGTGCGAGAGCATGATATGGACATCAGCTTTATTGAAGAAATGCCTCTCGGCATTATGGCGGATGATAGTGACCGAGTGGCAACCTACTATTCTAGTGACCAGATTCTAGCAGATATTAATAAACACCATGAATTAATTAGCACTACAGAAAAAACAGGTGGTCCAGCAAACTATTATCGCTTTAAAGACAGTAACAGCCGTATTGGTTTTATCTCGCCCCACTCACATAACTTTTGTGATACTTGCAACCGTGTCAGAGTCACCTCTGAAGGCATGTTGCTATTATGCCTTGGGCAAGAACACTCGATTGACCTACGCCACATTGTAAGAGCACATCCAACAGATGATGCAATCTTACGTCAAGCAATTATAGATTCTATGCAACTCAAACCCGAAGGGCATGACTTTAACTTAAATGAACAGCCGATTATTATGCGGCACATGAGTTCTACAGGGGGCTGAATAACTTTAATACTTCAGCAAACTTGTATTGACGAGTTCAGAACAAGCTGTGTAGATATGTACAATACCCATCCTCCCCTTTTTTTGCATTTTTTATAATAACAAAATAAAAAGTAAACCAGCAATACCATACTAATCGCTTTACCTCAACATACCGTGGCTGAGGTTTTCCCGCATACATCTCTGTTATATTAAGCTTCGTGCCTCAGCCACAATCTACTCTGATTCCTCTATATGACAAAATATGTAAAAAAAGGGGGGGATGGGTTAGTATAAGTAGATTATTAAATTTACTCTGGATTACTCTTAATGGATAGAAAATTACTCGATATCTTGGTCTGCCCTGTAACTAAAGGACCATTGGTCTATGATAAGAAAAATAAGGAACTGATCTCCCGCTCAGCGCGCCTTGCCTACCCCATTAAAGATGGTATTCCTGTCATGCTGGAAGAAGATGCTCGACAACTTACTGCGGAAGAAGTTGAACGATGAGCAAGACTGTTCTGATCATTCCTTCTCGTTATGCATCAACCCGTCTACCAGGGAAGCCATTACGCTTGATTGCAGGAAAACCCATGATTCAGCATGTGTTTGAACGTGCACAAGAAGCTGCAACAAAGTTACATTTTGAAGAAATTATTATTGCCACTGATGATGAGCGCATAAAAGCGACCTGTGAGTCTTTTGGTGCGACAGTTTGCATGACATCTAACACACATAAAACAGGCAGTGATAGGCTTGCAGAAGTGGTTATGATGCGAGGTTGGGCTGATGACACAATTATTGTTAATTTGCAGGGTGATGAGCCACTGACCCCAACATCTATTCTCAAGCAGGTTGCTGATAATTTAGCAGAACATAGTGATGCATCGATAGCCACACTGGCAACACCTCTCAATCATGATAATGAATATAATGATGTCAATATTGTAAAGGTTGTTACTAATAAAAACGGCATGGCACTTTATTTTAGTCGCGCATCAATTCCATTTCAGCGAGATGAGGAATATCCTGTGAGAGATTTCGCATTACGCCATATTGGTGTGTATGCCTATCGAGCAGGATATTTAAAAAAGTTTACCCAAATGGATGCCTGTGATATTGAAAAGCTAGAAAAGCTAGAACAACTTCGCGCAATGTGGCACGGTGCTAAAATTCATGTTGCCATAGCGCATGAATTACCCGGTCATGGTGTTGATACCGAAGCTGATCTTAAGGCAGTAGAAAGAATATTAAACAATAGCAAGATTTAATCAAAAACTCAGTAGTAAGAGTAGTAAATTAAACCTATGCTTTGTAGTAATCTGTCGGATTACGCTATCACTAATCTAGCACTCCATTAACATTGGTTTGATGGAGTGCTAGCCTACAAAAATACAGATTTAACCCACCACCCCAAAATTTATAATATCAGTCATTCTTGTACAGTATTTTGTTTTACACTTGCTTGAAATAAGACTATTTTACTTGTGTATCACTTTATTTTGACACTTTTAGTAGCAGCTGTAGTATCCCAAAAAAAAGGAAAAGTTATGGATTTAAAAAGTATAGACAAAATAGAACAATCAACTGGTTTCGGTCGCAGTGAAACACTACGCATGAGCTTGGTATTAGCATTTATGATCGGGATCGTATTTTATACTCATTATATTATCCCTCACGATATTCCCGGTCGTATCCTATTGATTATTGCTGCCATGATTGGTGGCTATATGGCATTAAACATTGGTGCAAATGATGTAGCCAATAATGTAGGTCCTGCGGTGGGGTCAAAGGCTTTAACCCTTATTGGAGCCATAATTATTGCGGGAATTTTTGAGGCATCTGGTGCTTTAATTGCGGGAGGTGATGTAGTTAGTACAATAAAAAAGGGTATTATCAATCCTCAGATGATAAAAGATGGTTCAACTTTTATTTAGCTAATGATGGCCGCATTGCTTGCTGGTGCAATTTGGTTAAATATAGCGACTGCTGTTGGTGCACCTGTTTCAACCACTCACTCAATCGTTGGTGGTGTTATGGGAGCAGGTATCGCAGCTGGTGGATGGGGAATTGTTAACTGGGATAAAATGGTTGCGATAGCATCAAGCTGGGTTATATCACCCCTATTAGGAGGGATTATAGCGCAGGCTTTTTATATCTGATCAAACATACAATTACTTACAAAAATGACAAAATTGCCGCTGCTAAACGTGTTGTTCCAATATTGATCTCGACTATGGTATGGACTTTCTCAACCTATCTTATTATGAAAGGTCTTAAAAAATCTTGAAAGTAGATATTTTTACTGCTTTAGGGATAGGTTTTGTTATCGCAGTAGTCGTTTATTTTATTATAAAACCCTTAATTTTTAAAGCTTCTGATAAGTTGGAAAATAATAAGCAGGCGATTAATGATCTGTTTACGATCCCACTTATTTTTGCCGCTGCCTTATTGAGTTTTGCTCATGGTGCAAATGACGTTGCCAATGCAGTAGGTCCTTTAGCTGCAATTAATGATGCTATCACCTCGGGTGGAGCCGTCGTAACCCAAGCCGCTATACCTTTATGGGTAATGATGGTTGGTGCTGTTGGAATCGTAATTGGCTTAGCTTTATTTGGTCCAAAACTCATCCGTACTGTTGGTTCTGAAATTACTGAACTCAATAAAATGCGTGCATTTAGCATTGCTATGGCAGCTTCTATCACTGTTATTATTGCTTCACAATTGGGCTTACCCGTGAGTTCGACACATATTGCTGTGGGTGGTATTTTTGGTGTGGGTTTTTTACGTGAATATTTAAAGAAATCTTATGATCGAATGGTTGATGAGATTGTTGATCATCATCAAGGCGAAGATCATGATGTTATCGAAGCATTTCTTGAAAATTTTCAAAAATCCTCAGTTAAGGGAAAGCAAGCAATGTTGCAAGAGTTAAAAGCTAAAAGAAGCGAAGCGCACTTTTCCAAGCGTGAGAGAAAATCACTTAAAAAGGTTTATAAAAAAGAGCTTGTTAAAAGGTCAGCATTATTAAAAATAGCCGCTGCGTGGATTATTACAGTACCTGCATCAGCAACACTTGCCGCTATAATTTTTTATACATTACGCGGTATGTTATTAACTCAATAAATGTATTTATATTAAGCCTGAATCCGTGAGTCCAATGCGGATAGCAGGGGATAATATATTGGTTTAGCACGGGATTTAAAAAGCTCTGCATAATTGAGTTCACCATCTGCTAGCGCAGATGGGAAGCTCACTAAATCTTAGCTTCACCCTTAGGTTAAGCGGGTATTTTTTAAACCCGTGCTGAATCAATAGCTTATTTACTGTGCCGTAGTGGACTCACGGATTCAGGTTAAGGAAAACCTGATCAATTCTAAACATAATTGGACTTGATCAGGGGCTCCTTAATACTTATCAACATTGTTTTGATGAGGTCAGACTCTCGCAAAGGAAGTAAATTAATAAATACCCATCCCCCCCTTTTTTTGCATTTTTTATAACACGAATTTATTTTTATTGCCACACGCCACAGTCAAACCGATGACTCCTACTTAGCTTAGGAAAACCCTAATCAAGTCGAATTATTTTTAGCTTCGTGAATACTAATCGACTTAATCAGGTTTTCCTTATCGTAAGCAGCTAAAATTTGTTCTTGTTGGAAAGTTTAACTTTAGAATTCGCATAGTGTCTTTAGCTAAATCATTCTTACCTAAGCTTCTTGCTGCACAGATTTTAATTTGTAAAGCTTTGATAACTGCTGGTGTTCCCTGATGATGTTTAATTGCATAGTCGGCACGATTATAAGCTGCAAGATAAGCTCCTCGCTTCATATAATACTCGGCTATATTAACTTCTGTATCTGCCAGAGTATTTTTCAGAAAGTGCATCCGCAATTTAGCATCTTTAACATAAGGGCTTTTAGGGTGACGAGTTAACAAGGTCGAAAAATCATGAAAAGCTTCTTTTTGTCTAACACCATCTAAGTCAGAAAAGTTACGAGGAAAAACCTTGTCAATTAAACTACCCCCTCTTCCAAAATTAATTAAACCACGAAGGTATAAAGCATAATCCATTCTTGGGCTACGGGGGTACAGTCGCATATAGCGATCTATAGTATCCAGTGCAGTATCAGGCTCATCATACTTATAATACGCATAAGCCTGTTCTAATAGGGCCTGTTGCGCATAACGACCCAGCGGGTATTTAGCTTCGAGTGTTTCATACTGTTTAATCGCTGTTTCATAGTTACTGGCTTTAAGTGAAGCTCTAGCATTTTGAAAAAGTTTGTTAGCAGAATAACCTGATGTTAAATCTGGTTTTTCTTTTTCTTGAAAGATAGAACAGGATGATAAACTTAATGAAGTGCTAATCATTAAGAAGATAAGGAAATTTTTGAGCATAATATTTTTTCTACAGAACAGTTTGTTATTAAGCAGGAACATGTGAATAGCCATTTTATTTTAATATCCGAATAATTATACAGCAAATTAAGGTTTTCAACATAGCCAAGAATTATTCCCTATAATTGGAGGGAGTTTTCAGAAATATGGATATTAAAAAGCGATGAGCACAAAAGAAAAGATTTTTTTAATTGGCCCAGAAGGTAGCCTAGGCGAAAGACTAGATGTGATTGTCGCACAACTGTGCCCACAATTTTCACGTAGCCAGTTACAAAAGTGGATAAAGTCAGGCGATATTCTACTCAATAATAAGAAAGCAAAAACACGTGATAAGATCTTTGGTGGCGAAGAAATAACAGTAACGCCAATGCAATCTGAGCAAACCCATGATTTACCAGAAGCAATAGATCTGGATATTGTCTTTGAAGATGAAGCAATGTTAGTCATTAATAAACCTGCAGGTTTAGTTGTTCACCCAGGTGCTGGCAATCTTACAGGAACCTTGGTTAACGGCTTATTAGCCCATAATGAAAAACAAAAAAACCTACCTAGAGCGGGAATTGTGCATCGCCTTGATAAAGATACGACTGGTTTGATGATGGTTGCAAAAACACTGGAATCCTACACTGCTTTGGTCAATCAATTACAGGCTCGTGAGGTAAAAAGAGAATATTTAGCACTAGTTTCAACAGATGTAATAGCAGGAGATACCATCGAAGGCAATATTGGTAGACATCCGCGTGATAGAAAACGTATGACTGTATTAACTATGGGAGGCGGTAAAACAGCGATTACCCATTACCTTGTAGAACAACGTCTTTTTCATCATACATTATTGCGTGTTAATCTTGAGACGGGGCGCACACATCAGATACGTGTACATCTAGCTTGGAAACACATGCCAATTGTAGGTGATAGAATCTATGGTGGAAGACCTCGGGTGCCAGCAAATCTTGATGAAGAAATCCGCATTAAAATACAAAGAATGAATCGCCAAGCATTACATGCGACACGTTTGACTCTGATTCATCCTATAACAGGTAAAGAAGTATCGTGGGAAGCTCAAATGCCCAAAGCAATGCAGAAGTTAGTAGACAGCTTGGATATTGACAAGAATCATTAAGCTTTTTTAGAGCCTTTTAAATATTGAATAATCTCTTCTTTTGCTTCGCTCATCACTGAATCACGATCTAGGCTTTCTAAAATATTTTGTACTATAAGTTTTGGGCCTGTTTCACCCCATGACTTTCCTTTTACCAAATATTCTTCAGCAACACGCCCGACAACTAATGTGCTATACCATGCGACTGCACCTTGTGCCACACCTGTGACGACAGTAGAAAAACCAGCCGTAGTTATTTTTAGTGCTGATGATGCAAAATAAATCACCCAAAAAGTTGCATACAAAACTAACATTTGTGCAGCAATGGTTTTTATTAGGCCACCTGCTTCAGATTTAGTCATCGGCAAACCATAAATGCGTGATAAATGGATTACCATACTGACATCTATTGCTGCGGCTGCCAGTAAGTCTGCTATTGGTACAGGGTTAAGGGCTACGGCAATGCCTTTGCCAACACAATACATGTGAATAGTCTCTTCACCCACCTGCTTGCGTGTAGATAACAACTTTTCACCTAATTGCTCACTTAAGTTTCCTGCAAATAATGAAGCATTTAATGCTGATAATGTTTTACCTTCCGACTCGATAATATCCCAAAGGCGTGTTTTTAAATTGAAAATATCAACAGGACGCTGGCGTACTGTTTCTGTTTCATTACCCTCATCATCGACATGAATGACAATTTGTTTGCTGGGTGAAGCTGCTGTAAAAATAATATTTTCAGGCGCAATAATACCCGCAACTCGTTTACGAATAATACTGCGAAGCTGTAAAATTTCATCTTGATTGTATTGATCTGTCTTATTTATTACTAAAATAATTGGGCGTTGTGTTTTAGCAACTGTTTTTAGTGCTTTAAATTCAATATCTGTCAAATCACTATCTACGACAAAGAGTAATAAATCTGAGCGACTCGCCACATCATGTGCTAATTGCTCTCTTTCTTCTCCATTAATCTCATTAATTCCTGGTGTATCAATCAGATATATTCCACCTGCATCTACTTTTTCCCACTCAGCAATACCATCCGTTTTTGTCTCACCATGCAAAATGCTAACACTAAAGGTTTGTTTACCTAATAAAGCATTAAGTACTGATGATTTTCCAACGCTAACCCGACCGAATACTGCAATGTGCAGATGCCCATTTTCCAGTTTATCAAGCATGGTTCGAAGTTGTTTGTATTCATCACGAAGGACATCTCTCACAGAGCTAGGAATGCGCGTATCATCAAGCAATTCCGTTAAGCTTTCTTTTGCCATATCTAGATTAGTGTCGCCCGTATTATTTTCAGCAACAATATCATCGACCTGCTCTATTTCTTGTTCGGAGCCTTGATTAGAACTTAGTTTAGAATTTATTTTAGAACTTATTTTAGAGCCCATGACCAAATCATTATTCTCATCTAACTGTGTGTGGCTTTCTAGCCCATCACTTTTTTTGGTTTTCGAAAACCAGTCTGGCAAATAGTCTTGCGCGGTCTTCAAGATTTTCACTTAACATCTCCTTAAATGTGAGGGCTGTTGGTGCTGGTTGCAGCTTGCCACGTTGCCGTAATGTTTTATTCACTGCATGACCCAATGCATCAAAAATCATTCCATAAGCAACGGCATGAGTTAAACCACCAGTCACAGTACCAATTCCAGGAAATGCCTTCATACCGTTTCCTGCTACAGCCAATATTAATGGTGCGCTCTTTTTCATTTGACCACCACTAAAATCCAGTAATTTATCAATATCTAATTGGCGTACTGGCACGTCATATAAGGCACAAAGTTGTCTAACCATCTGAGTCCCCAACACCCCCTGAATAACCAGATCAGAACCTGGGCTGATCGCTGCCAAAGCACCTATAACAGCTTTTCGGGTAGAATTTTTTATAATAGACTCTGCTTTATCATCCCTAAAGCTTATTTTAGCATTATCTAATTTTTGTTTAACTAATACAAAAACACTCGCATCACGTAACGTTTCTAACAAGCCACTTTGAGTATCAATCTCATCTTGTAAAGCTTGTGCGAGATTAAAAACATTCGCCCTGCGCTCACGAATAATATTCTCTTCCCGACCATCAGGATATATTTTAAGAACCTCTTCTTCGCCACCTGATTGTATAAAAACAAGTTTAATAAGCTGATCAGGAAAATGTTCATTAAAACGCTCCTTAATCAGCAACTTTTCTTCATCACTAAATCGATCACTTTTATTTAGAG
Organism: Thiotrichaceae bacterium; assembly: GCA_026988295.1. Lineage (GTDB taxonomy): Bacteria > Pseudomonadota > Gammaproteobacteria > Thiotrichales > Thiotrichaceae > Cocleimonas. The sequence goes on from JALSLM010000165.1 coordinate 28,825, forward strand.
CAACCAATAAAGGTTTACCATAACTTTTTAATTGTTGAATATCATTAAACTGTGTTCGAGATAAATCTGAATCAGTGACATAAACCACAACTTGAGCACGAATAGCTTCCTCTTGCGCAAGAATATCTAAATCACCTTCAGCCTCATTTCGACCTGGTAAATCAGTCAGAACAAGTTGATCACCCGATGTACTCTTCCACGTATATTCTTTGATCTCCTGCGTAGATCCACCACGAACATTAATCTCAAGCTGTGCATCAGGCAACAAGGCTTTTACAATTGAAGATTTACCCGTGCTCACATCACCAAATAATGCTACATGGATAGTTCCCGTCTCTTTTCGTCTCTGTAACACCTCGATTTCACGACGCATTACAGCAATATCCATACCCGTATCTTCAGCCTGATCAAGCTCTTCCAAAATACTTTCTTGAGTAACCTCAGTATTCTTAGACTTATCATTTTTTGATGCAGGACGCAAAAGCTTATAAACCAAATAAAAGCTAAAAATCAACCCCGCACTAATTAAAGCCACATAAGTATAATAAAGAGCTGGAGGCAGTTGCTCTAGGCGCTCCCATACTTCGAGCGCACTACGTGTAGCGGAAAAAATAAAAAGTAAAAGCAGAAAAGTCCCTAGAACGACACCCACTGCAATTAATTTACGAAATTTAAAACCCATTTTTTTCATAAAGTAACATCGACTATTATTTACAATCGTGATTCTCTCACATATCTCTGATTAAAAACCGCCCTATTTTAGAATTTTAAACACAAAAGCAGTATTTCCTCTTATGATAACAGTTATAACACTGAGAAAAATCAAACCGAGATTGGAAATATGACACTAGTTTTGGAAACCTCCCCGATGGTGTTGATGAAAAAGAGATGAAAAGTCTGATGCAACGCCACAACCCTTCAAGCATTGAATTTCTTGATAAAACCTCATCAAAGCACTCTCTTTATGAATGCATGGTTACATTTGATAACCAAGATCCAATTATTGGCTCAATAATTGAGCAACACTATAATCATCTTTGCTGGAAAGGCACATGCATTAGTGCGCATCGTTTAATTTTTTAACTTTAACCTGAATTCGTGAGCTCAATGCGGTTTCAGGTTTAACTTTTTTTACTGTGATGATCAACTAGTCTCACAAATATCTTTCCAAGCACTATGCTCCTTTATTAAGCTCAAAGCATCCTGCAATAATGTCTTACCAGGCTCCATATTAAACCACGTAGAAAGCCCAGAAGGATGAGGCAATGGAATACAATCAATCTGTAAATCAGGTGTATCAATAATAAATTGTTGACCCACAACGTCAACCAATTTATCTGCTTTTAAGTATTGTGCAATCGCCAACTTTCCCACGGGAATAATCAACTTAGGCTGGAGTATTTGATATTCTTGTTCAAGCCACGGCTTGCAATTAGCAATTTCTTTTTTATTGGGTACACGATCCCCACTTCCTTTAAGGTTCTTCCCTGGAAAACACCGACAAACCGCAGCCATATAAACCCGTTCACGAAAAGCCTCCTCATCAAGACCAATCCCAGCAAACCATTTAAACAATGTTTTACCCGCCGTCCAACCGAAAGGCTTCCCCACCCTACCCTCATGGATGCCCGGAGCTTGCCCCACAAGCATAATTGATGAAAGTATAGGGGAACAAGTAATCACGGGTTGGATCATATCAGGACAACGGCTACAAATACTTAAAGATTGTTGATGTTTTTTTATTTTAGCTTGCATTATTTTACTCAAGTCATAATACCTAAACTCATGAAGCTGGTATAAAGTAATCTCTCAGATTTAGGTAATAGCCTAATTATTGCGTCCTTCCCAAGACCAATCAATAATTAAAACAAGATTCAACTTAAATTTAATTCAATGCTTGACAAATCCATCTGATTCCAGTTTAATCGCGCGGCTTAGCTGGATTCGCTGTTACGAACAGTGTTCATACACGTTATTCAGCAAGAATTTTCAACCCCAAACTCGTATTTCGAAGGAAGAATTAAAATGTACGCAGTAATTAAAACAGGTGGTAAACAATACCGTGTTTCGCCTGGTGATATGTTAAAAGTAGAAACGATTGATGCAGAAGTTGGCGCAACCATTGATTTTGAAGAAATTATGATGATTGCAAATGGTGACGACATTACTGTTGGCACACCTACAATTGCTAGCGCAAAAGTTGCCGCTCTCGTTGTTGCACATGGTCGTGCTAAAAAGATTGAAATTGTTAAATTCAGACGACGCAAGCATCACCAAAAACGCACGGGTCATCGTCAGAACTTTACACAGGTTCAAATCCAGAATATTAATGGTGAAGGTGCTCCTGAAAGAGTTGCCGTTCCTAAAACTGCTGAATCTGAAGAAGTTGCTACTAAAGAATCAGATTCTAGTGACTAACATGGAAAGCAACACTGAAAAGGAGTAATTTTCCTTTTCATCTTTCCTAAAAGGCGGCTTATCAGGTCGCCTTTTTTTATTGTGAAAAAATGAGTAAAATAACTTATTTGATTATATACGTCATGCTTTACACCCATCCCCCCCCTTTTTTTACATATTTTGGGGATACCAATAAAAAGTTCTAATAAATAATAATATGGCACTAGACACTCTCTATCATGTAAACACTCCAGAAGGTATCCGCTTACGGCTTTCTCCAGCGGGTCCTGTACCTCGTATGCTTGCTTGGATGATTGATATTGCTATTCGTTTGGGTATCAATATAGCCATATTTACAATGTTAGCCTTTTTAGGAAAAACGGGAACAGGTATTGCGCTCATTATTTCATTTCTGCTTGAGTGGTTTTATCCCGTTTATTTCGAACTATATAAAAACGGGCAAACACCGGGTAAAAAAAGCTTCAATATTTATGTCAGTATGGAAAATGCCAGCCCGATTACACCAGCCGCCTCCATAATTCGCAATCTACTACGCTTCGTTGATTTTTTTCCATTATTTTATGGCTTTGGCTTTGTCAGTATGATGCTAACCAAACGCTTTCAACGCTTAGGTGACCTAGTCGCAGGAACGGTAGTACTCCACAAGGCTTTAGAATATCCACCTATTGACGAAGTTAATATAAAAGCAATATCACCACCTGTAGCTCTTAACCTTGCTGAACAACAGGCATTAATTCGATTTCAGCAACGCATTCCTTATTTAACTAAAGAACGCTCTGAAGAACTCGCGCAATTAAGCGATCCACTCATTGATCCTGAAAAACCTGCAACACCACAGCTTTTAGGTTTCTCCAACTGGATTATGGGGAGTCGTTAATGAGTGCCATAAAACAATCACAGTTTATCGCCAAACACGAATCACAGTGGCAGCACTTTGAAGAGTGGCTCAATTATCAAGAGCTTTCCCGCTGGCAAAAAAATAGCAAGAAAAAACCCATCAAAGCCCCCGAAGCTTTAGATATGCCACATGCTTATCGACAAATATGCCATCATCTTGCATTGGCTAGTTCACGCATGTATAGCCCGATTCTGGTAGAAAAACTGAATAAGTTAGTACTGCGAGGACATCAAAAACTTTATAGCACTCGTACTCATTTTTGGCGGGGTATTCTTGAATTTTTTGCTGGGGGATTCCCCGCTCTAATCCGTCAAGAGTGGCGTGTCGTCAGCATTGCAGCAATTCTTTTTTATATCCCTTTCATTGCTATTATCATTCTATTGCAATACTACCCTGATCTAATTTATAGCATTATGGATGGTACTATGGTGCAAAACCTAGAAAGAATGTATGACCCAGAATTGCATCAGCGCTTAGGTCGCGAACGCGAAGCTGATACCGATCTCAGTATGTTTGGTTTTTATATCAAACATAATATAGGTATTGATTTTCAGATGTTTGCGGGGGGTATGTTATTTGGCATTGGGTCTATCTTTTTCCTGCTTTTTAATGGAATATTTCTAGGAGCAGCATTTGGGCATCTTACCCATATTGGTTATATAGATACCTTTTGGGGCTTTGTTGTGGGGCACGGTGCTTTTGAGCTACAAGCCGCTTTTTTATCAGGAGCAGCAGGTTTAAAACTGGCAGAAGCACTCATTATGCCAGGGCGAAAATCACGCGCTCGCGCCTTGGTGGATAACGGTAAAATCGCCGTAAAAATGATGTATGGTATTGTCGCAATGAGCCTAATTGCTGCATTTTTAGAAGCATTCTGGTCATCAATGGTAATGCCTGTAATGATTAAATACGTCGTCGGTGCAATACTTTGGTCTTTAGTTGCTATCTACTTCTTATTTCTTGGGCGCAATAGCGAACACAATAAGCTATGAATCTACAAGAAATAACCGCCAATATTCGCCTGCGTAGTACTTGGGAAGCCATCGACATGGGCTTTGCAATGGTACAAAATTGGTGGAAAGCAATCTATATTCCACTAATAATTTTAACTTTTAGTATTGCCACACTGCTTTATTTTATTATTCCTGAGGATGATTTTTGGCTAACAGGGTTTATTTTCTGGTGGCTAAAACCACTCTATGATCGCCTAGTCCTTCATATTATTAGCCATAAACTCTTTAATGAAGAACTGAGTAGTTGGCAAGCACTTAAAGCAATTCCTTCGCTAATCTGGAATACTGGGTTTTTTCAGACAATGACATTTCGACGCTTATCTATGTCGCGTGGTTTTAATTTACCCATTTGGCAACTCGAACAGCTAAGAGGCAAACAACGATCAGAGCGTCAGAAAATTTTACATTTAGCAGCGCATTCACAAGCATCTTGGCTGACAATTGCTATGGTGCATCTTGAAATATTCCTAGTACTCTCACTGTTTGCATTAATCGCTCTATTTACGCCAGAAAATATACTACGTGATTTTTTTGATAGCTTATTTAATAATAAAATCGAAGATAGTATCTGGCTTGACTACCTAAACTATGTTTTTTATGTTGTCGTTGTCACTTTTCTACACCCTTTTTATATCGCAGGTAACTTTGCACTGTATATCAATCGTCGTACCCAGCTTGAAGCTTGGGATTTGGAACTTGATTTCAGAAAACTAGCAATACGTGTAAAAAACCTACTGAAACCCAATGTTATACCCACCCCCCTACTTTTTTACATATTTTTTGCATTAGCCAGTTTAGGAGGAAGCCCTAATACCGCTATTGCTGATGAGATTAATACTTCCAATGTGCAAAACACGGCAAGCAAGGCGAGCACAACTACGAACAGCAATAAAACTGAATTCTTATCTAAAACACGTCAACCCCCAGAAGCATCCAAAAAGATCATTAAAGAGGTGATGCTAACTAAAAATCTTAATGATAAAAAAACTGTCAAGCGTTGGGTAAAGAAAAAAATTATTAAAAAGAAAAAAGATAATACGGATTCTAGTTTTTTTAATTTAGTTAGTGATATTTTTAAACCAATTGCCCTATTTATTAGCAAAATCATTGAATTTGGTTTATGGATTTTAATTACTATCGGGATTGGCTTGCTATTTTATTATCGAGATAGCTGGTTACATTTATTTCAAATTAAGCGCAAAAATAAAGATGAATACATAGCTCCTGAAGTTATGTTTGGTATGGATGTCCGTGCAGAATCACTACCTGAAAATATTATTGAAGAAACACAAAAACTTTGGGAAGCTGGTAAACACCGCGAAGCACTTAGCCTACTTTATCGAGGTGCACTGATTCGGCTAATTAATCAAGAAAATGTCAAACTTGAAGACAGCTACACAGAAGGCGATGTATTACGTCATGCGCAGCAAAAAATCACTACTGGCAAGCAAGCGTACCTGAAAGCATTAACAGCACAATGGAAGTTAATTGCCTATGCGCATCGTGCGCCTGCCGAGACTGACATGCAACAGTTGTTTTCTCACTGGGATAGTGACTTTGCATTTAACACAGCCAAAGAAACCATAAATGAGGAACAAAAGTGAGCAAACTTTCCTCTACATTAATTGCATTATTGGTGCTTTTGCTCTTTGCTTATGGTGCTTATGATCTCTATTTAAACTATGAATACAAAGAGAAAATCATTCATACTGGTTATAAAGGAGAAGCACGTAAAAACCCTTTTTATGCCAGCCGTTTATTTTTAAAACGCATGGGCATCCCCACCGAAACCAAAAACAGTATTCAAGTTTTAAGTAGCCTTCCTGATACCGATACACTGATACTTATCACCACAAAACGTACAACACTTTCACCCCAGCGCACTAATAAGCTGATTGACTGGGTGAAATCTGGCGGTCATTTAATAGCTGTAGCAACCAGTGATTGGAAATATAGTGGCTCAGAAAAAATTACAAACGAAGAAGATAGTGAAGCAGATAGCAAAGAAGATGAGGATAAAACTGAAAAAAAGGCAAGCCCCGACCCACTTCAACGCTTTATGGGAGTAAACCTAGGCCCTCGACCTATATTTGAAGATGATGACGAAGAAGATGATGATAAAACTATTCCTAGCATCAAACTACGCGGCAATGATAAACCACTAAAACTTGATGACGCTAGATACCGCCCTATTTTAGTTGATAACAAACACCAAGATCAAACCGAAGAAATTGAATTAAGCCTTAATAATTATATTGTACGCCAAAAAATCGGAGATGGACTAGTCACCTTAATCACTGATATGGATTTCATCACAAATGAACGAATTGAATCAGCAGACCATGCTGAAATTCTTTGGCAATTAGTTCATGGTTTAGATAAATCACTTAACCAGCCAAGTAATATCTGGCTTATTCATAATGATAAAATGCCCCCACTCTGGGATATTTTATGGCGCAATTTCTGGACATTGATAATCTCACTCTCTTTACTACTCTTTTTCTGGCTATACAAAAGTAGCCAACGCTTTGGTCCACTGATTCCAAAACAAGAAGAAAATCGCCGTAGTCTTAACGAGCACATCACTAGCAGCGGTAATTTCTACTGGAAAAACAAGCAGAAACAACTCTTAATTGATAGCTCACGCAAAGCTTTGATGCAACGTCTATCACGAATTCATCCTGGTTGGACACAACAAACAAAAGAGCAACAAATAAAACTACTGGCAAATCAGCTTTCTATGCAAGAAGAGCTTATAAACAAACTACTCTATGCAAAGAATATTGAACAGGCTGATGAATTTACACAGCTAATACAGCAACTAGAAAAAATTCGCAAAAATATATAAAAACAGGGGGGGATGGGTATGTAAGAACGATTTACCTTATCTCCCAAAAGGAAAACACTATGACAGATATGACACTACAGCAAGCCAGCGAACTGGCGCAACAACTTAAACAAGAAATTGCCAAAGCCGTTATCGGTCAAAAACAGGTGATTGATGAAACACTAATCGCACTCATCGCAGGTGGTAATGTATTAATCGAAGGCGTACCTGGACTGGGAAAAACACTGCTAGTACGCGCACTTGCGGCAACATTTTCAGGGCAGTTTAACCGCATACAATTCACTCCCGATTTAATGCCCGCTGATATTACTGGACATACACTCTACGACATGGATACAAAATCATTTAGTGTACGCAAAGGGCCTATCTTTACCAATCTATTACTTGCCGATGAGATCAACCGAGCACCTGCCAAAACACAATCAGCACTGCTCGAAGTTATGCAAGAAAGACAAGTAACCATTGAAGGTGTAGCACATCCCGTCCCCCTACCCTTTATGACATTGGCGACACAAAACCCATTAGAACAAGAAGGTACTTATCCACTACCCGAAGCACAACTCGACCGATTTCTTTTAAAGATTTATATCGAATACCCAGAAAGCGCAGAAGAATCACTTATGGTAGCCGCTGTCACCAATCATCAAACAGGCAATCAGCTAAATATTTCCAATGTTAACGCAATCGCCACCCCTGAGACTATTCTCGCCATGCAAAAACTGGCTGCTGATGTCGTTGCCGATAACAGCATCATTGACTATGCTGTGCGCATTGTACGCGCCACCCGCGACTGGCAAGGGTTAAGCATAGGCGCAGGACCACGCGGAAGCATCTCACTAATCAGTGCAGCACGCGCGATGGCAATGCTACATGCGCGTGATTACATAACACCTGATGATATTAAAGAAATAGCTCTACCTGTATTACGACATCGCGTAGGGCTTGCACCCGAAATGGAACTAGAAGGTTATAGCACCGATCAGATTCTTAGTGGAATACTAGAAAAAATCGAAGCACCACGTCAATAAATGAATATTAAACAATGATCCCAATCCCTGACAAAAATACATTTTACCTTCTTGGTGGACTAGCATTTATTGGTTTACTTGCCAGCTTTTTGCCAGCATTAATCCCATTATGGAAAATAATGCTAGGGCTAATTTTAGTTATTTTACTTATTGATTTACTCATTAGCACCTTCCTTAACAATCGCAATCAGCCCATTGAAATTAAAAGAGATTTACCAGGGTCATTACCCTTAGGCGTAAGTCGGCATATAGGGCTACGCATTAGTAATAAAAGCAACAAAACACAACGACTAGACGTATTTGATCATTTCCCTGAGCAAATTCAAAGCGAAGGTTTGCCCGTTAAACTCAGCATTCCCGCAGGGCAACATGCCGATATTCAATATAAAATTATTGCTCAGCAACGTGGCAAGCTAATCTTCCCCAAAGTACAAATTAAACTGCAATCACTGCTTAAACTCTGGAAGTTAAATTTTTTCCTACCTGTAAAAGATAAAACAAATGTATACCCTAATTTTGCTGCAATTTCACACTATGCATTATTAGCAACAGACAATAACCTTAGCCAACTAGGAATCATCAAAAAACGTCGTCGTGGCGAAGGTCAGGACTTTCATCAACTACGCGAATACCGCGAAGGTGATGCATTACGCCAAATCGACTGGAAGGCAACTGCTCGAATCCAAAAGCTAATCTCACGCGAATATCAAGACGAACGTGATCAAGAAATTATCTTTATGCTTGATTGCGGTCATCGAATGTTAGCCAAAGATGACGAACTATCACACTTTGACCACACCTTAAACGCACTCCTACTTTTATCCTATGTCGCTCTTCGACAAGGTGATGCAGTAGGGCTAGGAACCTTTGCCGGCGATCAACGCTGGATAGCGCCCCGCAAAGGTTATCATACCGTACAAAATATCTTAAACACCGTGTATGACTTACAACCTAGCAGTGAATCACCCGATTACAGTAAAGCAGCAACTGATCTATTAATTCGTCATAAAAAACGATCATTAGTAATTATACTCACCAATCTACGTGATGAAGACAGCGATGACCTATTACCAGCCATTCAGCTACTACGCAAACGTCATTTAGTGCTACTTGCCAACCTGCAAGAAGCCAGCATTGATAAAACACTAGAACAACCCATCGACGACCTACCGAGCGCGCTAAAAAATGCAGCAACTCAAAAATTCCTACAACACCGCCAAACAACATTTGAAAAACTAATATCAAGTGGCATCAATACCCTTGATGTCAGCCCTAACAAACTAACTGTTGAATTAATAAATGCCTATTTAGGAATAAAGCGAAGCGGAATACTGTAATTCTCATTTCTTAGAGATGACGTAATACTAAACCCATCCCCCCCTTTTTTTACATTTTTTATCACGAACGGCATTGATAACTGGAATCTCCCGTTACATCCTCCCAAAACATCTCGGGGGTATGAGAATTTAACATTGAACCTGTGGGTTTATAGGCTTGTATCTCCTCATTGATTTTTTTGTAACGGTTACCCTGTATTTCATATTGTTCTTTGCAGGTAATTTCAATATTTTTAATTCTGCTTGAATTATCTGTGTATATATCAGCCCACAATACTTTTGTTGAATCTGGAGCACCTGTAATTTGAAGACGGTAGGCTCGACCTCCATGTAGCACTCTTCCAGATTGATTTTTATATTTTTGAATGACCCAAAAATTCCTCGGAGCATCATCTTTTGTAGGATTGCATTTTCCCTTCCCTTTAGTTGTTACCAGCCACTCAGCTGTTTCTAAATTCCCATTTAACTCAATTCGCATAGCAATAAATTGACAACTTTTTATCTCTTTTTTTCTACTACTATTTAAAATTATTTTTTGAAGAAAATTTCCTGAAACTACATGCAACGGTTTATTTAGCAATTTATTATCCTTTGTTAAAACAGTACTGTATCCTTGCACTAAATCATGTAATTTTATATTTAACCCACTATGAAATAATTTCAATAGTTTCTCTTTATTCATGGAGCTTACTTTGTTTTTATCAGAAGCCTGAACATTAGGCTTACTCTTAGCAAGGCTTGCATTACAAGCCTGCAAAACAAGGCCTGCAAAAATACTAGCAAAAAGAATACGAGAAATTTTAGATTTAGAGTTTGTACTTTTCATGGCATTTTTCCTTTAAAAATTGATTCCATTCAAATTTACCTGAATCCGTGAGTCCAATGCGGATAGCAGGGGATAAGATATTGGTTTAGCACGGGATTTAAAAAGCTCTGCATAATTGAGTTCACCATCTGCTAGCGCAAATGGGAAGCTCACTAAATCTTAGCTTCACCCTTAGGTTAAGCGGGTATTTTTTAAACCAGTGATGAATCAATAGCTTGTGTCCTGTGCCGTAGTGACCTCACGGATTCAGGTCAAAATAAAGCTGAACAAAAGATTAACACAAAATGCTTGACAATGATTTACCCCCCCCCTGTATATTTTATAAGCAATTAACAATATTACTTATCAGATCAAAGGGGTTAATATGCAAAAAGAGAGTCGTCATACACTCTATGCTGAATGTATTCGCAAACAAGATTCAGCCATAGAGACAATCATTAATTGTCATCATTTTTTATTTCCAGATAGTCCTGATAAAGAAACTTTAAAACAATTAATAGCACAGGATATTAGCCCCTATCTGATTCAAGTTGATCCTTCTAAAAGCCCATTACAACAACAAATTAATAATTTACAAAAACAACAGTCAATAGATACGAAGATACAAACAAGTATTAATGAAAAACAGGGCTATTTACAACAATACACACAAGATTATGAAAACAGTGTACAAGCCTATCAAGAAGTTCAGCCCCAACTTAAAGCACTAGAAAAGAGCGCAGATGAATTTCTTTCACCTGAAACTAAACGCAATGAATATCTATATATTATAGATACCGAAACTGCCGCTAACCTCTGTAAAAAACAGGGGAAAAAGAAAGACTGTCTGATTCAGTTTGCCAATAAAACCATTGAGTTAAAAGACAATCAAACCGATGCTGTACGAATCTGGCGTAATAATATCGAAATCAGCCAACTCACTATTCGTGATAATCGTATTGATATAGATACAGCACATCGAGATGGTATTCAGCTTATTCCACCACCAAAATATCGAGAAGAAACCAATGCTGCGGGTGAAACCGTACAAATAAAAGAAGCTGATCAAATGGCAGGCATGATATTAGAAAACACTACGATTAGCCATTGTGATATACGTGCCCCTAAAGCCGCCTTGCAGGGTATTTTTGGTAGTGATGGCATGTGTCGCAACTTAAAAATTGATTATATTAAAGTCGGCACGCAAGGGGGTCATGCTATTTCTATCGCTGGCGTTTTAACTGGCTGTGAATTCACCAATATTAGCCTCTATCAACAAGCCGATATTAGTGCAAAAAAACCTGCACCCGTCCCTGAAATTGCCCTATTTCCAGTACGCATTGGTGGCAATATGGCTGATGATGGCATGATTTATATTCTCAATTTTAAATCAGGCTCAGGGCATGAGTATGGCAGTTTTATTGATAAAAATAATCAACTGTACCGAGCAGGATCAAATCAGCCAGAAACAATTAAAGTGACTGATTATCGAAAAATTATTCCTAAACGCTTTAAAAAAATGGCATGTGGTTTAAATGATTTTGATTATGACAAATATATTCATGAATACAGTCACTGGACAATCGCTGAATTTAAACACAATTTGCCCACTGCCTATCAGCAAATGAAAGCATGGATCAATCGACGTTTTTCAGAATATAGCACTGGAAACAGAGAAACTGAGGCAGAAAAAATTATGCTTGATGATAAGTTAGTCGATATTTTATTACCAAAAATCAGCCCAGAACAAAAAAGCAGAAAACCCTTCGGTGTTTGGGATATGTTGCATCAAGCCCAACAAGCCCTAAATATAGAAGCTCCAGAATGGCTAAACACCCGCTTACCCGATTTGCAAGAAACAGCTATTCGTAGCTTTACTATGAAATGTATTGCCATAAAAAATGGCACAATTGCACCACTTTATGATTTGGGCGACCAAAACAATGCACTACGCAAAGCCTATTTACGCTTTATGCTAAGTGATGCTGATTTTAATAAACCAATGATTGTAGCACCCTATCCCGCTAAACCACCAAAACAAGCAGACAAACAAGCTCCTTCAATCACACCTAAAGCCACTGATGTATGGAGTAGCCCTGCTGATGCTGATTTAAAAGCGGCCTTACGGGTATCCCCCAGCCTTACTGTCAATAAAAATGAAACCATCACCCTGTTTTTTGCTTCAGACTCAAGCTATAACAAAACGGGCACAAACTATAAATGGACAATCTATGGCTATACTGAAATACCCGCAGGAAAAAACAAAAGCTATACCATTGACACAGCAAAGCTCAAAGTAAAAGATAAACACCGTATTTTCTGTGAAGTCACCCAAAATGGTAAAATGCAAAGAGTGATTGCTTATTTTAATGTTAAAGCAGCAACTAAAACAGAAGCAGAAAAACCAAAAGAAATCACACCTAAAAATATCTGGAGTCATACACCCACCCTTAAAAGTGATTTACGTGTTACTCCATCACAAACCCCCAATAAAGGGCAAAAAGTTAAATTCTTCTTCCAAAAAAGTTCACGCTACAACGATGGTAGCTATACCTTTCGCTGGTCACTTAGCGGACACTCTGAACTAGGCACAGGCAAAGGTAAAAGCTACACAATAGCTACAGACAAACTCAGTGTAGGTGAAGAATACCGCTTAGTCTTTAGCGTCAATAAAACCGATGGCTCAGAAAATCATACAGGGAGTGTCAATTTTACGGTGCAGGCTGCACAGCAAGCAGAAGCTACACCAACCACAACCCAGACAAACGCCCAAACAACCCCGACCAAACCCAGCAAAAGCTGGGGCGGTCTAGCCAACGCTATTCGCGTTACCCCATCGCCTGTCCAGCAAGGTGACAAAGCCACCTTCTCCATAGACACCAGTGGCTTTAATCCCGACACCACCACCTTTAGCTATTACTGGAGCCTCGCAAAACAAACCAGCAATAAAGCGACCTTGGAAGTCGATACCACTGATCTCACACCCGGCGAACATAAGCTCAGCGTCACCCTCTACACCAAGGAAAACGGACAAAGTAAACGCACCCCGATTCCTGGCGGAGCGATGTTAACCGTCACGCCAAAAGCAGCAACAGCAGGTACAAGCAGTGCATCAACCGAAACCACTCCAAGCACTGTAAAACCCACACAAACAGGCAGAACACTCGGTCAATATATCCGTGTCACTGAAACAAAGGTAGCCAAAGGTAAAACCGTTACTTTTAGCCTCGACCCTGCTTTTGTCGCACAAGAAAGCAAAAATGCCAAAGTGACCTATTACTGGTCATTAGCTGGACACAAGGCAGGTAGAAAAGCCAGTTATGTGGTGGATACATCGGCATTGGATGAAGGAATGCATCGGATGCAAGTGGGGATGTATAAAACACCTACGGGTGGAACGCGGGTGGTATCTGATGGGTGGGGGATGTTTGAGGTTATCGAAAACGAGAAAAAACCATTAGTGAGCACATCTGCTATTGATGAACTAACAATTTATGCAAAGAGCGTGTCATCAAGTACTTTTACAGCATGGTCGAAAAATATCTTTGGGGCTGATATTCCTGATAGTGCCTATAATGGACTCTATCAGGATATCCTCAAAAAGCAGTTGAAAAATATTCCTGTTATTATTGGCAGTATGCAAACAGCCTATAGCAATGATAATCATCGTATTAATATTAACAAAAAGCATGTAGATTTAGCATTGCAGGGATATTATGAAGCAGTTTGGATATTGTTTCACATTTTGTACGAAGAGTTTGGACACCATATTGATTATTTGTTGAGAAATCATTATTCAAGTGTTGGTGGAGACGCTCTACTGGATGAAGGTGCAAAATTTGCTTTTAATCTGGGTGACATAGCTTTCTCTACTAAAAACAGTTTTACTTTTGCAACATACAGTGATGCCTCTAATACGAAGCCACTAGTAGTTGAACATATACACAAAGTTGTTCAGTCATACGTTGAACGCACTAAATTTATCAATACTGACAGAGTCGTTGGACAAAAAGAATTTTATGGTAGAAGTAAAGATGCTGATTATCCTGTTTGTACTCCAAGTGGTTATGAGTCACCATGTATTGTCCTCCCTGGCTTTGTCGACACACACACATATATTGGAAACCCAAAAGCTGGGTGGATGCAGTCAATAGCAGAAGGAAACCCTGAATATAATACTAGCTTCAATCCTGCTATTGTTAAGCTATCTGAACAAGTCAAAGATGCCTTTGTACAAGAGTTTAATGATGCACTAAAAGCAATAGGCTCTGAACTTGAGTCAGCCGCTTACGTGTTAGAGGTATACCTTA
>JALSLM010000166.1 GCA_026988295.1 Thiotrichaceae bacterium
GCTTTGAGCATGGGTTTAACACAATCTTTTCCAGCATTAAGGGCAACCACCGCAGCATATTGAGAAATAGAGGTTGGGTTTGATGTGCTCTGCCCTTGAATTTTTTTCATAGCTTTCACTAATTCAACGGGTCCTGCGGCATAACCGATGCGCCAGCCTGTCATTGCATAGGCTTTTGAAACACCATTTAGCACCATGCAACGATCATATAATTCTGGTGTAGCATTTAAAATATTATAAAATTTAGCATCATTAAAAAGAATATGCTCATACATATCATCCGTTGCAACAATAATATTGGGATGTTTTAGCAAGACTTTTCCAAGCTCTGCCAGCTCTTCTTTAGTGTAAGAAACACCTGTTGGATTTGATGGGCTATTGATCACAAACAAACGTGTTTTATCGGTGATTGCATCTTCAAGCATTTTAGCCGTCAATTTAAAATTACTTTGCTGCCCTGCTTCAACAATTACAGGTTTAGCACCTGCGAGCAAAACCATATCAGGATAAGAAACCCAATAAGGCGCAGGAATAATCACCTCATCACCATCATTCAGCAATGCCTGACAAAGGTTTGAAAAACTCTGCTTGCCACCACAAGAAACCAGAATCTGATCAGGCTGATAGTCTAGCTCATTATCTTGTTTAAACTTTTTAATAATGGCGTTTTTTAATTCAGGGATACCATCAACAGCGGTGTATCCAGTTTGATTGTTATTGATTGCATCAATCCCCGCCTGCTTAATATGATCTGGGGTAGCAAAATCGGGTTCACCAACACCCAAATTAATAATATCGCGTCCTTCTGCTTTAAGCTGTTGAGCCAAGGCACTTATTGCCAATGTCGGAGAAGGTTTAACACGTTGAACACGATCAGAAAGTTGTATAGCCATAATTTTTTTCCATTAGTCACTGTAGAGCATTTCTGTTTCGGAATATACTCTATTCTCCGAATGTGTAAAGCCATAAAAAATATGCAAACAAAGTTTAAATTACAAACACAATATCAACCCGCAGGTGATCAACCCGCCGCCATAAAATCCCTTGTGGATGGGCTTAATAATGGGCTAATGCACCAAACACTGCTGGGGGTCACTGGCTCTGGTAAAACCTTTACTATGGCAAATATTATTGCCCAAACCCAACGCCCAACCATTATTATGGCGCATAACAAAACGCTTGCGGCTCAGTTATATGGTGAAATGAAAGAATTTTTCCCTGATAACTCGGTAGAGTATTTTGTTTCTTACTATGATTATTATCAGCCTGAGGCTTATGTTCCCGCATCTGATATTTACATCGAAAAAGATGCATCAATCAATGAACACATCGAACAGATGCGTCTCTCAGCAACCAAAGCTATGATGGAGCGAGAAGACACCATCATCATTGCCACTGTTTCTGCAATCTATGGGCTTGGCGACCCAGACTCTTATCTAAAAATGATGCTTCATTTAGATCGTGGCGAAAAAATAGATCAACGCGCCATATTGCACCGACTTGCGGAGCTACAATACACCCGTAATGATATTGCTTTAGCGCGAGGCACTTATCGAGTGCGTGGCGATGTTATTGATATTCACCCCGCAGATTCTGATATTGAAGCAGTGCGAATTGAGTTATTTGATGATGAAATCGAGCAACTAAGCTTCTTTGATCCATTAACAGGAGAAGTCCTAAGAAAAACGCCACGTTTAACCGTTTACCCAAAAACGCACTATGTTACACCACGCGAGATAATGCTAGAGGCGGTCGAAAAAATCAAAGTCGAACTCAAACAACGCCTTGAAGAACTTTATAAAGCCAACCGACTCGTTGAAGCACAACGCCTAAAAGAACGCACCCAATATGATATTGAAATGATAGTTGAAGTGGGCTATTGCTCAGGCATTGAAAATTATTCTCGCTATCTATCAGGTCGCCCTATCGGTGCGCCTCCACCCTGTCTGCTCGACTATCTACCTGATGATGCATTAATGATTATTGACGAATCCCATGTTAGCGTGCCACAAATAGGCGCTATGTATAAAGGCGACTTCTCACGCAAAAGCAACCTAGTAGAGTACGGTTTCAGACTACCTTCAGCACTAGACAACCGCCCTCTTCGCTTTGAAGAATTTGAAAAAATAATCCCCCAAGTCATCCATGTTTCAGCAACCCCTGGCAACTATGAAACAGAACACTGCGACAATATTGCCGAACAGCTCGTTCGTCCCACAGGCTTACTTGACCCCACCATCGAGATTCGCCCCGTCGCCAGCCAAGTTGATGATGTTATGTCTGAAATTAACACACGGGCAAAACGAAATGAACGGGTACTTATCACAACACTCACCAAACGCATGGCAGAAGACCTCACAGACTACCTACTAGAACATGATATTCGAGTACGCTATTTACATTCTGATATTGATACCGTTGAACGTGTTGAAATCATCCGCGATTTACGCCTCGGTGAATTTGATGCACTCGTTGGAATCAACCTCCTGCGCGAAGGTCTGGACATGCCCGAAGTCTCACTCGTTGCTATCTTAGATGCAGACAAAGAAGGCTTTCTCCGCTCAGAGCGATCACTCATACAAACAATCGGTCGAACCGCACGCAATGCCAAAGGGCAAGCAATTTTATATGGTGATAAAATCACAAAATCTATGCAAGCCGCCATAGATGAAACCGAACGTCGCCGCGCCAAACAGATAGCACACAACACAAAACACGGCATCACCCCCACCACCATAGCAAAATCAATCCCCGATATTATGGAAGGAGCCTATGGTAGTTCAGTACGCGGAAAAGCCGCTCGCAAGCTAGACAAAGTTGCCGAAAAATCCACAAGCTACAATGCCTCAATGACACCAGAAAAAGCCTTAAAAGAAATCAGCAAACTTGAAAAGAAAATGTTTCAACACGCCAAAAACTTAGAATTTGAAGAAGCAGCCCAAGCGCGAGATGAACTTAGCAAACTTAGAGAATTAATCATCACCTTATCCTGAAACGATAGATTAAAGCCGTTTTATCGTTTCCACATAGAACGTAGAAACTATAGATACCCATGCCCCCCTATTTTTACATATTTAGGTTCTGCACCATTGACTCTCACAAGGAATACCATCCCTATCTCCATCCATTTTAGTGTTTGGGCAATTATTTATATAAAATTTTGCTTCCTCGCATGATCTCATTTGTGAGCAATATTCTTTTCCTGCTTCACAGTGATATTTACTTTTGATGACTTTAGGTTTTCTAGGTTTCTCTACGGATTGTTTAACAAACAAAGGCTTCGATGTATTTGAAAATGAAGAAGATGTGTCGTTGATAAAGTTTAAATAAAAGATATAAATACCAGCAACAATAAATATCGCAATAATTCCACTCAGCCAAATATTATTATTGGATTTATCATACTTTTTCAGCTTTACTTTTTTACTTACTCCTTCTATCTCTGCATTTATTGCTCGTTTCTTTCCATTATTATCTGTATATATTTCAAAATTGATTATATCTCCAACAACAGGAGGACGTGCCATTTTCTTTAATGCAGAAATATGAATAAAAATATCTTGAGCTTCTTGCTTTACAGCAATAAAACCAAAACCTTTTCCTTTATTCCAGTGTTTTAATTTTCCTTTCATTTTTATACTCTTATCTTCTTATTTTCTTATCCTATGAAAAAGAAATGACTAAAAAGTAGGTATAAGATGTACAAATACCCATCCCCCCCCTTTTTTACATATTTTAAGCAAAACCTGATTAAGTCGATTAGAATTTAGCGCAGAAAAATCTGTTGCTATTTTTCACGAAGTGAGACGTAATAGTTATTCTATTGCGTCGATCTTCGTGGAAAATATCAGCAGATTTGGCAAGCTAAAAATAATTGGACTTGATCAGGGTTTCCTTAATCTATATCCTTATTCCTACGCCCTAATTTGGTTAACCATTTCACTCGTTTTTGAGAGGCATCAGACATTTCTTCTAGCTCATTCATCATGGTGCTCATGCTGTCTGCCATCTTTTTTAGTTGCTGTGCGATAACTTGCCCTGCTTCTGTGGTTTCACTGTTTGAGTCATCGATCATTTGTAGTTTTTGTGAGATTGCCATGAGTATATTCGCTAATTGTGAATCTTCTTCTTGAGCAATTTTCATTTGTTGCAAGCGTTGTTGATGGTTTTGTAGCAGGTTTTGTTTAAGCATTTTTTGAAGTGATTCTTGCGAACTACTCAGAGTTTGATTAATAAATTCTAAATACTCTGAAAGCTGGTCACTATTTTTACTTTGGCTTTGTGTTAGTTTGCTGAGTTCTGTCGTTAGTTTTTCGGTATTTTTATCACCGTTTTCTGTTTGTTGCAGTGATTCATTTACCAACTGAAGATTACTCACTAAGTCGCCTAGTTTGTCGCTGATTTCTAAGCCTATGGTGGCTTCTTCATTGCCTGCCATTTTATTTTTCTGGAATTCTTCTTTAATGGTTTGCCAGCGTTGCTGTTGTGCTTCGCTCATGTTGCCACGTAGCTCTGCAAGTTTTAGCAGGTTTTCTTCTGCTCCTGTGGTAAGCAGTTGAGCCTCGCCAAGGTAGTGATCTTCGATCATTTGCATCATTTCTTCATGATTCATGACGGCTGATAACTTTTCTGCCATTTTATTCATATTGCGATAACTGCCTTGCAATTTAAACGGTGGCTCGGTGCGATAATCATCATTTTGTGCGGCAGAAGCGATATATTGCTGATTTACCTTGAGTACAACCTCTTGAATAATGAACATTTTTTTCAAAACTTCGAGTATTTCGTTTAGCTCTGCTCCGCTGTAATTGTGCTTAAGATCAGTTGAGGCAATCTGTTTACCTTTTGCCATATCAAGCAAGAGATAAATATCTGACATTTCGCGTGTTGCCAGTGGTGCAAGCACGGGATTAGCAGTAAGACTGTTTTCAATATAGCTGAGTGAGAAGGCTTCTTCATGATCACCCAGCATATCGCCTAAGTTGTAAATATCAGCACGGTTTGCCAACATATCAGGGATTTTAAAAACATCGCCTGATTCGGTATAAGGGTTGCCTGCCATAATTATGCAGAAGCGTTTACCACGCATATCATAGGTTTTGGTTTTGCCCTTCCAGATGCCATCAATGCGGCGTGTGCCATCACTAAGCGAGATAAATTTTTGCAGAAACTCTGGATTTGTGTGCTGAATATCATCCAGATAGAGCATGACGTTATTGCTCATTTCTAATGCTAGATTGAGCTTGTTTAGCTCTTGCGCTGAGGTCGCATTCGGTGCTTGTTCTGGGTCAAGCGATAACACATCATGCCCTAATGATGGGCAGTTGATTTTCATAAAAATCAGACCCAAACGGCTGGCAACGTATTCCATCAGGGTAGTTTTACCGTAACCTGGCGGAGAGATCATCATTAACAAGCCCATTAAGTCGGTGCGTTTGTCTTCGCCAACTGTTCCCATTTGTTTGGCGAGGTTATCACCAATTAATGATAAATACAGCTCATTAATCAGGCGATTTCTAACAAATGATGAAAGTGGGCGTGGTTTAAATTCTTCTAGTCGTAGCTCTTCGACCGATTCATCAATAATTCGACTTCGCAGTTTCAAATAGCTGTGATAACCAGCTAATACATGATTTTTGTGATGATGATAACGGCTTAAAAAATCATCCAGACTGAATTCAAGTTGACGGTTCTTAATCCGCTCATGATCACCCATCATGTCTTTAACGCTCACTTCAAGCGTGATGTTATTATCTTTCCAGTTGATATTTTCGCAGATAAGCAGTGCAACCGCCTCGGCAATATAATGCTGAGTTTTTGACTTGCTCACATCAGCACCAGTACCAACATCAGTATTTTCTAGCATGGCACTTAACCATGCTTTTGCCAATGCCCAGCGTTCATGGTGTTGACCTTTTTGCTCATCCAATGTTTTCTGGAATGGCTCCCATGCCTTGACAACTTTTAGATTTCTGCGTAAGTCCTCCAACAGTGTTTTAGCATATTGACTTGAGACAAAACTAATTTCATTTTCTGCCAGTTCTTGGGCAAGATATTCAGCAGATAAACTCCGTGTATTGCTATCAATTTCAATCGGATACTGCTCTAAAAATCTCTCTAGTTGTTGATGAATTTCTTGCTGCAAACGCTGACTAGCAGCATGATGATTAAAAACATCCACCAATTGCTTGGCACTAATTGCACGTTTTTGCCAACCACTTTGCAAAGCTTGTTCTTTAGTTGCCGACCAAAACAGACACGCTAAACCTCGCTGCAAAGGGGAATAACGCAGCAAACCACTGGTTTCAATAATTGGCAAAAGCTGTTGTAATATTTTGCTGGCATCGTGATCATGAATGCCTTTTTCATAGGCTTCTTTATAGCGTGGTGCAGCAAAATCATATACTAGTTTTAGCAGGTCTTTATCATTATGCCGTAGCTTTTCTAGCATCTCTTGATTAAGATTATCTTGTTGGTGCTGTGCTTTATCTAAAATCAAACCTGCCAGATATTCTGCACGATAAAGCTGGGGTGATTCTGATTCTATCTCAATATCCCAAAATTCTTTTTGAGCATTCAGTTCTGGATTATCAATAGGCTCTTTAAAATCTGTGCCATTTAGATGAATATTGAGCTGGTTATTTGGGTATTTTCCTTGTTGCAGAATACTTAAATCCAGCTCTTGCGTGGTAACACTAAAGCGGTGGCGACCTAGCTTAATAATTTTGCCACCCTCTTCATAAATTTCTGATTTATCGCGTTGCGCACGCAGTGCTTGGTCTTTGCTATTTTTTAGGCGACTTTCAATATCATCTGCTTTTACGCTGTCATCAATATCCCGCAGTTTAGTGGCGATATCACGTATTTTAATGACCAATGGATCAGAGGCAAATAGAGTATTAAGCGCATCAATATCAGTGAGTTTTTGGGTGCGTCGATTGATTGAGGTTAAAATACGCTCAGCCGCATCCAGCAGATTTTGTGCGCGACGTTGACGCTCAGCAATCAGTGATTGTTTATGTGACTCAAAGGTTTCGTAGACTTCATCACGCTTGCTAATAATGTCAGCTAAAAACTCATCATGCTCACTAAATTGACCTTCTAACTCTTCCAGTTGAATCAATAGACGATTGAGCTGTTCATCTGCTTTTTCTGGCGTATTAGCAAGCCCTACAGCATTGGCAATACTTTGGCTAAAGAGTTTAAATTGCACACTAAACTGAGCAATGGCTTCGGCTGAACCTAAATCTTTAAATTTATGACGAGCACGTGCCTTGCTTTGGTTTAGCTTGGCATAAATAGTGGAAATGCCTTCGATAATCGTGGTTCGCAGTGTCGCATCTTCGACCTGAAGCGTAGAAACTAGCTCACTGATCAAATCCAGATCACCTGCCATCTTTTCATATTTTTCAATGACTTGCTTTATTTGTACACGGGTTTTAGCCTTTTCTGCCTCTTCATCTAGTGTTTCTAATTTATCTTGATAAGGTTTGAGCGCCTTTTCATCAGATAAAAACTTGAGCGTATCAGCACCCAGTGCCTCTTGCTTTTCAAGCAGTGCCTTATCCATTTCATCAATACGTGATTGATCAATGTAGCGATATTCTTTGATGGTGAGCAGATGCCCACGTTGTTTGCGAATGCCATCCAGCGCATCGACAAACTCTTCAACCGTATCCCAGCTATCGGGGAGTATTTTAGAAAATATGCTCTGCTGTTCTAGTTCGGCTTTCTGCATCGCCTCATTAGCGCGTTGGCGAATGCTTTCAACTTTCTCAAACTCATCCAATACCAATTCTGAGGTTTGACTGATCTCATGCAGTGATTTTTTAATGCTTTCAAGTTCAGCCTTATCCAACCAATAATAAGTATTTAAGAGGCGTTCATAGGCTTGTGATAGCTCGTTATAAAGAGAAACTGAGGCACTTTGCTTGTCGATTTCTCGGGTGATGCTATAAAGTTCAGAGATACCACGGACTAATTCAGCATTGCCAATGCTGGCATAAAAAGACGTGCTGCTTGGCATTTTACTGGCATATTCATCTGAGCTAAACGCAGTCTGCCAAATTTGCATTGAATGAATTCGTGTTGGCTCTTCACTCTCAGCATTAAAAAGCACCATTTTGCCATCAGCATAAAAAGCATAACCATGCCCAAACAACGGATTGGCAAGATCTTTTTCAATAATATTATAGGAAAATAGCCCCGACCTACCCTCTTCTGGATCATAAAAAACATAGAGAATATCTTCACCATTGGGCGAACGAAAACTACGTTTAAAACGCATTCCTGCATTTTTGCTATTGTTATTTTCTGCAAAGGTTTTAATTTCACCATTTTGCAGATAAATTCCACCTGGATAAATAATGCCATGATCTTCAGGCAAACGCTGGCATGATCGACCAATAGCATCTATTCGATTAACTTGATGATTTATTTTATTATAAATTAGGTAGCGGGTAGTCTCTTCTTTATAGGGCGTGATTTTTAGCAGAATAAACTTGCCCAAATCTGCATAAGCAATTTCAGCATCATCAATTGATTGATTTTCTTCATCAACCGCTTCAGCGTAGATACCCTCCCCTGTTTCGGTATTATTTTCGATTTTAATGGTGAGATCACCACCAATGGTTTCAACAAAAACCGTATCCAGAATATTTACATGAGGGAAACGTCCCTGCACCGAGTCTTCACGCGCTGTCTCTATCCATTCAAAATCATATTTAGGCGGCAGTGCAATGTCGAATTCACCACGATTATCAATATAGGTGATTTTAGTAGCATTAGAGTCACTGTTATCTATCGCCCAACGAAACACACGGATATCTTTAATTGAGTTGCCAATTTGAAAAGAAGCAAGCAACTTGCCATCTTTAACTAAAAGCTGAATCAGGCGAGTATTTTTATAATAGGTATAAAGCTCATTAAAATCAGAGACAAAGCGTTTTTCACTTAAAAAACTATCCGCTAATGGAATAGTTTCAAATTCAAACTCAGTTTTATCACCTGCTACTTTTTGCTTCAAGCGATAGATCATAAACACATCTTCGATATGTGTTTCTTTCTTTAGCCCGATAAAGACGTTGTAACCAAAGATTAGAAGATCACCCACCTGCGCAATATCACGCGCAATACAATTATTTTCAGTGCGAACTCGCAAGCGACCCAAAACCGCCATTTTGGAACTACCAAATTCTTCTAAACGCTTGCTATTTAGTGCTTTCGTTTGCTCTGCAAGTGTATTCGCTTGTTGCTCAAGACGCTTACGGATAATCTCATAGGCATTACTTTCTGAAACCGCTTGGTCGATTGATTCTTTGCTTTTTTTATCAGTCATTTTAGATTGATTCTTTGTTATTACCCATCCCCCCCCTTTTTTTATACTTTTTACTTGTATTTATTAGATTACGCTAATCCAAGCTACTAAAATATGTAAAAAAAGGGGGGGGATGGGTATCTATTAATTAATTATGATGACTTAGGAACGTGCATGGAATAAGTTGAGCAATTATGACGTAGAATTTTTGTTTCTGATCCAATGATCTCAAGAGAAGCATAGTTATTCTACGCGACGATTGAGATCATTGGATCAGGAACAAAAAGGCAAGTCAGAATGATCAAGTTATTTTATGGACGTTCCTTACCTGATTTCATATCCAACAATTTGCCTAAAACTGCTTCAATGGCTGGGCTTTTCTGCACGATGCCTTCAACAGATTTGCCTAGTGACATGGCTTTTGAGAATGATTGCAGATAGTCGCCACCACCAACAATATCAATATTGGCTTTTTCAAGTGCGGTTGCTAGCACTTTTGCTTGATCATCGGCAATTTCTTTTGATGCATCAATCTCTGCTAATGCGCGCTCTAAGTCTTTCTCAAGTTTCATGCGGAATTCTTCATGCTCGCGTGAATCAGGGCTCATTTGATCCATTGCTTTGAATTTCTCTACTAAACCTTCTGCCTCGGCTTTGAAAATCTCACGTTTGACAACGGCGGCAGCTAGTCCGATTTTCTCATCACCTGCGGCTTCAGCATCCATTTTTTCTTCCATGACTCTAGCTTCTGCCAAGCCTTCTGTCTGCAAAGCTTCTGCCATGACAACTTTGACCTGTGCTTGCGCCAAACCAGGGGCGGCTTGTTCTGCCTGTGTGCCTTCTGCTAATTGCTTTTTAGCATCGGCTTCTTTGGCTGATGCTTCTAGCTCTGCCTGTGCAAGTGTGTTGATTTCTTTCGCTTTATGGGTCGCTTTAACCTCATCGGCTTGAGCCTGTTTAACCTGTTTGACCAGCTCTTTTTCTGCTTCGGCTTCGGCGGCAATGATGGTAGCTTGTTTATTGCGATCAGCTTCGGCAACCATGCGTACTTCATTAATTTTTTCTT
>JALSLM010000167.1 GCA_026988295.1 Thiotrichaceae bacterium
AAGCATGTTGATAATGGCGGTATGGTTATCTTAACCACTCATCAAGAAGTACCATTGACATCAGGCAAAATCAAACGCCTTTCACTTAATGAGTATGAGCCATTGTGAGAATATGATTAAAGCTTTCTGGATTATCCTCAAACGAGATTTATTGTTAGCCTTACGCCGTCGTAGCGAAGTTTTTACTGTATTATTTTTCTTTATGGTAGTGATTAGCCTGTTTCCACTCGGCGTAGGCAGTGAAGATAAAACACTAAAATTAATTGCGCCTGGTGTAGTTTGGGTTGCCGCACTATTGGCTTCTACACTCGCACTGGATCGTTTATTTGCCAGTGATTACCTAGATGGAACACTAGAGCAGTTTGTATTGATTCCACAATCATTACCAATTATCGTATTTGCCAAAATGTTAGCCCATTGGTTATTAACAGGCTTGCCTCTAGTATTGATTTCACCACTTGTAGGACTATTTTATCATCTACCCTCAGACTCTATTTGGACGATGGTTTTAGTTTTATTACTAGGCACACCAGTATTAAGCATGATAGGTGCTATTGGCGCAGCATTAACATTAGGTCTGCGTGGTGGAGGTGTGCTCATCTCCTTGCTAGTATTGCCTCTGTATATCCCCATCCTAGTTTATGGTGCAGGTGCTGTTTCTACCAGTATGATAGAAGGTGTTAGCATACAGCCTTATATTCTTTTGTTATCTGCATTTATGTTATTAAGTGTTATCTTTTCCCCTTGGGCGACAGCAGCAGCATTGAAAATATCTTTAGAATAATGCTGGTGGGTTAAATATGTTCCTTAGGGAAACCCTGATCAAGTCCAATTATTTTTAGCTTGCCAAATCTGCCGATATTTTCCACGAAGATCAACGCAATAGAATAACTATTACGTCTCACTTCGTGAAAAATAGCGACAGATTTTTCTGCGCTAAATTCTAATCGACTTAATCAGGTTTTCCTTAGCTAATTGGTGATTAGATGGGTATCCTTTTTATTATGATTAAACAAATATAAACTCATGTGGCTTAATCAAGATATTTAGCAATCCCCATATACTCATCAAGCTCTTGTCGTTTTTTTTCAGACATGCCTTCACGCTGTACACGAATAGTGTAGGCTCCGCTTACCACTCCATTATCATTTATCATCCAATCAAGAATATCCTCATCCTTGATCGTAAACTTATCACCTGCTTGATACTCTTCAAAGTCACTTGGAACTTCAAATAGGTGAGCCTTAAAATGGTCTTCTTCAGCTTTATCAACAAAAAGCCACATTCTTGAGCTTGTATTTTCTTCAACGATACGTAGCTTTACCATTGGGACAATCTCTGGGTGTTGCTTGATAAGCTTACGAAAATTACTGAGTGTATTCCGTGCTTTTATTTCTGCTTTTCGCATGGCAGGGTCATCAGCTTGACGAGTGAGCACAAGGGCATCATGATCACTCTCATCAGTCGTATCCATACCTGTATCCAAGGTCTTACGCAATAACTGCCATTCTTCCCATGCGGATTCAGGATCAATATCCTCATAGCCTCGCTTTTCTGCCATTGCCTTAATCATGCTTCTGGGGGTCATGATGGTTGGACTATTATCCCTAATATTAATCACTTCTTGTTTAGTTAATGGAGAACCTTTTTTTCTTTCGGATGCCAATAAAGTTGCAGATAGTGATGGAATAAAAAGAGGAATTAGCTCTTCGGTATTTTTTGTGGATTCTGTCATAGCTTCTTTATTGCCAGCATTAGTTTTTATGGTGCTAGATTCTACTTCATTATTTAGATCATTTTTTGTTTCACATGCGGTTAAAAATATTGCTAACAACAAAATGACAAGGCTTACTTTCACTTGTGATAAATTCATAATTTTTATTTTCTATTTACTTTTAATTAAAGGTCTTAGCCCACTTCATATATAAAATAGTAAAAAGGTGAGGGGCTATACCATTCAATGAAAATATAATTAAGGAAACCCTGATCAAGTTCCAAAACAAAGATAAAAAAGATACCTATATTTTTATTAGGAACAATTAATAAATACCCATCCCCCCTTTTTTGTATATTTTTATTAGAGATGCAATTAATTATTCATTCATTCCTTACAACACAACTGCTTGTGACTAATAAACACCGTGTTCGCGGGTTGATAAGAATTCAATGTCTGGCCATTTCTCTGTAGCCATTTGTAAGTTAATGCGTGTTGGTGCGATATAAACTAATTCACCCGCGTGATCGAGTGAGAGATTTGCCTCTGCCTTTACTTTAAATTCATTAAGCATTTTCTCATCTTCGCAGTTTATCCAACGGGCTGTTTGCACGTTGACTGCTTCAAACATGCAATCTACTTTATATTCATCTTGTAGGCGTTGTTCTACTACATCAAATTGAAGAACACCTACCGCACCCAAAATTAGATCATTGTTTTTAAACGGTCGGAAAAGCTGTGTTGCACCCTCTTCACAGAGTTGACTCAAGCCTTTTTGTAATTGCTTCATTTTGAGCGGGTCTTTGAGTTGCGCACGGCGAAATAATTCTGGTGCAAAGCTGGGGATGCCTGTGAAAAACAAGTCTTCCCCCTGTGTAAAGGTATCACCAATACGAATTGTGCCATGATTATGAATGCCGATAATATCACCAGGATAGGCGGCATCGACATGCCCACGGTCGGCAGCTAAAAAAGTCAGTGCATCAGGTATTTTTACATCTTTTTTCAGGCGCACATGGTTGAGCTTCATGCCTTTTTTAAAGCTGCCTGAACAAATACGCATAAAGGCAATACGGTCTCGGTGTTGTGGGTCCATATTGGCTTGTATTTTAAAGATAAAACCTGTGAATTTTTCTTCAAAAGGTGAAACTTCACGGCTGGTTGTTTGCCGTGGTAGTGGTTCGGGTGCATATTTAACAAAATCAGCCAATAATTCGGCTATGCCAAAATTATTAATCGCTGAACCAAAAAATACTGGGGTGAGTTCTCCTCGTAAATAAGCCTCTAAATCAAAGGTATTACTCGCACCAAGCACTAGCTCTATTTCTTCACGTAATTCTTCTGCTTGTGTGCCGATCAATTCATCTAAACGAGGGTTGTCAATGCCTTTGATGGTCTCACCTTCGAGTATTTTTCCATCATGGTTTGGATCATAAAGATGCACCATATCATTGTGAATATGGTAAACCCCTTTGAGTCGTTTTCCCATACCAATAGGCCATGTCACGGGTGAGCAATTAATTTTGAGAACACTTTCAACTTCATCCAATAAATCAATTGGATCACGACCTTCTCGGTCAAGTTTGTTAATAAAAGTCATGATTGGTGTATCACGCAGGCGACAGACTTCCATTAGCTTAATGGTTCTGGCTTCTACGCCTTTAGCAACGTCGATGACCATTAATGCCGAGTCAACTGCTGTCAAAGTACGGTAGGTATCTTCTGAGAAGTCTTCATGACCTGGAGTGTCTAGCAAATTAATAATTTTATCAGGATCGCTAGGCTTCTCTTTATTTAAGGTATAGGGGAACTGCATGACTGATGAAGTCACAGATATACCACGCTCTTTCTCCATTGCCATCCAGTCTGAAGTCGCGTGACGAGCCGCTTTGCGCCCTTTGACTGATCCTGCAAGCTGGATAGCACCACCAAATAATAGTAGCTTTTCAGTGATGGTAGTTTTACCCGCGTCAGGATGCGAAATTATCGCAAAAGTCCGACGCAGAGAGGTTTCTTGTGCGTGTATTGACATTTTTTAACACTCTTTATGAACGGTGATGTTTCTTTTATCCTGAATCCGTGAGTCCAATGCGGATGGCAGGGGATAAGATATTGGTTTAGCACGGGATTTAAAAAATCTTAGCTTCACCCTTAGGTTAAGCGGGTATTTTTTAAACCCGTGATGAATCAATAGCTTATTCACTGTGCCGTAGTGGACTCACGGATTCAGGTTTATATTCCACGACTTTAGAAAGAAGGTAAGGAATAGAAGTATTTCGCCATGCTCAATAATTTAATTCAAGCTGAAATACTTTTTTATTTTAAGGGGCTTAATCAGCTTTCCGCAGTAGACTCTCTATTCGCAGACAGCCTCCTAGGAAGCTGTCTGCGAACCCTCTGCGATTCTCTGTGTTACAAAAAAAAATACAAAAAACAGGGGGGATGGGTATCTACAAATTTATCCTGTATCCATCAAACCAAAGTTGTTGGAGTACCTAAGGAAAGCCTGATCAAGTCCAATTATTTTTAGCTTGCCAAATCTGCCGATATTTTCCATGAAGATCGATGCAATAGAATAACTATTACGTCTCACTTCATGAAAAATAGCAACAGATTTTTCTGCGCTAAATTCTAATCGACTTAATCAGGTTTTCCCTAAGAAGGCAACCCAATCACTAAAGCTTCAAGCAATGCTTTTTGCGCGTGAAGACGATTTTCTGCTTCATCCCAGACAACGCTTTGCGAGCCTTCAAGTACGGCGGTGCTGACTTCTTCTTCACGATGGGCAGGTAGACAGTGCATGAATATAGCATCTTTATTTGCTAATGCCATTGCTGCTGAGTTTACCTTAAAATCTTTAAATGCTTTTTCGCGGATTTTTTGCTCTTCTTCCTGCCCCATGCTTGCCCAAACATCAGTGGTGATCAGATCAACATCTTTCACCGCATCAGTAATATTATTGAAGAGTGTAACGTGATCTTTAAGCTTTTCCATAAGTGTTGCATTAGGCTCATAACCCACAGGACAGGCTATATTTAAATGAAAACCAAATTGTTTGGCGGCATTCATCCAAGAGTGACACATATTATTGCCATCACCAACATAGGTGGCTGTTTTTCCTTTGATACTGCCACGATGTTCTTTATAGGTCATCATATCGGCTAATAGCTGGCAAGGATGATAATCATCTGTAAGTGCATTGATAACAGGAACACCAGAATGAGCCGCAAAGTCTTCTACAATATCATGCCCAAAGGTGCGGATCATAACCACATCGACCATGCTGGAGATTACGCGAGCACTATCGGCAATTGGCTCACCGCGACCTAGCTGTGTATCACGAGATGTTAAAAACATGGCATGACCACCGAGCTGATTCATACCAGCTTCAAAAGAGACGCGAGTACGTGTTGATGATTTTTCAAAAATCATCGCTAAAGTCATATTTTTTAATGGCTCATAAATTGTGCCAGCTTTCCATTGTTTTTTCATTTCAATTGCATGTTGCAATAACTGTTGCAATTCATCGCTGGTAAAATCCATCAATGTTAGAAAATGTCTTGTATTTGACATAATCGTAATCCTTTACAAAAAAGTTTTAATCAAAATTGTGACAGACTTAATAATCTCATCAGCCTGTTCTTTAGTGAGTATCAATGGAGGTAGTAAGCGTATGGTTTTAGTCGCTGTGACATTGATTAATAAATTATGATCTAGTGCCTGCACAACCAGTTCAGAGCAATCTCTGTCGAGTTCTATTCCAAGCATTAAACCTTTACCTCGAATATCTACAACCCCTTTTACAGATGATAGCTCTTGTTTAAATTGCTCTAATAGATATTGCCCCATATTAGAAGCATTTGCACAAAGATTCTTCTTTATCATGACATCTATCACGCGAAGAGCCGCTCGAGTTGCCAAAGGGTTTCCACCAAAGGTAGACCCATGCGTGCCTGGTGAAAAGATTTCTGTGGCCTTACCACTTGCAAGACACGCACCGATTGGAACGCCATTTCCAAGTGCTTTGGCAAGCGTCATGACATCAGGTTTAATATCCGTATGCTGAAAAGCAAACCACTTACCTGTTCTTCCTATGCCAGTTTGAATTTCATCTAGCATCATAAGCCAGTTGTTTTTATCACAAATGGCTCTGATTTTTGTGAGGTAATTATTATCAGGAACAATAACACCACCTTCACCTTGAACAGGCTCGACCAAAATAGCGACAATATCTGAATTGTTTTCTGCAATTTTATTAATTGCATCTATGTCATTATAATTTACACGTATAAAACCCTCTACCAGAGGAGAAAACCCTGCTTGAACTTTGCGGCTACCTGTCGCAGAAAGTGTCGCCAATGTACGCCCGTGAAAACTACCTGATGCAACAATAATATTAGGTCGTTCTATACCTTGTTTTTTACCATATAGACGAGCAAGTTTAATTGCCGCTTCATTTGCCTCAGCCCCTGAATTAGCAAAAAACACCTTATTCATTTCAGACAATGAACAAAGCTTTTCGCCAAGTTCTATTTGATGAGGGATTTTATAAAGATTAGATGTATGTATTAAAGTGCGAGCTTGCTGTGCAATAGCGTCAGCGACTTCAGGATTAGCATGACCAAGACTACACACAGCAATACCTGAAATTGCATCAAGGTATTTTTTACCCTCTGTATCGAAGAGGTATGCACCTTTTCCATTATCAAAAGCCACGGGAAGTGGAGCATAGGTTGACATTAGTGAATCAGACACAACAGAATTCCTACATTAAACGAAAAATAGCAATGATGTTATATAGATATTATAAGCATGGAGCAATTATAAACTCATGCCTAAAATTGTCATTTTTCGAGAAAACGAGCGATGTTGCCCGATTAAAGCTTATTTGTCAATCGATAGGGGATTTTGGCATGTCTTCTTCATGGAAAATATCGACAGATTTGGTAGTTAAAAATAATTGGACTTGATCAGGGTTTTCATAAGAGTATTATGATCAAAATAGTCCATAAATTAAGAGCGTGAGTATTACTGTCATGCCCCAAGGTAAACATAAAAAATTATTGATTAAAAAAGTAAGAAAAGGAAATAAAGGTTTTCCAATGGTCACTATTGCTTATTATGGTTTAAATAATAAAATAGCGACTAAAATTGTTTGTGGGATAATTAAGTATGAGGGGGCAGGTGCAGGGCCAATGAAAAAATGGTTCTCTACAACAGAAATTAGAAATTCTGAAAAAGTACTGAGTGAAGTTCTTTCTTTTATTGGCGAGCAAGAAGTGAAATCAGTCGCAATAAATGAACAAATAATGGGGACCCTCATGAAGAAGGTATTGATTATGAAGAAGGAAAAAGTTGTCCTAAATGTAGTTATTGGGCTGGTAGAGATCGCTTTACCCATAAAAGGGTTCATTAATATAAAAAATACCGCTTAATCTATGGGTAAAGCTAAGATTTTAAAAAACCTTGCTTAACCAATGTCCTGCACTATGTTATCCGTATTGACCTCACTGATTCAGGTCTAAGCTAATTTACAATTTAATGTAGTATTGAGCAGAGCAAGAAAGACAAGTAATATTGATGCTTCTATCCGTCTCCCTCCCGAATTAAATATCCTAGGAATGCTAAAAATGAATAATAAACAATCCACTCTACTTGTCTCTTGGTTTAAAGAAAATCAGTGGGATCACTTAAAAGAAATTGTTTCTGATTCAGATAATTTAGGTGAAACATACGCAGACTGGAAGAAACAGGCAGAACAACATATTGGTAATTTTCGCAGTACTGGGGGCATCGTAAAAAAAATAAGTGTTGATACTGAAGAGATGCTTGCATGGGCGAATGAAAATAATCTAAAACTAGAGACATCAAATCTTTCGACCTATGCAATGCATTTGTTTGAAGAAAAATATCCCACTATGCTTGTCTGTTGGTATAAGCAAGAGCAATGGGATCATTTAAAAGAAATTATTGTTGATTCAAAAAAGCTCGGTGACTCTTTTGAAGAATGGGAAGAAGAGACAGAAAAAAATATCAATCTGTTTCGAAGCAAAGGTCAAAGAGTTAAAAAAATGCTTGTTGATACAGAGGAAATGCTTCAATGGGCAAAAGCCAATAATA
>JALSLM010000168.1 GCA_026988295.1 Thiotrichaceae bacterium
AGACCTAAAATAGATGCATTTGAAGTGGGATAAATATTCTGATCAGCCTAAAGTTATTAAAGACAAGGCGTTAAAAAAAAGAATCTACAAGCAAACACGTTGGGCTTTTGTTAAGTTGCTTGCCATTAATTTTGTTATCTATCCAGTTTCATTCTTGTTGTATTTGTTTATCCCGGCAAAAAAATCATCGATTAAGACTAAAGATTTTTTTGGTATGAGTGTTAATTTAGATAAAAATCCGCAACATAGTAAAGTGCTCATTGATGATTTGCAGCTTGAAAATCTGCTGATTAGAATGCCTTTGAGTGACATCGAAAACCTGCAAGCTTATGTCGATTTTGCTGAGCAGTTTAAAGATAAGAATATACTTATCAATATCTTGCAAGATCGACAGCATATTGAAGATTTGAAATTGTTACATGAATCATTGGATAAAATCTTTCAGCAATTTTCTCATCTTACTTTACGGTTTCAGATTGGTAATGCGATTAATCGTAAAAAGTGGGTTTTTTTTCTATGGATGAGTATCTGCATTTCTACCAAGTCGCCTATCAGCTAAAGAAGCAGAAATATCCTGAATTAACTTTTCTTAGCTCTTCTATTATTGATTTTGAGTTTTACTTTACGATTCGCACACTCTTTAATTTCCATAAGATTTATTTTGATGAGTGTAGTAGCTTATTATATGTTGATCGTCGTGGCGCACCTGAAAACCCTCAAATGGGTTTGGATCTCACAAAGAAGTTACATTTTTTGCAAATTTTAGTAAGGCTTAGCCCTAAAACAGGGAATGATATTGTTGTTACTGAGACAAACTGGCCGATTAGTAATACCGCACCTTATGCGCCAACCAGTGAGAAAGAATGTGTGAGTCTGGATGATCATGCTAGTTTTTTAGTGCGTTATTATTTATTGGCTTTAGGCTCTGGCGTGGTTAAAAATGTTTATTGGCATCAACTTATTGCGCCTGGTTATGGTTTGATTGACAATAGGGATGGAAAACTTATTAAATATCCTGCTTTTTATGCATTTAAAACCATGTATTTGCTACTTTCAAATGCTGAGTTTGTTTCTTTAAAAGTAACTGGGGAGCTTTATCAAGCATTCTTCAAGTACCTTTCAAAAGAGCAGATGATAGAGGTATGCTGGGCATTAGAACCCTGTACTATGAAGACAAATAATAGGCAGGTAATTTTGCGAGATGGTAGTATTCAAGAGCCAATAGAAACTGTTCAAATTGGTTCATCTCCTATCTATCTGCTAACTAAAAGTTGCTCATAAAGAATTACTAATAAAAAACTTATGAAAGCCATTCTTAATCCAAGATATTCAGAATTGAAGCCACTAGTTGAGCATATAGAGCGACATTTTCAAGGCTCGTCTCGCATATTGCATAAGCAGCGGAATGAAATTCGCATTGTTTCCTTTGGGGGAGAGCGTTATGTGGTCAAAGCTTTTAGAAAACCCAATATTATTAATCGCTTTGTGTATCGGTTTTTGCGTCCCTCAAAGGCAAAGCGTTCTTATGAGTATTCCTTGAAAATTGGTGAAGTACTGTGTCCAGAGGCGATTGCTTATATCGAAGAGCATAAAAATTTACAGCTTTTAAAAAGCTATTATATTTCAAAGTATTATGATTATGATTTTGAAATACGTGCAGTCCTTTCGGATAAGCTATTTAAAAATAGAGAGCAGATTTTTCAGGAGTTTGCAGTATTTACCTTTGGCTTGCATCAAAACAATATTTTACACAGAGATTATTCACCAGGTAATATTCTTGTAAAAAAGCAGGCAGATCACTTTCAGTTTAAAATTGTTGATGTAAACCGTATGCAATTTAAAAAACTGACACTAGAAGATCGCTTGGGTAATTTTGTGCGTCTAGCAGAAGATGATGAAACTATGCAAACTATCATTACGCATTATGCTGATTGTATGAATCAGCCGTTTGAAGATATCTTTGCTATCGCTCAGAAATTACGTCTAAGTTATATTGAGAAACGTGCTTTAAAAAATAAGCTGAGAGGGCGGTAATTTGGCTACGCCCGACATAAAGCTCATTATTCTTGATCGTGATGGTGTAATAAATTATGACTCTGATAATTATATAAAATCTCCCGAAGAGTGGGTTCCAATTCCTGGTAGTTTGGAGGCAATTGCTAAACTAAATAGAGCAAGGTATAAAGTTGCGATTGCAACAAATCAGTCAGGAATAGGGCGTGGTTATTATGATTTGCAAACGCTAGAAAAAATGCATCAAAAAATGGATAAACTGCTAGCGGAGATAAATGCTAAAGTAGATTATATTCGTTTTTGTCCGCACACGCCTGATGATAATTGTTTTTGCCGAAAACCTAGACCAGGAATGTTGCTAGAAATAGCTAAAAACTTTAATCAGCCCG
>JALSLM010000169.1 GCA_026988295.1 Thiotrichaceae bacterium
TAGCGGCTTTATAAAGTACGCGATCAGCCTGCGCACGTGTTGCTCTAACCGCAGGGCCTTTGCTTGCATTTAAGGTGCGAAATTGAATACCACCTTTATCAGCCGCGTGCGCCATTGCGCCACCGAGTGCATCAATTTCTTTTACGATATGCCCTTTGCCGATCCCGCCAATTGCGGGGTTACAGCTCATTGCGCCAATAGTTTCTATATTGTGCGTGAGCAAGAGTGTTTTTAAACCCATACGTGCAGGTGCAAGTGCGGCTTCCGTGCCTGCGTGACCACCACCAATGACAATGACATCAAAATTTTCTGAATAGTACATAATTATATCTACAAGTTACAAGCTGTATTAAGCTGGTGCGTAGTATATCCGACTTCTAATGAATAAAGAAAAGGACTTGCTGTGTAAACTAAATATCAGTGAAAGAATAAAAAGCTACGAATAAAGAAATTTCAATGTATCAGCTTGAAATACACTCTACAAATCTAATGGTAAA
Source organism: Thiotrichaceae bacterium (assembly GCA_026988295.1). GTDB lineage: Bacteria > Pseudomonadota > Gammaproteobacteria > Thiotrichales > Thiotrichaceae > Cocleimonas. The sequence continues at coordinate 498 of JALSLM010000169.1, forward strand.
TCCATACCTTCTTTTACTGACTGCATTGCTACAAAGGTTTTAGTGTTTGCAACATGGGATAAAGCAGATATTTTCTCACCAAGGACTTTTCGGTAATCAGGCATACTCCGTGTACGCACCTTTAAAAGATAGTCAAAATTTCCAGCTATCATATGGCACTGCTCTATCTCCCCAATTTTAACGACCTCTTCATTAAATTTCTTCAGTGCCTCTTCTCGTGTATCACTTAATGTAACCTCAACAAAGGCAACATGATCAAGCCCCATACGGATAGGATCCAGCATAGCCCGATAACCAACAATATACCCTTCTGATTCAAGTCTCTTCACTCTTACTTGAGTAGGTGTTTTTGAAAGGCTAATTTTTCTCGCCAATTCGCTGATGCTAATCCGCCCATCGCCAGAGAGTATATTTAAAATCAATCTATCATGAAAATCATGATCTATTGGCTTTTTCTCCTGATTTTTATGATTAATACGACTCATATAGATCTAATATTTCTAATCTGAAGTCGAATAGACTATTGCAATTAATTTAAAATGTCTATCTCCTTTTGGATAGAACTACAAATTATGCCTCGCAATATGAACAATCACATACACGCAATTGACAATGCGACCTATTCACCCGAACCTAAGTTACTTGATGAGTTAATCACAACTGCCAATCTATCTGATGAAGACCGTCAGAAAATTGTTAAATATGGTGCAAACCTTGTAAAGAATATAAGAACGCAATCTGCACCAGGACTAATGGAAGTTTTCTTAGCTGAATATGGTTTATCTACCGATGAAGGAATTGCATTAATGTGCTTAGCCGAAGCGCTGTTACGCGTTCCTGATGCCAGCACAATTGATTCTCTTATTGAAGACAAAATAGCACCTAGTGATTGGGCAAAACATATGGGGCATTCCACATCTCCCCTCGTCAATGCTTCAACATGGGCATTAATGTTGACAGGAAAAGTACTACAAAAGAAATCACTTGGCCCTGTTGGTCACCTCCGCAGTATCGTAAAGCGCATGGGAGAACCTGTAATTCGCAAAGCAGTTAATCAAGCGATGAAAGAAATGGGTCGCCAATTTGTGTTAGGGGAAAATATCCAAGCAGCGATAACGCGCGCCCAAGGCATGGAAGAAAAGGAATACACATATTCATATGACATGCTAGGAGAAGCAGCTCGTACCAACGAGGATGCTGAGTCTTATTACCTTGCTTACTCTCATGCGATTAGTGAAATTTCTAAAGCTAGTAAAGGACGAGATATTAGAAAAAACCCTGGAATATCTGTTAAATTATCAGCACTATTTCCTAGATATGAACTTGCACAAAAAGATCGTGTATTAACTGAGTTATCACCTAAACTACAGTCTTTAGCGTTATTAGCTAAATCAGCTGGCATTGGTTTAACAGTGGATGCTGAAGAAGCAGACCGCCTTACATTATCACTAGAAGTTATTGAACAAGTATTATCTGGGCCTGCACTAGCTGATTGGGATGGTTTTGGAGTTGTTGTTCAAGCATACGGCCAACGTGCTGGGCTGACAATAAAAATGTTATATCAGTTTGCAGAACAATACGACCGGCGTATTACCGTTCGCTTAGTGAAAGGAGCTTACTGGGATAGTGAAATAAAAAATGCTCAAATGAATGGCATGGTTGGCTTTCCTGTCTTTACTTCAAAAGCAGCAACAGATATTTCTTACATTGCCAACGCTAGGCTTTTACTCGGCATGACAGACCGAATCTACCCGCAATTTGCAACCCATAATGCTCATACAGTCGCTGCTATTATCCATATGGAAACTGATAAAGACCTATTTGAATTCCAACGTCTATATGGCATGGGTGAACAGCTACACTCTTTAATCAAAGAACAAGAGAAAACACGTTGTAGAATTTATGCTCCCGTTGGAGCACACCCAGATCTATTAGCTTATCTTGTAAGAAGATTACTTGAAAATGGAGCCAATAGCTCATTTGTAAATCAAGTCGTAGATGAGGATATTCCTCCTGAAACTGTTGTTACAGACCCTTTCGTTAGCATTCAAGAATCATTTGGCAATAACATAAAAGTAGGTGCTTCACTATTTCAACCTGAGCGACCAAACTCACATGGGTGGGATCTAAATCATTGGCCTACCCTTAAAAAAATAGAGCTAGCACGAGAACCTTTTCACAAACATATTTGGCATGCCACACCACTTATCGCCAAACATGAAAAGTATGAAGGGCAAATCAAAAAACAATATAACCCAGCAATACCAACTGATCATTTTTCAGTAGTACAACAAATTACAGAAGACGAAGTTGAATCTGCTTTGTCGTCAGCACGTTCTTGGAATATTAGTCATAAAGAACGAACTAATATTCTCAATAAGGCTGCGGATTTATATGAAGCACACTTTGGTGAACTGTTTGCTCTATTAACAAGAGAAGCTGGAAAAACCTTAGCCGATGCAATATCCGAAATAAGAGAAGCAGTTGATTTCATCCGCTACTATGCCGCAAGAACTTCTGATAATACGGCAATAGGAGTTTTTGCTTGCATCGCCCCGTGGAACTTTCCTTTAGCTATTTTTACGGGGCAGGTATCAGCAGCACTAGCAGCAGGAAACGGTGTTCTTGCAAAACCAGCAGAACAAACTCCCGTTATGGCATGGCGTTTAATACAACTCTTACACGAAGCGGGGGTACCTGAAGATGTTATCCAACTTATACCAGGTGGTGGTGCCGTTGGCGCTATGCTAACCAGTGATAAGCGTGTTGACGGTGTTGCATTTACAGGATCTACAGATACAGCTCGGCTAATTCGACGTTCTATGGCTAAAAACCTTAATCCTGGCGCTCCTTTCATTGCCGAAACAGGCGGTCTAAATGCAATGATTGTAGATAGTACTGCACTACCAGAACAAGCAGTGCAAGCTATCATTGAAAGTGCATTTCAATCCGCCGGGCAACGCTGCTCAGCATTACGCTGTCTTTATGTTCAAGAGGATATAGCCGAACAAATCAAGACCATGTTATTTGGCGCAATGGATGAACTTGCCTTAGATGATCCTTGGCTTTTAAGTACTGACTCTGGGCCTCTTATTGACCAGCAAGCATTCGATACAATTGAAGAATATGTATTAAATGCAGAAGCAGAAGGTCGTGTTTTAAAACACCTTAAAATATCAGAACAAGGAACCTTCTTCGGCCCCGTTGTCATTCAAATTAATGGCATTGAAGATCTCGACAAAGAAATCTTTGGCCCAGTACTACATATTGCAACATTTAAAGCTGATCAGATTAACGATGTGATAGATAATATAAATAATACTGGCTATGGACTAACATTTGGTTTACAAACCCGAATAGATGATCGCGTACAAAACGTTTGCGAGCATATTCAAGCAGGTAATATTTACATTAATAGAAACCAAATTGGCGCCATTGTAGGTAGTCAACCTTTTGGAGGTCACGGACTGTCCGGCACAGGGCCAAAGGCTGGAGGACCACATTATTTAGAACGTTTTTATGAGCATGAAGTAAATAAAATCGAAAACGATACTTCCGATACTTCAACACCATCTTCGGTAGATGAGCTTCAACAATTGATTAATTCAGCTGTTAAATCAAATAAAATTGCATCCCTTAATCTCCCAGGTCCTACTGGTGAATCAAACCACTTGAGCTGGTTTTCTCGCCCTCCTACTTTATGTTTTGGCCCCGGTAAAAAAGCGATCAATCAACAGGCAAAAAGTGTTACCCAATTAGGCGGAACAGCTATTGAATGTCACACTCCTTTATTTACCGAAGAACTAGCAAAACTTGACGGCTTTTCTGGCATTATTTGGTGGGGAGATACTGAGAAAGCCAGAAAGATTGACCTCGCCTTATCCAACAGAAATGGAGCTTTGATCCCACTCATTACAAGAAAACCAGATACAGGTCATGTCGTATTCGAACAACATGTTTGTATTGATACGACCGCATCAGGTGGTAATGCAGAATTATTATCAAGTACTAGCTAACTACATTAGTGAAAAATATAGACAAATCTATCAAAAATGTAAATGAATAAGTAAATTCAAGGAGGTAGCCATCAATAGTTAAAACTTTTTTAGTAAAATGCTCTATAAATACAATAGTGTGAGTAATCTGCGTATTGCGCTTCACTCTAATGAGAAAAAATACTAAGTAATTAAACTTTTCAATTTAACCAAAGGAATGAAATAAATGAATTTATTTAAAAAATTAACGATATGTGCAAGTCTTGTGGCCGTGCTTTTGCCTACAGTTTCAAGTGCAGATAAGCTTGATGATGTAATCAAAAAAGGCGAACTAAACTGTGGGGTTGTACTCGATTTTCCGCCTATGGGTTATTTTGACAAAGACAATAAACCACTTGGTTTTGATGTCGATTATTGTAATGACTTAGCAAAAGCACTTGGCGTAAAATCAAACGTACTTAACCTTACTTGGAGCGATAGAATTCCGTCACTGGTATCTGGCAAGACAGACGTAGTTATTGGCTCTACTTCAGATACTCTTGAGCGTGCTAAATCAGTAGGTTTCACCTACCCATACTTTATCTTTAAGTTTCAGGTTTTCTCAAAAAACAAAATCGCTTCATTTGATGATTTAAAAGGCCTAAAAGTAGGCGCTGCTTTAGGAACAACATATGAAACTGAATACCTTGCTTACGCGAAGAAACACGGCTGGGGAAAAGATAACTACACAGCATTTAAATCTGAAAATGATGCTTTCCTAGGTTTATTCCAAGGCAAGATTGATGCAATCATCACAACTAACACAAACATTGCAACGAAATTACAAACTAAAGAGTTTAAAGACTTTTCAGCGGGTCCTTTCGTACCAAACTATGACGATGTTGTTGGGTTAATTGCTAAGCGTAGCGAAGTAAGCTGGATCAACTACTTAAACTTATTCTTAATTCACCAAATCCGTGATGGCAACATGAATAAGCACTACAACACTCACTTTGGTGCTGATGCACCTGCTGACCTTATTCAAGCTCTTAGAGATAATAAGTAGTCAATAAATTCAAATATTCTGGCTGATAATACGTAGTCAGAATATTTGGGTTTATATTTAAAATACCCCTGATACACATGAATAGTTTAATGCTAGGAGTCTACCCATGTGTATCACAATTTAGGCTTACTCACTGAGCCTAAATACAAACCCTGTCATACATTCTTAATAAAGTAACACAGGGAATACAATTACCAACAAAGGTCGTCAGTAATGGACTATCAATTCCACTGGAACACTGTATTTCAAAAAATGCCAGAGATGTTAGAAGGCGCTTTTGTCACCTTACACGTATCCATTTTATCTATGCTCATTGGTATTGTAATTGCAGTATTTTTAGCTATTGTAAAAATGAATCAAATCAAACCTTTTTCATATATTTCTTCTGTTTGGATAGAAATTTCACGAAACACGCCTGCACTATTTCAGATCTATATGGCTTATTTTGGATTAGGTGCATTTGGAATCCATTTAAGCCCTTATGTAGCAGTATTAAGTGCGCTAATTTTCGTGAATGCAGGATACTTGGCTGAAACTTTTCGTGGAGGTTTTCAATCTATTCCTAAAACACAATACAGTGCTTCAAAATCATTAGGCATGACAAATTTTCAATCTTATTGGTATATCATTTTGCCACAAATGTTTAGGCGTATTTACCACCCGATGACCAATCAATTTGTTTGGTCCATTTTAATGAGTTCACTTGGCATTCTTGTTGGGATGAGCGAATTATCAGGCGAAACCCAAAGACTCCAATCTCTTTCTTTTCGAACACTTGAATTCTTCATGGTGGCAGCTGTTATGTATTACATTATTACTAAATTTGTATTAATCAGTGCATCACTTATTTCTCGAAGACTCTTTAAAGGAGAAATATAATGGGATCTCTATTTACACCTCTATCATGGAATGATAGCGGCTTAATTTTGGCGGGCATTTGGAATACCATTGTGATCTCTGTCGTCGCTATCGTCATCGGAACAATACTTGGCTTAATAATTGGTTTTATTCGATCAGAAAGTAATAAAACCGTTAATTTAATACTAAGCAGCTTGCTTGATATCCTTCGTAGCGTCCCACTTATCATTCAACTGATCCTATTCTCAACATTTGTTGGCGCATGGGGTTATCCATTAGAACCCTTTGTTGCAGGCTCTATCATTCTATCTTTATATACTATGGCATTTATGAGCGAAGTGTTTAGAAGCGCTTTTGAAAGTGTACATAGCAGTATGCTAACGGCTTCTCGATCTTTAGGATTAAGCTATTGGCAAACTGTTTTTTACATCCGTTTACCTATCGGTATCAGGACCGTTTTTCCCTCTTGGCTAGGCGTAGCTTTAAGTGTTATTAAAGACTCTGCTCTAGTCTCCGTTATCGGTTACATGGAACTCTTACGAACTTCTGATCAACTTATATCTCGAACTCAACAACCACTTGAAATACTGCTTGGCGTTGGACTCTTTTACTTCTTAATATCTTACCCCTTGTCGTTATATGGCAAACATGTAGAAAGGAAAATGGCACTATGATTAACATCCAAAACGTACACAAATCTTTTGGTGATCTTGAAGTGCTCAAAGGCATTAATCTAGAGGTCAAAAAAGGAGAGGTTCTGAGTATTATCGGTGGCTCAGGCAGTGGTAAATCAACACTTTTGTACTGCATCAATGCTATTGAAAAAATCAACGCAGGGAAAATTACAGTAGACGACATTGACGTGCACGACAAAGCGACCAATCAAGATAAACTACGCCAAAAACTAGGCATGGTATTTCAGCAGTGGAACTCTTTTCCTCATCTCACCGTACTCGAAAATGTAGCTCTTGCACCAAGAATTGTGAAAAAAATGAGCAAAGATGAAGCGATTGAAATCGGTGAAAAAGAGCTAACTCACGTGGGTTTGGGTGATAAATTTGATGTTTACCCAACCAAAATGTCTGGCGGACAACAACAACGACTTGCTATTGCGCGTGCGCTGGCGATGCGCCCCGATTATATGCTTTTTGATGAAATCACCTCTGCCCTAGACCCAGAGTTAGTCGGAGAAGTCTTAGATACGCTTCGCGTACTGCGTGAAGATGGCATGACCATGATTTGTGTCACGCACGAGATAGCTTTCGCTCGTGAAGTGTCTGACAATATCGCCTTCTTCCATGAAGGAATTATCGAAGAAATGGGGTCGCCAGACCAAGTCATTTCCAATCCACAAAAAGAGACAACACAAAAGTTTTTAAGCAAGGTTCTCTCTTGATGCTTAAGAATAATTTGTTGCAATTAAACTGATGACCAATCAACGTCGCGCAGTCATATTTGCACTGGTTGCCGTATTATTATGGTCTACCGTAGCGACAGCTTTTAAACTCTCATTAGTTTACTTAACGCCTGTAGAGTTACTCTTATATTCTACGTTTTTTTCAACCTTGGTACTGGGGGCAATACTTGTTTGGCAAAAGAAGTTTTGCCACATTTTTCAATGCACTCGTAAAGAATATTTATTCTCAATATTACTCGGTTTCCTAAGCCCTTTTCTCTACTACCTTATTTTATTCAAAGCCTATGATTTATTACCCGCTCAACAAGCACAACCCATTAATTACACATGGGCCATTACGCTCTCCTTACTATCCGTGCCTTTACTTAAACATAAAATCGTTTGGCAGCAATGGCTCGCCTTAGTCGTCAGCTACATCGGTGTTGTTGTTATCTCAACAGAAGAAAGGCCATTTAATCTAGAATTCACTAATTCTTTCGGCGTATTCTTAGCGCTCGCTAGCACTGTTATTTGGGCACTGTATTGGATTTACAATACACGAGATAAACGTGACCCTGTGGTAGGTTTATTCTTAAACTTTGTCTTTAGCATCCCCTTTATCATCAGCTATTACGTTTTGACAGAAGAAGTAAGATGGGTACCTATTAACGGGGTACTGGGCGCAATCTATGTGGGGTTTTTCGAAATGGGTATTTGTTTTGTACTCTGGCTCATGGCAATGAAGCTAACCGACAATACTGCAAGTATCAGTAATTTGATTTTTCTCTCTCCTTTCCTATCTTTGATATTTATTCACTTTATTCTAGGTGAACGTATTGTAGCAGGAACCTTTATTGGATTGATTTTGATTGTTATTGGTCTATTGGTCCAGAAATTTCCACTTTCTAAAAACAAAAGTTGAATACTACCAGTGTCCGTTATAGCTTCCTTATCTACATATCGCATCTACACTCATGAGCAAGTCGTTACTACATAAAAAGCGATCACCATTGCAACTTTCTCCATATTTACAGTAGTTTATTTAAATTAGCATTAAAATAGCTTTTTCTATATACCACCCCCCCTGTTTTTCGATGATTTGTATTTGAAAAGTAGAAAATCTACATACAAATCATCGAAAAACAGGGGGGGGTGGTATATAGAAAATAATGGTCAGTAGTATTTTAGCAGCATGATAATTGATAGATGAGAGAAAGAGTCATCCTTACTTGCCTATATAGGGGGGGGCGAGAAATTTCTACTATCCTTAGATACGAGAATGAATGGCTGAGTGCAAGAGTCACCCCTACCGACTACCGCTTCGCGCCTGGCGGCATACTTTTTCACCCATATAGGGGTTGAGAAATTTCTACTATCCTTAGATATGAGAATGAATGGCTGAGTGCAAGAGTCACCTCTACCGACTACCGCTTCGTGCCTGTCGGTATAGTTTCTCGCCCATATAGGGGGTTGAGAAATTTCTACTATCCTTAGATACGAGAATGAATGGCTGAGTGCAAGAGTCACCCCTACCGACTACCGCTTCGCGCCTGTCGGCATACTTTTTCACCCATATAGGGGTTTCAAAAGCAAAAAAAATGCAGCTCATAAGAGCTGCATAAATAATACCACCAAAGGAGGATGGAGTATTATTCAGTCCTTGTCGAACTGAATATACTTATATAATAATATGCTAATTTACTAATGTCAAATAATTTCCTAATTAAATTTTATTCTATTCAAAAATACTAAGCTCCAATCATTGCTTAATAATCTCTCCTTAAAAATCTTATGATCTAAAACAAACACTTTTACGTTCTTATACTAAACTTAAAAATACTATAAATAAGGAAATATTGTGTTAAAAAACGTGCGCCATTGGCTTTGGCAAACAATCGTTGATTGGCTAAACGATATACCTAAAAGTAATCGTAATATGCAAGCAATCAACAACTTTGATCACATGATTGGTGAGCTGCGCCCTTCTGATGTTGTTTTATTTGAAGGTCGCTCACGGGTAGGTGAAGTCATCAAAATCATTACCCTCTCCCCTTGGACACACGCGGGTTTATACATTGGGTGCATGGCTGATATTACTGACCCTGCGGCTTTAAAGCGGGTTAAAAAACACTACAAAGGTGATCCTGATAAGCCCTTGATTATTGAATCGCTTTTAGGTTTTGGAACGATTGTTAGCCCTATAACTGATTATACGGATGACAACCTTAGAGTGTGTCGCCCTGATGGTTTAGTCGCAGATGATCAGCATAAAGTAGTCAGTTTTGCTACTGAGCACTTAGGTATGAACTATGACGTGCGCCAAATACTTGATTTAGCACGATTCATGTTTCCCTATGGAATTTTGCCCCGCAATTGGCGATCTTCATTGTTTCAACACAACGCGGGAAAACCTACTAATATTATCTGCTCAAGTATGATTGCGCGATGCTTTCATAGTGTAAACTACCCGATGTTACCCATTGTTAAAACCGATAGGAAAGACCGCTTGAGATTTC
>JALSLM010000170.1 GCA_026988295.1 Thiotrichaceae bacterium
AGGGATAAGGTATTGGTTTCACAGTGGAATTAAAAAGCTCTGCATAACTGAGTTCACCATCTGCTAGCGCAAATGGGAAGCTCACTAAATCTTAGCTTCACCCATAAGTTAAGCGGGTATTTTTTAAACCGCTTTGGAATCAATAACTAGTTCATCATGCCGTAGTAGCCTCACGGATTCAGGATTTATAAAGAGCATAAAAAAAGCCCGAAATAACTCTTCGGGCTTTTGCTTTAGCAGAAATTACTCAAATCTATTTTCGAGCACCTGGACCATTAATCTCTAAGCCATTAGACATGGTTGCTTCAAAATATTCTAGTGCTTTATATTCATCACTTTGCGCTTTAAATGGTTTAGCACGGATGTTTTTATTACAACCACCATAGCGACGATGAAGTGTTCCTAACGCACCCCATTTTGAACGGAATACTGGGAAGTGAGTTGTATGCCCCAATGCTGGACCAAGGTTATCACCACGTATCCATTTGCTAGCACTGTAGACATGACAATCAGCACAAGATAGATTTAACTGCCCACGCTTTGCATAAAAGAAAGTCTTACCTTTATTGTACCAAGCAATAGCTTTGTCACCTTTTGGCATTGTAGTGATTTTTTGACCTTCACCCGCTTTCGCAATATAGGCAGAAAGTGCCGCAATATTGCCCTTCTTCCATTTAAAAGGCTTCTCGCCATTGTCTTTCAGACATGCATTAATATCACCTTCAAGAGTTCTGATGGTGTCTTTTTTACTATCATAGAATGGGTATTTAACACGAATCTTACTAAGGTCTTTGCCGAAGCAATCAGCAAATGACTTGCCATTTTTAAAACCTTTTCCCCATAATTCCTCACCTTTATCCAAGTCAATCTCATAAGGAGGAAATTCTTCAATTTCTTCCCATTGCTCACGAGCACCCTTATTAAAGGTATAGATTCCATTTTTGTAATCATCAAAATCAGCACTTGGCATATTTTTTTTGAAATATGCTCTCAATGCCTCTATATCTTCTGCTGGCCCTGCCTGTGTTGCAACAAACGGTGCAAAAGCAAACGTAAAAAGAGCGACTGATGCTATCAGTTTTTTCATTTATATCCTCCTAGACTTGGTAAGCAATGCTGTTTTTTAGCACTGTTGACCAATATATAATACTTAGATCCTTTAAATGACAGCATACAAATACATAAGCTATTGAACTCTAATAATTTTATTTGAATCAATATATTGTGCTCTATAGGCTTTATCACTTGCAGGATTCAGCTAATCTTTTTCAATTAGAACTTAAGATTAAATCAAGTATAAAATCTAACGCAGAATTCTTGCTCCAGATTGGATAATATAAAGTCGTATTAATCTTCTATACAACGATTTTAAATCATTCAAGCTAGAGCAATAAAATAGTATGCCCCACTTTTATGGGTATAAGTTAGAGTCCATAAGTTATTTACTCCTAAGGTCTTAGTGAGTCAAAAACTATTTTTCACCAATTTTCTTCTCGAGTGAATCACTCTTCCCTGTGTTATCTTCCCAGGATAGTTTTACCGTATCATCTTTTGAACCTGTATATTTAAACGATAAAAATGGGTTCTTAGAGATTGAGCCACTCCAATCAGCAGTAAGAACTGCTTTGCCATTTGCTTCTACAACAATTTTTTTAATGTAGTGAGCAGGAATTACTTTGCCTTTTTTATCCTTACGCAAACCCGTTTCCATAGGATGAGTAATTAGAGCTTTGACCTGAATTTTTCCCTTTTTATCTTTGGTACGTAGTTTAATAGTTGATTTTGCCATAATAATTAGCCTCCGCAGCCGCCTTTAGTTACTTTTACATTTGCTTTTGCTGTATAGAACTTGTCTCCAGCTTTTACGAGTGCGATAACATCCGTTGTTTTTCCCATTTTAAAACGGGATTTAATTGCAGGAATAGCTCTCTCACCAAATGTATATTTAGCCGCTAGTGGTGTTGGGTTATTCGCTGTAATAATAATAATTTCAGTAGTACCTTCGATTTCAGAAGTAATACCTACAGGAACAACTGCACCATTTTCAGCAATTTCAGGGGCTTTTATTTTAATCTTATCTGATGCAGCAGGCTCAGAAATACCAAGCATTTTTAATACATCATCAACTGACTTTGCTTTAAAAGGATCTTTTCCATGAGCTTCAGCAAAAGCCATGTTTGGGCTTAAAACACCCATGCCTACGGCAACACCAGTTGCTCCAGCCGCCATAGTGCTTTTTAAAAAACTTCTACGTTTCATTAAATTTTTCCTCAATGTAGAATTGTAATGGTTTAAATGTGAATTGAGTGATTGATATAAAAACTTTAGCAATTTCACCTGCCTTTTTCTTCTGTTTAATTTCTTCTGTTTAAACTAGCTCAGAGAAAACAAAAAAGTGACTTGAAATTAGCAAGTTATTTACACCAAATCACCTTAAAGACTGTAAATAAAGTCAACAACAGCATCAATTTCTTTCTCTGTAAGAATGCCATGTGCGCTAAATGGGGGCATCATAGAGTCAGGATTTGCTGCACGAGGATCAGAAATCTGAGCACGTAAAACGGCTTTATCAGGAAAACGTCCTTTCATGCCAACGAGTGGAGGAGCAATATTACCTGGTTGTGCTCCTCCTGCTATAACATGACAAGCCAGACAATTCCCCTTTTTCTTATTAAAGGCAAGTTTCTTGCCTACATTTTCTGCTTTTTTATCTCCTGCAATAGCTGTAGCAGAAAAACCAATAGTCCCAATTAATGCCAACGCAGACAATGCAGTTGACACGATGCGAAAACTTTTCCGCATATTAACCTCCTAATTAATATTTACTTATAGACAGGTAACACTAAGTGCGCCTGAAATATCAGGATACCCTAAAAACCTCCCTCACGCAAAAACAACTTAAAAATCAATATCATATAAGAAAATAAGGAGATTTTAATATTCTTAATTATTAATACAGGCAAATGAGAGCATTTGAATTGTTAATCGTTTATTTTTATCCTCTATACTTCAACCTGAATCTGTGAGTCCACTACGGCACAGTGAATAAACTATTGATTCATCTCGGATTCAGGTTCAACCTATTTAATTGATTTTGCATTGATATTATTTCACTTGCTGTTGCTCCTGGTAGCTTTATGGCTCGACGTAGCTGCAAGATAGCAGATTTATAATTACCAATTCGAATGTTTCTATTGGCAACTGAGCGATAAGCTTGTGAAGTTTTACGCGCAAGACGAGCGACCTCCTGAAAGACATCAAAAAATTCTAAGCTAGTTTGCTCTGCAATATCGACATCATTGAGAACCTTCCAAGCACTTTCGGTTTGACCTAGTGAAATATAAGCTTGAGCAAGAGGTATTGATAATGCATCATCACTTGGGTAGATATTTATCAATGGTTTTAGAATACGAATTGTTTGCTGATATAAACGCTGCCGATTAAGAAGTTGTGCAATTAAAATAGCTTCAGGCACTTTACGACTGAAGTTTCCTGTTAAGTGTAGAGCTGCTTGATATTTTCTTTGTTGCTTAAGGTGCAATGCCTGTGAGTATTTTCTTATATTAGCTGGAATATTTGTAGGTATTGAGAGATTTGCATTGCTAAGCGCACGAAGTTTCTCGCGCATATAGAGATAACTAATATTTTCTTTGCCGCGAAAGTGCCCTAGTTTTTTAGCGCGAATACGTGTATCTGTTACCCGTTTAAGCGTAAGAGGATGACTACGTAAATACTCTGTGATATTGGCATTTCTATCATCTGAAAATTGCTCAAGCTTTGTCAGAAACCTAGGCATACCCATTGGATTAAACCCTGATTGAGCTAAAATTCGTAAACCTACTCGATCAGCTTCAGCCTCAGCCTCACGACTAAAAGAGAGTTGTTGATGCGCCATTGTTGCAATGGTGGCACTAAGAATAGCTTGACCTGCCTGCGGATCTTTAGAGCTAGCAATTACACCAGCTAGAACTGCTGCACCTTTTGCTAGCTTATTACTATTAGCTTTGGCAATCATCCTTGAAATATGATTTTGTGTAGTATGACCAATCTCATGGGCAATCACTGCCGCTAGTTCACTTTCTGATTTAGTGCGTAAAATCAAACCAGAATTGATAACAATTACACCACCCAGTGTTGCAAAAGCATTTATAGCCTGATTCTTTACAACAACAAAGTATAAAGGTGATGAAGAGCGAGGGGCATTAGTTTTCAACTTATTGCCCAAAGAGCGTATCCAGATATTAACTTCAGGGTCTTCAATCACTCTATTACTGCGCCTGAGTTTACGTAGGGTTTTAAGCCCCAACTCTCTATCTTTAGCCACACTTAAATATGATCGCGACTGTGCTCCTAAATCAGGCAAGTTTAAATCAGGAAGCTCAAGATTTAATTCGGCCTTCGTGAAGCTAGCAAATAAAGTAGTTAATAAAAAAGCTGTAATGATTAAAAGTGGTTTCATGTTTATATGATAGACCCATTCGAGTGAAGTTCAACTCAAGCATGGCACAGACTTAAGGAAACCCTGATCAAGTCCAATTATTTGGTGTAGTTAAAAACAATTGAACTTGATCAGGGATTCCTTAATAGACATAAAAAAAGCCGCATAATTGCGGCTTTTCTTATATTCTAATTTAGTTGCAGTATGCTGCAGTATAAATTATTTGCATTAGTCACTACCTACATAAATATAAACTCTAGTAGCATCTAAGTTTCCTTTTGAATCTTTAATATCATACCAAAAGCTATCAGTTCCTGTGAAGCCAACATTAGGTGTATATTTAATACTATTGCCAATTTGTTCTGTTGTACCATTCGCAGGTGAGTCAACGGAAACAATAGTTAAACCTTCACCACTATCATTAGCTAACACATCAATAGTTACAGATTCTCCTTCTGCCGTAACAGTGTCATCTGGCTCTGCCTTAATACATGTTTGACAGCTTCCACCAGTTCCATTGACATCTACAGTAACCGTTGCTGTTGCCGTATTACCACTTCCATCGGTAATTGTGTAGGTAAATGAATCTGTTCCTGTATTACCAGTCGCACATGAAGCTGCTGGCGTATACACTATTGTGTTTCCAGCGATAACTGTAGTACCCAAACTTGCGCTACCCACTCCAACGATATTCAGAGTTCCATTCCCTGAATCATTATCAAGAACATTGATTGTCACCGCAGAACAGTCAGTCGAAGCACTATCATCTGTAGCTCCAAGTGAACCACCTCCTGAACCCGCTCTTACAATAATAGCAACTGTGGCTATATCTGTATTTCCATTAGGGCCAACTACTTCATAGTTAAGGTAATCCGTGCCAGAGAAACCAGTGTTTGGCGTATAAAGGATTTTACCATTGACAATACTAGCAGTTCCATTGTCAGGCGCATCAACAATGCGAGTGATTCTAACCACATTAGAGTCATTAGATATTGCATCAATCGTAATAGGTGTATTTAAGTCAGTGGTAACAGAGTCATCTGTTGCACTAACTCCACCACCACCTTGACCAGTGACTATCACTGTCACATTTGCAGTTGTTGTATTGCCTTGAGGATCTATAACTTCATAGGTGAAGTGATCTGTTCCTGTAAAGCCAGCGGCTGGAGTATAAATTATTTGCCCATTAGAAATTACTGCTGTTCCATGAGCTGGTTGCGTTAATGTACCTGTCAAAATCGCATCTGAATCATCATTGTTTAATACATCTATAGTTACAGCCTGCCCTTGGGTGGTTGATGCCGTGTCATCACCTGCATTAACACCACCACCGCCTTGAGCAGCAACTGTTACTGTAACGGTAGCAGTTGTTGTATTGCCTTGAGGATCTGTTACCTCATAGGTAAAGCGATCTACTCCAGAAAATCCTGCTGCTGGCGTGTAAATAATCCGTCCATTAACAATACTTGCCGTACCATGCAAGGGCTGATTAACAACACGAGTAATACTTGCATCTGAATCATCATTACTTAAAACATCAATAGTGACCGCCTGACCTTGGTTAGTCGATGCTGTGTCATCACCCGCATTAATACTACCAGCACCACCACAAACTGTTGCTGTTACTGTTGCTGTTGCCGTATTTCCATGAGGATCTCTCACCTCATAAGTGAAGTGATCTGTTCCAGAGAAGCCCGCATTAGCTGTGTAAACAACCTGTCCATTAGCAATAGTTGCAGTACCATGAGCTGGCTGAGTCACAATACGAGTAAGTGTCGCATCAGCATCATCATTATTGAGAACATCAATGCTCATAGATTGGTTTGCACTACAGACTGTCACTGTATCATTTGTAGCATTTACAGTGTTATCACCACCTGTAGCACTACCTGCTGTTGTTTGGTAAGTATTTACTATCGTGTTATGCCTAATATTATTATGTAGAGCACGTCTTATCCATGCTGGAGAAGATGGAATAACTTCTGTTTTCCAGATCACACGAGGAGAACCTGCTCTGCCACTATCAATTAGTACATTTTTATGACCTGCTGGCACATTTCTAAAGCCAGTTGCCACACGACGTGTTCCTGTTTTTACAGTCTTTTGCTCTGTGCGGTAGCCAGTTTTGTAAGCTTTACGTTCAGTTACATACTCTATGTCTACTCGGCGGTTTTTAAAGCCCTGATCATCTGTATTAGGATACTTAGGATGATTTTTACCCAAACCGCGAGCAATCAAATGATTAGGGTTAAAGCCATTTGTAATCAAAAAGTTTTTAACAGCATTAGCACGTTGCTCAGATAAACGCTGATCATAAACTGGATCACCTAAACCACATGTATTACCTGTAATTCGGATATTACCTTTGTAACCATTTTTACGAATTTGTGCTGCTATCTGCAATAAACGTGATTTTGCAGATGGAATTAGTTTAGAGCTATTTAACTTAAAGAAAGTTTGCCCTTCCAGCTCCATAGTGCTTTTCACTAATTGCTTGTATGGCGTGCGTACTGTTTTCTTACCATAGGTTGTTACAGTTTTGTAAGTTGGCACACGTTTATATTGAGCCTTTTTAGCATAACGAGGAGCAACACCTCTACCTGGTACTTCAACTCTTACACGTCTATAACGTCTATCAGGTTGATAAATACTTGCACCACCAAAGTCATAGCGATAGCTTAACTTACCCGTTACATCAGTATCATCCGAACCACTCTCATATCCACCACTACGTTTTGAAGCAGCAACATCAAGCCCTAAACTATGTGGTGTTCCTTGGAAGAATTTTTCAATACCTGCTGATAGTGTTGTATTTTTTGCAGTGCTTTCTCCTGCTCCTAAATCATCTCCCCACTCATGATCAATACCTGCGCGTACACGCATATTAGAGCCTTTCAAAAATGTACCTACACTACCACCAACACCATAGTCATAGGCTGCATCTGAAACTGTCTTGCCATTTATAACTCGTGAGTTCTTTTTATCAGAAAGTCCTTTGCTGGCATGACCCTCCCAAAACAGACTTTCATTTTCTTGCCCATATCCTACTGTTGCCTTTGCATGACCAGCTTCATTGCGATCATAAGCACCAAAGACTTTATTAACATGAGTTGCACGACCTGATTTATCTCGTGATACCCAGTTATGATTCAATTGCACACCACGTCCTTTAACGCCTTTATCATCACCTTTTAGCTCATAACCTGCCCAAAGCCCAGCACTAGTACTACTGTCTTTAGTTTCTGACAATACTTGATTCAGATCAACACTCACATTGCCTTCATCTGTAACACCAAAACCAATTTGTGTTTTGCCGCCAACGTATTCATAGTTAGCAGAGCTTACCTGTCTAGCATCTTGATACTGCTGGCTCGCTCTTGGGGCAGCCATAACCTGTGTTGCTAATATTGTGGCCGAACTAAATACAAACGGTAAGTAAGCCCATTTGTAAGTTGTAGTTTGTTTGTTTTTCATTACTTGTTCTCTCTATACAAAAGTTAATAGGTCTAGGTAGATCCTCGCTTTAAACGGTATTAAATCGAGGGTCTATTACCGCTGCGACATGCGCTTTAAGCATATGAGAATTATATCTTTTGTTATTTTAAGAGAATATTCCTCCCGTCTGAGCATCAATACGATTGGTACCTTTCCTCTGTTTTTTAATACCACCTTTTTTTATTTGCCACGTCCCTTACAAAGATATGAGAACAATTTTTTTACTAATTCTGTTTTGAATGAAGCTGATTGAGCTATACTTCCATACAAGTTATTAATTATGAGATATATTTGCTTGTATTGACAAACACTCATACAATGGATTTATTGATTGATAGTTGGGTAAGATATGCCTTTTTTAAGTTTTTTCCCCTTGTTTGCATTTATGTTTGCAGGATATTTATTTTTATACACTATTGGCTTTTTTCCCGATAAGCTAATGTACGTCATTGGAAGCGTGGGCTTACCCTCTGGTTCCTATTGGAAACCGACATGGGGGGATCTTGTTGTTTTATTCGGCTTAATCACACTCAATATTGAAGTATTTAAAGCAACACGAACATCTAATGTATCCATTGTTGACCATACTTTATCAACTCTCGTATTTATCGCTTTTCTAATCGCATGGATGATTGCCCCTTGGGCAGTTGGACCAAAAGGCGACTCTACCTTCCTATTTTTAACAGTAATGTCTTTTATTGATGTTATTGCAGGATTTACAATTACAATATCAGCTGCCCGCCGAGATTTTGGTGGTGGATAAAGGCTGAATGAACAACATAAATAGACCATTGGAGAACTGATCATGAGAATCAAACGTTTATCACTGTTGATAGCCATTGCAATTAACTTGCTAGGTGCTCAGCAAGCAAATGCAGAACAGCATATTAATGCAAACAACCAACTAGCACCTGTTTGGGCTAACGAACAAGTACCCATTGCATGGGCAGACTGTATTCCTATTCCTGTCATGCCCTTACCACAAACAATGATGAATAATCCTATGGGTGCTATGGGAAGCCTTCCTTTTGACTCAGGATTTATGCCTCCTATTCCTTATATTGACCCTAACACAGGACTCCCCATCGTAGCTCCAAATCAACCGATGATGCCGCTACCACCTCCTAGTCCATTCTTTAACCCTGATGAAATTACTCTCACCCCACAGGTAACAACAAAGCAATTAGCCTGTAATAATGAAGATTCCATTAAGTTAAACAAACTTCAGTCTCGTTATAATCGCGCCGCTGCAGCCTCTAAAGCTAAAATAGCCGAGTTAGAACAAGCGTTAGATGATATTCAAAATCAAATGGCTGACAGTCGAGGAATAATAAACCAACTGGAATCAAAGCTTGGTTCACAGCCTGCATCTCAAAAAGTTGATACTATTGATCAATCTAAATTTAAAGTTTTACAAAGTGCTTATCAACTGCAAACCAGCACTAATAGCGAGCTAAAGAAAAAGCTAAGCGAACTAGAAAATACAAAACAAGAATTAGCAAAAAAACTTGCCCTATTTAACAAAAAAGAATCAGCTTTTAAAGAGCTACAAACAGCACACCAGCACCAGAATATTGTAATTTATGAACTAAAGAAAAGCCTTGAAAAAACCAAAAAAGATAAAGAAAACCAGCAAGCAAAGCTTAAAGAAGATGCAGGAATGCAATCTGAAAAGCTAGGAATTCTTAGCCAGACAACAACAAAATTTAAGGTTTTACAACAGGCATACCAACAATGTACTAATGAGATTTCTCAACTCGAAAAATCATTAGACAACTCTAATGCCACTTTGAAATCTCAAACACAAAAGCTTACCGAGCTACAACAAACTGCTGCAAAATTTAAAGTATTGCAACAAGCGTATCAAAAAAGCTCTAATGAGATAACAACTTTAAAAAATAAATTAATTGAATCTGAAAGACAGATTGCAAAACTAAAAGACAATTCAAGTAATCAAGCTCTAAAACTCTCTGCTTTAGGGCAAACAACGACTGAATTTAAAGTCTTACAAGGCGCATATAAATCACAAAACCATGAGGTTGTTGAACTAAAAAAGAACGTTGTAGAGCTTGATACAGAGAAAAAAGCTTTGCAACTTAAACTTGAGGGGCTTAAAAAAGAAAGAAACGATTTAAATAATCAACTAGCCTCTCTTCAAAAAACAGATTCAGAATTTAAAGTACTCAAAGGTGCTTATGAATTACGCAATAATGATATTTCCAAACTAGAAAAATCACTCGCTGAATCTGAATCTAGCAAGCAAACTTTACTAGCGAAACTCAATGACTTTGAAAAGAACCTTGGCTCTCAAACTGAAAAACTAAGTGCT
>JALSLM010000171.1 GCA_026988295.1 Thiotrichaceae bacterium
ACTATACAAGTATTTGATTCGTCCTGATTCAATTACGACAAGTTATAGTGCTAAACATATTATGGATTATTTTAAAGGATTTGAGTTACTTTATGATTTTCTTGAAGGGAATGATCTTGTTACTCGTTATAAAAACGATTTTTTTGTCTATATTGATACGAATATGACTTTTTATTCTACAAAAATTATTGAATCAAATATGGATGAAAATACTAAATCTCAATATCTTCGTTATTTGTTAGTTATGAAAATGGGGTTTATTGGTTCTATAGAGAGAGTCAGGTCAAAATCTCAAGATGAGTTGTTATTTTTATTAAAAACTACCCACTCTCAAAAAAATATTGATGTTTGAACCTGAATCCGTGAGGCTAATACGGACATGAGGGATAAGGTATTGGTTTTACAGCGGAATTAAAAAATCTTAGCTTCACCCATAGGTTAAGCGGGTATTTTTTAAACCGCTGTGGAATCAATAACTTGTTCATCATGCCGTAGTAGCCTCACGGATTCAGGTTGAAATAAATGGAGGGACTTATGAGGATTGTTGCTGTTATAACTGTGAGGAATGGAATAGATTATGTGAAGCAGTGCATTACTCATCTTATTAAAAATAAAATAGAAGTAGCAATTATTGATGAGTCATCTACTGATGGTAGCTATGAGGTCTGTGAAACCTTTCTGGGTTCTGGGCTGTGTGAATTGCAAAGAGTGGATTATCCTGGTTTCTTTTCGTTAGAACGTCAGCTACAAATAAAACAAGAATTAATTGATAATTTACAAACAGATTGGGTAATTCACCATGATATTGATGAATGTCTTGATCCGCCAAGTACAGAGTTTGCGAGTTTGTATGAATCAATGCTAAAAGAGGATAAAGAGGGTTATTCTGTCATTAATTTTAATGAATTTGTTTTTTTACCGTATGA
This sequence comes from Thiotrichaceae bacterium, assembly GCA_026988295.1. Taxonomy (GTDB): domain Bacteria; phylum Pseudomonadota; class Gammaproteobacteria; order Thiotrichales; family Thiotrichaceae; genus Cocleimonas. The sequence goes on from JALSLM010000171.1 coordinate 927, forward strand.
GGAGTATTCAAGTTTTTATAATAGCCCTTATTATTATTTTTTTGAGCCGTTTAAACCGCGTTTAATGAGAGCTTGGAAAAAAGATAAAAATCTTTCTAGTTTGGAGTCTGGTGGTCATCTTTTACGGGGGGAGGGTGATTTATCTCCCACTTATCATAATTTAAGGCATTATATGTTTACTAGTCAACAGCATGCTTTTGATAAATATTCAAAACGAACTTTTAATGAGGCTGAGCTAGGGAAAGGTTGGCATAAGAATAGGGTCGGGATTTCTCGCGAAAGCCTGATTTTTCCAGAGAAAGAAAGTTTGGAAGTTGTGAAAAATAATTGTTTTAACGAGTTAAGTACTAATAAGCCGTGGCAACAACATTATTGGGAAAGTTGATGCCATTTATCAAATAGTAACCATTCTTGGGTATCGTTTGATAATCCACAACTAAATCATATTTGTATTAAGGTATAATAGATGTCTTGTCAATATCTTAGTTTGGTTATTATTATGATTTCCTTTTTTATAGCTGCCCATAAAAAAAATAACCTATTTTATGTTTTTTATTTATTAGCCCTCTTTTTTTTCTTGTCTTCTTCTGTAATAGCACATGATTTTCACGGAACTTCTCGGGATGATGCTTATTGGGCTAAATTAGCGCAAGAGTATCCTTCTTATCCTATTCCTGGCACGGCTTCTTTTAAATCTTTAGAGTATTCTAAGCAACGATATTCCGAGCAAAAACGTTTTAAGCAGGCTTCAAGTCCTGCTACTGATGGTCGTTGGAGTGAAGTGATTAAATGGCCTCATGTTGCTGTATCAGCAGCCAATTTACCCGATGGACGTATATTGACTTTTTCTTCATGGGGTCGAGATCGTTTTTTTGCTAATTGGCAGGGTGAAGAGTATACCCATGCAGCTATTTGGAATCCTGAGACTGATGAAATTATTGAAAATGATCATACCTCTCGTGATTTATTCGCGGCACATCTGGTTATGTTGGAAGATGGACGTTTAATTTTAACTGGTGGTAATAACAGAACGCCTTTTACGACCTTTTATGATTTTAAAACGGATCAATGGTCTAAAACTGAGGATATGAATCGAGGACGTTGGTATCCAACAAGTTTGGCGATGCCTAATGGTAGTGTGTTTACGGCTTTGGGTACGGGCGGTGGGCGTTATCCTGAATTATGGACTAAAGAGGCAGGTTGGAAGCTTTTGACGGGCATTGATTTACAGCCTGCAATTTTAGACTTTAATCATTATGAGCGCGAGTGGTGGCCTTATTTTTATGTTGATCCTAGAGGTAAGATTTTTCATGCAGGGCCTACCCCTAAAATGCACTCAATTAACCCTGAGGGTGTGGGGAGTATTACGCAAATAGGCCCAGAAATACATGATTGGTATCCTAAGCATGGGGTAACGGTGATGTATGAGAAGGGCAAAATATTGGTTGCGGGTGGGGCAATATCGGGGAATAACTTAAAAAGTACCAATAAAGCGATGATTATTGATATTAATGGTAGTTCGCCTATTGTGACCCCTATTGATTCTATGAAGTATGCGCGTAAATTTCATAATGGCGTTATTTTGCCAACAGGAGAGGTGCTTGTTGTTGGCGGCAATACTTCTGGTATAAAATTTAATGATGCGGGTACGATTCTGCCGTCTGAAATCTGGAATCCCAAAACAAGAAAATGGCGTGAAGTAGCAAGTATTTCTGTTCCGCGAAATTATCATTCTGTCGCCTTATTAATGGCTGATGGGCGTGTTTTTTCAAGTGGTAGTGGTTTATGTGGAAAGTGTACCGCTAATCATTTAAATACGCAGATTTATTCACCCTCTTATTTATTTGATGAGAATGGTGATTTAGCCGAGCGTCCTGTTATTAATAATGTGCCTGATAGTATCAAACATGGTCAAAGTTTAACGCTTAATAGCGATAATGATATTAGCAAGTTTACATTGATAAAAATGTCCGCTACGACACATGCGATTAACACTGATTTACGTTTTATTGAAGTGCCTTATAACTCGGCTGGCAATGGCGTGTATACGCTGACTTTTCCTGCCAATAAAAATGTATTAACACCAGGTTATTGGATGTTGTTTGCGATTAATTCAAAAGGTGTGCCATCTAAATCAAAAATTATACAAATAAAAACACAGGGGACCCCAGTAATAAGCCAGCCTCAGAATCAATATAATTTACTTGGTTCTGCTATCTCCTTAAAAATTGAAGCATCTGATCCAAAGGGTGAGATGCTGTTTTTTAGTGCTTCAAATCTTCCACGAGGCTTATCAATAGATAGTCACACGGGCATGATTAGCGGTACGGTAAATTTTGAAGAGACTAAGCTTGTAACGATCACAGTAAGTAATGGAAGTACAAAAAGTGAAGCTTCTTTTGAATGGCAGATATACCCTAGTGGAAATATTGCGGGTGTTTCCTATGAGTTTTATACAAGCAAAGGCGTAGCTTGGAATCAGTTGCCTGATTTTGCAATGCTCACCTCAGATGAAAATGGTGTGGTTAATAATATTTCACTACCCGCTACTATACCTAGTCATATTAATGATTATTATGCTCTGCGTTTTTCATCAAAATTGCTAATTAATACGGCAGGTGATTACACCTTTTTTCTAAAATCCATCAATGGAAGCAAGCTCTGGATTGATGGTACTTTAGTGATTGATAATGACGGTATCCATGATGTGCAAGAAAAACGGAAAATAGTTTTTCTTGAAAAAGGGGAGCACAGGCTTGTTGTCGCGTATTTTAATAATGACTCAAATGGTTTATTGACGCTCCAATATCAGGGGCATTTATTTACAAAAAGAAACATACCTGATGGAGGCTTATTGCAGAACCCCTTAATCAATGTTCCTCCTCAGATATTGAGTCAGATTCAGCCTCAGACCTTTAATATTAATATGAATGTTGATTTGCCTATTATTGCCGCTGATGCAAATAATGATCCTCTGCATTATTCTGCTACTGGTCTTCCGCTTGGCTTGCAGATAAACCCATCAACAGGGCGTATAACAGGAAAGCCCTCGGTGATTGGAGAATTTAACAGCACAATCATTGTTTCTGATAATCATAATCTGACAAAGACACTGGATATTGAGTGGACTGTTGTAGGCCCTTTGACTATAGAACCCTTTAATATCAGACCAAGACGTACAAGTTATACCCATCACTATGCTGCCCATACCAACGGTGGAATTAATAATCAATATCAGTGGGATTTTGGTGATGGCTCTGCTTCAACGGGATTCTCATCAAGCCCGTCGATTACACATCAATTTACTGATCCTGGTCGCTTTATTGTGACCTTAACCGTAAAAACAAAAGATGCAAATGGTAATGAACAGCATGTAAGTCACCAGTTTATTCAGCCTGTTTATAATCGTGAGGTATCTAAAACGGATCATCCATCAACATCGATGAGTATTGTCTATGATCAAGACTCTAGCAATATTGACCGTATTTGGAACGTCAATCCAGATAATGATACGGTTTCAGTCTTTAATGCTTTGCAGTATAGCAAGCTGGCAGAAATAGCCGTTGGCAAACAGCCACGCTCTCTGGTTAAAAATCTTCAAACGGGCAATGTTTGGGTAGCAAATAAAGATTCTGCAAGCATTAGTATTATTGGTTCAGATTCCTTGCAGGTGATTGATGAAATCACGTTACCTAGAGCTTCTCAGCCTTATGGGGTTGTTGTTTCTCCGGCAGATCATTTTGCTTATGTCACATTGGAGGCAACGGGTAAACTACTACAAATAGATACGCAGACTAAAAAAATTACCAAAACACTGAATATTGGAGACAATCCACGTCATTTATCTATTACAACTAAAGGTGATAAAATCTATGTGAGTCGATATATCACACCGCTATTGCCAGGTGAAAATACGCTTAATGTAAAAACTGAAATTAATGGTCAATATTATGGTGGTGAACTCTTAGTGATTGATGTTGATTCGTTCAGCATAAGCGATACAATTATACTCAAGCACGGTGAGCAGCCAGATTCAGCGCGTTCGGCACGAGGTATTCCAAATTATCTTGGTACAGTTGCCTTATCGCCCGATGGTTTGACCGCATGGATTCCATCCAAACAGGATAATATTAAACGTGGTGGATTCCGTGATGGCAATCCTTTAACCTATGATACGGTTGTGCGTAGTGTTACATCAAGAATCGACTTAGTGAATGGTGTTGAGCAAACACTAAAACGGGTTGATCACGATAATGCTGGTATTCCCAGTGCGGCTACCTTCGGTCGCTATGGCAATTTGCTCTTCGTTGCACTCGAAGGCAGTCAAGAGATTGAAGTTGTTGATGCTTATGCCAGTGAGCCAATTTTCCGTTTTGAGTCAGGTGGTCATGCTCCGCAGGGTTTAGTGGTGTCTGCTGATGGTTTAAAACTCTATGTACATAATTACATGGAGCGCACCATTGCTGTTTTTAACCTTGAAGATTTAGTGCTGGAAGGGAAAAATCGCGTTCAATTACTGGCAACTTTGCATTTGGTTAATAATGAAAAACTGCCACAGGATATTTTTAAAGGTAAGCAGTTATTCTATGATTCAAAAGATTCTAGGCTGGCAGCTGAGCGATATTCCAGTTGTGCCCAATGTCATAATGAAGGACGCACAGATGGTCGTGTCTGGGATAGTTCAAATTTTGGTGAAGGTTTAAGAAATACAATCAGCTTAGTGGGTCACGGCGAGAAAAATGGCTTGCTCCATTGGACGGGCAATTTTGATGAAGTACATGATTTTGAAGTGCAAATCCGTACAATGTCGGGTGGTGAAGGTTTGCTATCAGATGCTGATTTTGAAGCAACTAAAGATCCTTTAGGACCTAAAAAAGAAGGTCTCAGTGTTGATATGGATAATCTAGCAAAATATGTAAATTCATTGAATAAAGTACCCGATAGTCCCTATAAGAATGTTGATGGCTCATTGACTGCTGATGCCAAAAAAGGTGAGCAGCTCTTTTTGGAAAAAGGCTGTGATGACTGTCATTCAGGAGCATTCTTTACCGATAGTGCCAGAGATAATCTACATGATATTGGCACAATGTACGAGGGCAGTGGTAAACGTCTTGGGGGTGAGTTAAAAGGCTTTAATACACCGACATTACTCGGTTTGTGGATGACCGCACCTTATTTGCATGATGGCTCTGCAGCAACTTTGCAAGATGCTATTAAGGTGATGCGCAATAAAGCCAATCATGAAATACGCACAACAGCACATGAACGTGATCTACTGGCAGCTTATTTGACGCAGATAGACTCAAAAACAAAGCAACCTAGTACTGCTGATGATAATGATGGCGAAACAGGTGGAGGTAATAGCAACGGGGGTGGCTCAATTGGTTTGGAGCAATTATTGATATTACTTTTCTTGCTTGTCTTGATAAATAAACGTCAAAGAATATGGCGTTATCAAAAAGTGTAAAAAAGGGGGGGGATGGGTAATATCCTGAATCCGTGAGGCTAATGTGGATATGAGGGAAAAGGTATTGGCTTCACAGTGGAATTAAAAAATCTTAGCTTCACCCATAGGTTAAGTGGGTGTTTTTTAAACCGCTGTGGAATCAATAACTTGTTCATCGCAGTAACCCCAGAAAATTGGCTAACCATGCAGAATCGATACTTGAAGGGATTTGCAAGCGGACATCTTTGTAATGTAGCTGGATAGTGGGTGACTGTGTTATTTGTACAGGTTGCTGGATTTTAACAAAGGCAGAAGTCATCTCAGGCTGATCGACAAGACGCATGATTTCAGTTTTGCGTTTACTGAAATATTTGGCATTGATTTGCTGTTCGCGACAAAATGCAGCAGCACTCAATCCACTTCCCGGTTGTGCTTCGATTAATAATTTCCAATCTTCCGTGTTCCGATACTTGCGCTTAGCCATACTAGCTCCTTTAAAATGGAGCTTAGTTTAATGTTAATCGAGATCTTAGCTAGGCGGGGTTTGCTAGACGTTTACGAAAAATCTGTCGCTATTTTTCTGCGCTAAATTCTAATCGACTTAATCAGGTTTTCCTTAAAGAGATGCCTGTCTAATTATGCCTCGTCCAGCTATTCTTGCTTTAATTGCCTGTGCTAGTTGATGAACTGCCATTGCATAATGGCTGCTGTGGTTATAGCGAGTGATTACATAGAAGTTTTTGCCGCCTATCCACAGCTCATCACCGTTATAAGTATTGAGTTTAATTAGGCTCGCTTTACCAGAAATAGTACCAAGATTGCTTGCAATAATGCCTTTGTTTCTTAGGCGCGATAGGCTGTGTTTGCTTTTGAAGCCAGTTTTCATTGATCGGTATTTTCTGTTGCTCGCCATTGCTGGGACGGCTACTGTGCCACCTCTGCGCCAACCATGTTTCTTAAAGTAATTTGCAACGCTACCAATAGCATCTTGAGGTGTCCAGAGGTTGATACCGCCTCTACCATCAAAATCAACACCATAGCGTTTTATATTGCTTGGCATAAATTGACATAGCCCTAATGCACCTGCGTAAGAAGCCATTGGCTGTAAAGGGTTAAGCCCCGTGCGACGAGTCATTAATAAATAGCTTTCTAATTCTTTTCTAAAGTATTTTCCACGTCGAGGATTATTAAATCCCATTGCTGCAAGTGCGTCAATTGCTCTATTTTTGCCAACATTTCCACCATAACGAGTTTCTACGCCAATAATACCTAAGATGTATTCTTGTGGGACTCCATAGCGGTCTTCTGCGCGCTGTAAGGCTACACGATTAGCACGCCAGAATTGTACGCCCTTACTAATTGTTTTTTCGGTTAAGAAATTACTGCGGTAACGTGTCCAGCGACCAGGGCGACGTTTTTTGTGTGACTTTCGACGACCATAGGCATCAGCATAAGCCATTCTTTTTAAAAAGGCTGTTGATTTGGTGTTGGAGAAAATATAGTTCAAATAGCCGCGATCAAATCCGTATTTTGATGACATCATATTGATGAAAGAAATGGTTTGAGGGTTATGTGCATAATCACCACGCAAAGACGCATAGCGAATATTTTGGCTTGGTGCACGATAAACCTTTTTCTGGACTATCCTTCTGATAGGCTTTCTGCTTGCAATATGGTGTTGTGCCATGCGTTTGCGTTTTGCTAGTTGATTCTGTTTTCTGATTTTCGCCTGTTGACGGGCTTTGGCTTTGGTCTTAGCTTTAGCTTTAGCTAGAGCGACTCTTTTACGGTCTTGTTTCTCTAGTTGAAGAGCAAGTTTTTCAATAGCTTCTGCTTCATCTGTTTTTTTTGTGTTAATTTGGTATTTTGTGACAGGTTTAAGTGTAGACTTTTCTGGTTTATTGGCACTACAGCTCACTAGGCTTGCTGTTATCAGGCAAAAACAAAAACCTTTTATTATTTTACTTTTATTCATTTTTTTAATTTCCCCGTTAGAAACTTCATCCAGAAGATTGTAAGGTACCATTCTACACAGGCAAAATAAATGCAAGCTTAATGAGTTAAGAGATTGTTGGGTAATGGGAGTCGAAACGAAAGGCGTAAAGCAATGTTACGGATATACCCTAATCACCAGATAGAAAACATGATGATAGTACAAGCCTTTGATTCCATAGAATATCCCAGAAATAATCGAGATTAACCTACGGGTGAAACGATTATTTTTCGAATATCCTATGAAACCAAATACTTGCACTCTCATTTGCGTTTCTATCTGGGGATTAGGGCTATAAATTGAACCCACTTTAGTTTCATGGGTTCAGCTATAATCTACTTCTTATTGAAAACTCCCCAGTCTGAGAAATCTGCCATATTTCCTGCTTCTTCGGCAATAGGCGGGAACTGGTTTACAATAGCATCGCTTACAGTTACAGGGTCTGGTGTGCTGATATAAGGAAAGCGCCATCCGCCAGGCATTACACCTAGGTCACGTGGCCCGCCCATTGCTGTATCCCAAGCTTCATCAGTAAAGTCAGTATAGAAATCAGGCCATATATTTCTTTTGTCTCCCCACGCTTTTTTTCGTTTCTTTTTGCTTTTATTGAAGAAAGGCATGTTGCCTCTATTGTTTCCAAACATATTATTCATCGGATTGCTGGGCATTCCAAATGAGTTGCCATTGTTATTAAAGGGAAAGTTTCCATTTGAAAATGGAAAGAAATTGTTATTTCTTGAGTTGCCAAAAGGCATCAAATTATTTGAGAAAGGAAATCCATTATTAGTATTTTGTCGAGTATACGGGTATCTAGGGTATTGCTTTTGATAGGCTTGGTTTGGCATTGATCTGGGCATGGCTCTTGGCATAGTTCTCGGCATAGTTCTCGGCATGGCTCTCGGCATTGCTTGTGGGGGGTATTGACCATAAGCAGGTGGAGTGAGCCTATTATTAGTATTTGTGGGATAGTGTGGCTGTTGCGGATAAGAGCGATTATAGTTATGACTTGGAGCCTTCGGCATTCTATTTAAGATTGGCTGAGAAGGTGCTTGCGGAGGATATACATACCCATTTTTAGCATAATTATTGGTGCTTATTTCATCAAGGGCATTGGCTGGTGGAAAGACAGGGTTTGTATCGGCATTAGTCGTGGTCGCAGTCATTGCAAGCAAGACTGCAAAGCTTGTTAATAATGTTTCTTTGAGTAGTTTCATATCTATTTTCCTAAGTTGTACCGATTCGTATAATTACGCTTACTATAATATTAGCATATACTAATATAGTTTGCATTAGAAAAGAAAATAATAATCTGTCTTTTGTGATGCTAAGGACTTGATCAGGGTTTCCTTAACATTTGATATGTGATGCAAGGTGTCTATTAATAATTTCCATGTAATTTTCTCTATTACAAAAAACGCAAAAACAGGGGGGGATGGGTATGTATGGGTATTTATTTATCAAAAACTTTAATCCTGACTTCTTCCTGCTGTTTCGGGGTGAAAAATCATATATTGCTTATCCTTCAATCAATCAAAATAATCCATATATATATATATATAAGTAGAACAAAAATAAAACAAAGCTCATTCTCTTCTTTAGGTTTTATATTTATCCATTTAATTCAATTTAATATCTTTTTGTCGTTCTAGTAATATTGTCTAACTATTTGTCTTTTCAAGAAGTTTTACTACAAAACAAAGTTTTGTTTTGTGGTAAATTAGTGCTAATATTGGATAATAGTGGTGATTTGTGGAGAATTGTGGATTTATTAATTCTATATTTGTTACGAATTACTAGAAGTTTATTTTACCAAAATGGCGAAGAATGGCGTGTTTAGAGGGATCTCAAATTTAAATATCGATAGTAAGGGGCGGATTGCTATTCCGACCAA
>JALSLM010000172.1 GCA_026988295.1 Thiotrichaceae bacterium
GCCGTAAAAACGACGAAAACAAGCTAAAAACACGCCATTTTGTGATTAAAAAATAATCATTTGTTTTTTAAGAAAATAAAGGGCTTTTGATGATTGCAGAAGTGATTGTTCTCAGACAGCCTCCTAGACTATTGAAATAGTTATCCAGACAGGTTTTATATTTCACCCTAATTTGTCTCTTTCGATGGAAAATAGAAAGGGTGTTCGCTTATGTACTGTGCCGTAGCAGACTTGCGAATTCAAGCTCTAAATACACCCTTGATAAACATCAAGGACTCTCAGCCATTATAAACACTAAAGTTCCTCCTGAATTCACTTTTTTAAAATTAGAGGAATGCGCTATGAGAGAAACCTTTACGAAGGGCATGGCAAGGAATATATACTATGGAGGAGCTGTATTTTTCTTCCTAGTCCTTGTTGGCCTGACTGTTGACACCGTCATCAGTTCCCCCAAACGAGACAACTCAGAAAATATCACTGAACAGGTGGCTGCTGGTAAGCGACTCTGGGAAATGAACGACTGTATTGGTTGTCATACTTTACTAGGCGAAGGTGCTTATTTCGCCCCAGAACTCGGTAATGTGTATACCCGCTTTGGTAAAAGCACCGATGCAATTAAGGGCTTTATTAAAAGTCGTCCTGCAAATGGTATTCCTGGTCGTCGTAGTATGCCCCAGTTTAATTTTACAGATGAAGAGTTAGAGGCATTAGCTCAATTCTTAAAATATGCTGATGGTATTAAGACTGCTAGAAACTGGCCACCAAATATTCAAGGGTAAGGGAGACTACTAATGAAATATAAATCACAAAACGTAGCCAAGCTGTATTTTATTGCGGCGATAGGGCTTTTTATTGGTCAGATTCTATTTGGTGTAACTATGGGGTTACAGTATGTATGGGGTGATTTTCTTTTCCCTGCAATACCCTTTAATGTTGCACGTATGGTTCATACTAACCTGCTGATTGTTTGGTTATTATTTGGCTTTATGGGATCTGCTTATTATTTGGTTCCTGAAGAATCAGAGCGTGAGCTATATGCGCCTTGGCTTGCTAAACTCATGTTCTGGATATTTTTGATTGCTGGTGCAGCAACTATTGTTGGCTATTTGCTATTTACTTATTCAGATTTAGCAAAACTTACCATGAATGATCTGTTGCCAACCATGGGACGTGAATTCCTTGAGCAACCAACCATAACTAAGATTGGTATTGTAGTAGTTGTTTTGGCATTCTTGTTCAATATTGGCATGACAATCTTAACAGGGCGTAAAACAGTTGTATCACTGGTTTTATTGACTGGTTTAGTTGGCTTAGCTGTATTCTTCCTATTCTCATTCTACAATCCTGATAACCTCTTCTTGGATAAGTATTTCTGGTGGTGGGTTGTGCATCTTTGGGTTGAAGGTGTTTGGGAATTAATCATGGCTTCAATTCTTGCCTTTGTATTAATCAAAATCACTGGTGTTGACCGTGAAATGATTGAGAAGTGGCTATATATCATAATTGCAATGGCTCTAATCTCAGGCTTAGTCGGTACAGGTCATCACTTCTTCTGGATTGGTTCACCTGATTACTGGCAGTGGCTAGGTTCTATCTTCTCAGCACTTGAGCCAATTCCATTCTTTATGATGACATTGTTTGCATTTAATGTAGTAAACAAGAGACGTAGAGAGCATCCAAACAAGGCTGCTACTTTATGGGCGCTTGGTACTGCTGTAATGGCTTTCCTTGGTGCAGGTGTTTGGGGATTCCTTCATACCCTCGCTCCTGTTAACTACTACACACACGGAACGCAGATCACTGCAGCACATGGTCACATGGCATTTTACGGTGCTTATGTCATGGTTGTATTAACAATGATTTCATACGCAATGCCTATTATGCGTGGCAGAACTGCTAACAATGAGATAGCACAAACACTTGAGATGTGGTCATTCTGGTTAATGACTGTTTCAATGGTATTTATCACATTGTTCCTAACGGGTGCTGGTATCTTGCAGGTTTATTTGCAACGCTACTCAGAAAGCCCATTACCCTTCTTAGTAGTACAGGACAAGATAGCCTTATTCTACTGGTTACGTGAAATTGCTGGCTTGGTATTCCTAAGTGGATTGCTTGTTTATGTTTATAGCTTTTTTGCCAAAGGAAAAGAGGTTGGTGAGATAAAGGAAATAACAACATAAAGTTTGCTTTATGATAAACAAAAATACCGTCTTAATGGCGGTATTTTTTTGGGTGATATTTATCAAATATGAGTACTCATATAAGGAAATTCTGATTAAGTCGATTAGAATTTAGCGCAGAAAAATAGCGACAGAATTGGCAAGCTAAAAATAATTGGACTTGATCAGGGTTTCCATAAGTTACTTGATATTATTGGTAGGTTGGTGCTGAACTTGTGAAGCCCAACAAACAGAGTCATGTTGGGCTTCGTTCCTCAGCACCAACCTACAATTTATTGTTCCAATACGATAGTCCAAAACTATGCACTTTAGTGCAAGGCTTTAGCTGTTACACATCTCTAAACAAAAGATTGTAACGCAGAGAACCGCAGAGTTATTCGCAGAGGATCACAGAGATTTAGATTGAATTTATCGAAAAGAATGAAAACAGGGGTGGGGTGTATACCTGAATCCGTGAGTCCACTACGGCACAGTGAATAAGCTATTGATTCATCACGGGTTTAAAAAATACCCACTTAACTTAAGGGTGAAGCTAAGATTTTTTAAATCCCGTGCTAAACCAATATTCTATCCCCTGCTAAACCAATATTCTATCCCCTGCTATCCGCATTGGACTCACGGATTCAGGGTATAAATGAATTAATTAATTAATTAAGAAATAATAGAGATACCTATGCTATTAGTATATTAGACTTCTTCTTAAGAAAAGTACTGCTATCAATATATTCTAATTGATTCGCGTCGACAGGCTTGCTGAATAGATACCCCTGAATAACATTACAGGAATGAGCCTTTAAGTATTCATATTGCCTTTGCGTTTCAACACCTTCAGCAACAATATCTAATCCTAAGGCCTGACCTAATTTTATAATTGATAAAATTATGGTGTCATCTTTTTCTTGATTGCAAATATTGGTAATAAATTCTTTATCTATTTTTAGTGTTGTCAATGGTAGCTTGGATAAATAAAGAAGTGATGAGTAGCCTGTGCCAAAATCATCGACAGATATTTTAATACCCATATTGTTAACAGTTTTTAAAAGATTCACTGTATCAGGGGTTATTTCAAATAAAGAGTGCTCAGTAATCTCAATACCAAAAAGAGACGGGGCTAATTTTAACTTTTGAATATTGCCTATAAGTCTTTTTAATGATGCGGTAAATATTTTTTGATTTCCTGCCACATTAATATTGACTCTAATTATTTTTTTGCCTTCTTTTCGCCATTGAACTTGTTGATTACATACTTCATCAATAACAAAATAATTAACTGCCTTAATTAGATTTGTTTTCTCTGCAATACTAATGAATGTATCAGGACCAATTTCACCAAGTTTAGGATCATTCCAGCGTAATAATGCCTCGCAGTCAGTTACATTATGCAACTTCGTATTTAATAAAGGCTGATAAACTAAGAATATATTCTCTTTATTTGATAAAGAAGTTTGAAGGCGAAGAGAAATATCATTTTCAGCTTGAATAGCACTTTTCAACTTACTAGAAAAGAGGCGATAGCAAGACCGGCCATCCTGTTTTGCTTGATACATTGCTAAATCTGAGTTGTGTAACAGCATTTCAATTGAGGTTGCATCATCAGGGTATAATGACACACCAATACTGGAAGATAACCAGATTTCTTTTCCTTCTTTAGGATGATAAGTGGTGTTTACAGTTTTTGTAATATCAGACATTATGGTATCAATTGTATGTTTATTGATATTTTTAAGTAACAATACGAATTCATCACCACCAAAACGTGCAAGGCAATAATCTAGCCCTTTAAGCTGATTGGATAGTTTTTCTCCAAAATCAATGAGCAAACTATCAGCAAGTGCATGACCATATATATCATTAATAGACTTGAAGTAATCAATATCAATAAAAGCAACAGCAAAAGAACGATGAGGATAGTTTGTTAGTTGCTCGTTGATTTCTTCTAAAAGGTGTAATCGGTTTGACAAGTTAGTTAATAAATCTACTCTTGTCGAACTAATAAGACGTTTATTATTCGAGATATATTTTTTAAATATCTGAACTGAGAAATAAAGACTAAAACCAAGTAACAGAATATTAAAAAAACTATAAAACAAAATCCTATAAAAAACCTTGTCACTAATAGCTTTTATTTTTTTATTTGAGTTGGCACGTATAAAGTTACTTCCCGTTATAATCTGATTTAAGGTGGCTTCTTTATGAGCAAGTAAACGTGTTGAGTAGAGTGACAATGCGCTCTTTCTTTTGCCTTGAAGAGCTAGATCCAATACTTCCTTCTCAATAGATGAATATAAATCAAGCATATTTGCTTGCTGAACAAATATTTTATTAATGGGTGTAACTTTATTATGCACACAGAGCAACTGGTCGTTTAAGAGGGTTTTCTTTGCATTTTCTATTGTCTGTACAAATTTTTCAGCTTTTGATTTATTCTCTGCGGTTTCTATGAGCATTAATAATGCATTAGATCGCTTGGTAATCCCTCTATAAATACTGCTATGTATTTTAGTGGTGTGTTCTAGATCCTCCACTGCCTCAAGCATCACTGTATTTATTTCAAGCATCTGGAATACACTATAAACCAGCATAAAAACAGAACATGCAAGCATAATAGTGATCGGTGCAAGAGAGAAAAATTGTTTCTGGGTATTTGTGGTGGGCATGTGCTTTATATTATTTTCCATTTATGCATACAGGTTATGTACTAATAAATAACTAAAAAAAAATATTTTAAGTTATTAGAGAAGAGGAATGCCTTGAAAGGGGGTATCAAATACTAAATCATTACTATTTATATGGAATTAAATTTTTTAATTCTAGGATAGGAGTCTGAATTATAAGAAAAAGTTCAAGTTAATATTTCAATTGATACGCATCAATGTTCTTTAAGAGCTTCGCTATTAGTGTATTCAGCATCTGAAGGATACTCTTCAGTTTTATTATATAATAAATGGTACTAATTTAGTGAGCAACTCTACAGCAATCGAAAACGAACAAAGATTACTACCCGGCGATCTTGCTATTTGGTTTTTTATCTTTGCTGAGCTTTTAGTTTTTGGCATTTTTTTTATAGTTTACTCCATTCAACGCTTGCAGCATGTCGAGCTATTTAATCAATATCAAGCAACACTTAATAAAGAAACAGGTGCGATTAATACAGTTTTATTAATTACCGCCAGTTATTTTGTGGTGCGAGCAGTAGATGCAATCAAAACTAATAATATTAGTTCTTGCATCAACTGGTTATACGCATCATTGGGGATGGGTACAGGCTTTTTAATACTTAAAAGCTATGAGTTTTATAGTAAATTTTCAGTGGGTATCGGTATAAATACCAATGATTTTTACTTTTTTTATATCTCACTCACTTTTTTCCATTTTTTACACGTCATACTCGGCATGATCATTATTTTCTTTGTTATTCTTTTTGCAAAAAAAGGAAAATATAGTGCCAAAGAACATACGGGTATTGAAACAGCGGCTTCATACTGGCACATGGTTGATCTGGTGTGGATTGTCTTATTCCCACTGGTTTATATTATTCACTAAGGTGCGCCCCAAGAACGATCAATAAATATGAATAAAATATACAACACAAAAAACATTTGGATAGTTATGCTTTGCTTAACTCTCTTCACCTATAGCATGGGCAAGTTTGGTTATAGTGGCACTATTCCTGCTATGCTTTTATTATTAACAGTATTAATAAAAAGCACTTTTATAATCCGTGATTTTATGGGCTTACGTGGTGTATCACTGCTTTGGAGAGCCATTATGTATGGCTGGCTGTGGATTATCACAACTGCCATTGCCGTAACTTATCTTATTAGCATAAATTAAGGAGGATTATGGAAACCCTGATCAAGTCCAATTATTTTTAGCTTACCAAATCTGACTAGGTTTTCCTTATAAACACTATGACAACTAAAATAACTCTTGACCCTGAAAACATTCTGCTCGTTGATATAGATTTCATGAACAGTACTCACTTTGAAGAATTAACTATCGCCAATGAATTAGGTGAATACGTTTCACAATACCAAGATGGAGACACTAGCGAGGAAAATGCTGCAAAAATATTAGAACTACTGAATAAATGGCTGGAGCACACTATTCCTCACTTCGAACGTGAGAATCAGCTCATGCAAGAGACCAGCTTTCCTGCCTATCAAGTACACGCAGGAGAGCATGAAGCAGCAATTGAGCGTTTTAAAGCCATTATCAGCGCATGGGAAGACAATAAAGATATTGAATTAATTTCAGATTATATTTTCACACAATGGCCAAACTGGTTTAATGCACACGTCAATAGCATGGATATGATGACCGCCAAATTTGCTGTAGCCAATGGTTTTGATCCACAAGCTACTGTAAGCTGACAAAGAACGATTAAAAAAATAAGTAAGAAACAAGTCAATAACGAGCAAAAGTAATGAATGATCTCCCGTTTTACCAAAGCCAGCATAATGAAATAGAACTATTTGAACATGCCTATAACAATCAGCTTCCCTTATTAATAAAAGGACCAACAGGTTGTGGCAAAACCCGTTTTATTCATCACATGGCAGCCAAGCTTAATCGCCCTATTTATACCGTTGCTTGTCATGATGACCTGACCGCCGCTGATTTGGTAGGTCGTCATTTAATTGGTGACGGTGAAACCTATTGGCAAGATGGCCCATTAAGCAAGGCAGTACGTGAAGGAGCAATCTGCTATTTAGATGAAGTCGTCGAAGCGCGTAAAGACACGACTGTTGTACTTCATCCGCTCTCAGATGATCGTCGAGTTTTACCCATCGAGCGCACAGGAGAAGAGCTAAAAGCACCGCCAGAATTTATGCTAGTCGTTTCTTACAATCCAGGCTATCAAAATCTTTTAAAGGGCATGAAACCATCAACGCGACAACGCTTTGTTTCAATGCGCTTTAACTACCCTGATATGGAAACAGAAAAAACCATTATTCAGAAAGAAACTGCTATTGATGATGCGCTGGCAACACAACTTATCGAACTCGCACACGCTATGCGCGCATTGAAAGATCATGATCTGGAAGAATCAGCATCAACCCGACTGCTAGTTTATGCCGCCACCCTAATTAAGGCTGGCTTTGATCCTATAGATGCCTGTCGAGCAGCAATTGTCGAGCCACTCACAGACGAAGAAGAAACCGTAGAAGCATTGATGGAAGTAGTACAGGCAAAAATGGTTTAGGGACTGTGTTTGTTCCCTCTCCTGAGAAAGGGAGTTTGGAGAGATTCAGATCTGATAGATACCCATCCCCCCTGTTTTTTGTATTTTTTTGTAACGCAGAGAACCGCAGAGAGTCGCAGAGCTTTTAATCGTTTCCAAGCTTGAGAGAGATTGCTTGGCTGGTATTTGGCTGGTAGAGGGTTAAATCTGAGATTTGTAGGTCGGATTAGCGATAGCGTAATCCGACAAAGTGCGATAGTTAGTTGGGTTAATAAGGAAAGCCTGATCAAGTTACTTTATCCATCAACCCAATATTCATGGAGTACTAGGAGAAAATATAAATGAACAAAGAAACAACGACTAATCACAACGAAAACAAAGCCGAGGAAGATAATATTGGTGCTATTGCCGAGGCAATTTTTATGCTTGGCTTGCTATTTATAGGTTTTGGTTATGCGGCTCTTTTAGGCTTATATTTTCTTAAATACAAAGGCGCATCAAAGGTGAGTCAAAACCATCTCAGACAGGTATTGATAGCGGGTGCAATCAGCTTGTTCATTGCTATTAGTTTTATCGTTATCATCATGCTAACTACTGGATTTGCCTCAGCAACCGCGCTCATTATGATAGAAATATACTTAATGGTCATTATCCCACTATTTATGTTCTTCGGAATTATGGGCTTTGTCAAAGCCATAAACCACCAAGATTACCGTTTTCCCCTCATAAGCAAGCTAGCGGCATAAAATAATCGAAAAATGAATCCAGCCATCACACAAGAAGTCACCACAGAGAAATTTAGTTTCACCACTAAAGCTAAAAACATCCCTGGTAATCTTGCAATCTGGGCGGCAATTCTTGCTGAAATGAGTGAGTTTGCCGTAATGTTTATGGTCTACTTTCTTGCAAAAGTACACAATCCAGAGCTTTTTTATGAAGGACCAACGCGCCTAAATACCACGGCAGGAACAGCAAATACATTAATTATGCTAACTAGCAGTTTTTTTGTGGTTAGAAGTGTTATGGCAATACGCAGTGACCAGCTAAAACAAGCGACTCGCTGGCTTTGGGGTGCAGTTGCTTGCGGGATGCTGTATCTTATTATTAAATATTTCGAATATCAGTGGAATGCAACGCAAGGTTTGGATACCGAAACCAATATTTTCTACGGCGTATATTACTACGTGACCTTCAACCATTTTCTGCATGTTGGATGGGGAAGCGCAGGGCTTATCTGGGTAATTTACCGTATTAACACAGGCATCTACACTAAAACAGAACATGAAGGATTAATCAATATGGCACTTTACTGGCACATGATTGATCTGGCATGGATTACCATTTTCCCCTTGTTATATGTGATTCGCTAAGATGATTAAATGTTGTAAAGAGTAATAGAAAAATGACACAAAACACCCAAATCAAACTAATCGATGCGCTCTGGTTGCTACTAATCACGCTAACACTTTTTAGTGCTTATATGGCAGAGCGTGCCAATCCAGGTTTTATTAGCATAGCGATAATGGCTGCCGTGCTCGCCATAAAAGGGCGCATTATTGTTGATCACTTTATGGAGCTAAAACATGCACACAAACTTTTAAGATCACTGATGCGGACTTATTTTTATGTCATACCCTCACTGATTATTATTGTTTACCTATTTCCAGAGCAAATAGCTAAATGGACAAGTTTATCATGACTTATAGCCTAAACTTTATACAAAACCCATCCCCCCCCTTTTTTGCAACTTTCTATAATGATAAGGCAAAAAGCCAGCTAACGTTATTCACTAAAATTACTCAAAAAGGGGGGGGATGGGTATGAGTGAATTAAATTGTAAACACTGTGGTGGTGCTGTAGAGCTTGGCAATAAAACCTGTCCAAATTGTGGCATCCCGTTGCCGCCAAACCTTGGCAAATATCCTCAGCGTAAATTTATTATTTTCTTTATCGCAGTTGTTATTTTTTGTGCCGTGATGATCTACTGGCTACCACCAAATTGGATCTAAAATTTTGTAGCATGGATTAAATCTTGTAGGTTATATTTAATGGAAGAACAAGTAGGATTATTTTGGCATCGTTTTATAACCAAAAAAGCGAGAAAATCATATCCAGAAGCAAAAGTACATTTAGAAGATATTCGTCACACGGCGGGCATTTTCTTTCGTGCGCTAGGTGGCGAGGGTGGTCTGCACGTTGAAAGTGCGACAGACTCAGAAGTCTATGCACGCCACACCCTACTCCAAAGAATTGCAGGAACAGGTGGAAAAACTCAATATGCTTGGCGTGATGACGAAACACTCAGACTGCCTGAAAGTATTGCACTGTTTCCCTCTAAAGAGCTAAACCGTGACTTATATTTATGGCTTACTGCAATCTCTGTTATCGACGTAAATGCAAGCGACTGGATTAGTCGTAATCAGCAACGCACCAAAAAAACCTTAGAAATTTGGCCTGGGCTTGCAACACGCTATCAAAAGCTACTTGATGCACATCTACAACAACGCCCCGAACATAGCACCTTACCCAAAGCTGAAGCACAACAAGAAATCGCCATTTGTCAGGCACTTGCTGATCCTCAAACAAATATCGTGCTCGAATATGCCAAACGCCCGCCTCAGCCTGTGCCGCTTTGGTTGCATCCATCGCCACCTAAACAAGATGCCAGCAATGTTGATCAAAAAGATATTGATGTTATCGACAAAGATGATGAAGACGAGAATGCAAACAGTGATTCTAAAAAGCAAAAAAAGGTAAATCGTAAACAGGCAAATCGTGAAGATATGCCCAAAGGCGATGACGGGCTTATGAGCTTTCGACTAGAAAGCCTCTGGAGCTGGTCAGAATATGTCAAGGTAGATCGAAGCAGTGTTGAAGATGACGATGATGATGTCTCACGCACCGCTGAAGATATGGACCACATCACACTGTCGCAAGATAGTGAAACCAGCTCCAGCAAAATCAAATTAGACCTTGATCTGCCATCGACCCAATATGATGACATCGTATTAGGTGAAGGGATTCCCGTTGATGAGTGGGATTTTAAACAACAACGCTTACAAAAAGACCATTGCCGAATCATCCCGATGCTTGCACGTCATTCTGAAGCCATGCCATTGCCCGTCAAATTACGTTCACAGGCAAGAAAAATTCGTCGTCATTTTGAAATGCTACGCCCACAACGTCACTGGATAAGCCGTCAAAACGATGGAACAGAACTTGACCTTGAAAGCTATGTTAATTTTTTAAGCGACCGCAAACAGGGTTATGTCCAAAGCGATACCCCCATTTATCGAGAACTTCGCAATAAAACTCGTGATCTTTCCTGTCTGCTACTTGCTGATCTATCACTTTCAACTGATGCACATATTAATGACGAATCTCGTGTTGTGGATGTTATTCGAGACTCACTATTTTTATTTTCAGAGGCATTAAGTGCCACTGGTGATCGCTTTGCCCTGCATGGATTTTCATCTCGCAACCGAAACCATGTGCGCTTTCATAATATTAAAACCTTCGATTCACACTATAACGATGAGATTCGTGGTCATATCAATGCAATCAAACCAGGCTATTACACCCGTATGGGAACAGCAATTCGCCATGCCAGCAAGCTACTATCAAAAGAGCCTTCCAGCAAAAAACTATTGCTAATTCTTACCGATGGAAAACCCAATGACCTCGATAAATACGAAGGTCGTTATGGTATCGAAGACACCCGACAAGCCATTATTGAAGCAGAAAAAATGGGGCTACAACCCTTTTGCGTCACTATAGATGAACAGGCAGAAGACTACTTACCTTATCTATTTGGACAGCGTTCTTATGTATTAGTACGCAATGCAGAAGAGCTACCTAAAAAGCTACCTTTGCTTTATATCCGATTAACAAATTAAAAAGTATGTTAGCACCTCAAAAATTACGCCAGATTACACGTATTTCCTTCTTTTTGCTTTATTTGCTTGCCCCAGTGTTTGACCTGCTCCGTTTTGATCTTGAAACACATAAATTTATTTTTATGCAACAACATATTGATCTTGGTATTGATGCATTTCGTCTGCAACAAATCAGCGCAATACAAATGCTGTTTAATTTTGCAGAGATTATATTTTTTCCCGTCATATCAATCATTATAATCGGTGGAATAATCACTTGGAAATGGGGTTTAATCTATTGTGGCTGGTTTTGCCCACATGAATCCGTGGTTGAAATTGTTAATAACTTAATGCGAAGAGCATCAGGCAAATTCAGCTTTTGGGATAGAAAAATCCAGCCAGAACAACAGCAAGATGGCACACATATTAAGCCAAACAAAGCTTGGTGGATTATTACCGCACTGGTGATTTTGTTATTAGGATTTATCTGGGCAATAGCACTACTGACTTATTTAGTATCACCAAAAGAGATTTATGGTAATTTATTTTCGGCAAACCTCAGCATCATACAACTGGCTTTTTTAATTATAGCAACCAGCGTGTTTGTGCTTGAGTTTACCTTCGCTCGACATCTATTTTGCCGCTTTGGCTGCTCATTAGGCTTGTTTCAAAGCTTAATCTGGATGCTAAATAAAAAAGCAATGGTCGTCGGCTTTGACCATAGCCGAGCCAAACAATGCAAAAGCTGTGATCAATCCTGCGAAATAGCCTGCCCCATTCAGCTTAAACCCCGTGGAGCTAAACGTAAGATGTATTTCTGCTCACAATGTATGCGTTGCATAGAAGCCTGTACAGCAGTGCAACAAAATATCTCAAAAACAGGGGGGATGGGAATTTCACTATTACAAATGCAACAGGGTGAAAAGGCACTAACGAAATCAGTTGGAATAAAAAAGAAACACTAGCTATGAATTGCGTGTATGTATAACGAGATTCCCGCTACAAACATGCGGGAATGACGATGTGGAGAATGACGATATAGTAGAGACGCAATGCTTGCGTCTCCAATGCATTGCGTCACTACAAAAACTCTGCGGTTCTCCGCATTACAAAAAAAAATGTAAAAATCAGGGGGGATGGGTATCTATTATCTATGCTACCCATCCCCCCTCTTTTTTACACTTTTTATCATAGGCTCGTTATGATACGAATACGCAGAATTGTAGTATTGTAGGTTGGGCTGAGGTACGAAGCCCAACAAAAATCACATTCTAGCTTTTGTTGGGCTTCCTAACGTCAGCCCAACCTACTGTATTCGTGATGCAAAAATATAACACCCCATCATCCTCGTATGTGCCACCCACACTATCATCCCCGTATGTGCCTCCCACACTATCATCCCCACATGTGCCACCCGCACCGTCATCCCCGCATGTTTTAAGCGGGGATCTGTTTGAACTTTGCGTATGAATTACGTGCATGTATAGCGAGATCCCCGCTAACAACATGCGGGAATGACGACACAGTAGAGACGCAATGCATTGGAGACGCAAGCATTGCGTCTCTACGTTACAAAAAAATGCAAAAAACAGGGGGGGATGGGTATCTACAAGTTTACCTCTTCGGACGTATTTATAGAGACCCCCCCTTTTTTTTAACATTTTATAGTTATTCTACTTCAGCACCATTAGCGCTTTGGGGGTATTTCGCTCACTACGAGTGCTGTGTAAACCTCTTGCTGCTCAGACTTTATTGAAATTATTGTATACACCTGCATAATTCCTGTTCTGTAGTTGTTTATCGACATAGATTACAATCAGGTTATAGCTGACTATAATCAGCAGAAGGAAGATGATATAAACTGTTTTTTGATTCATATATTTCTCAGTTATGTTTGATGCTTTTAGATATAAGGAACGCGCATGAAATAACTTGATCATTCTGACTTGCCTTTTTGCTCTTGGCTCAATGAGCTCAATCGTCGCGTAGAATAAAGCTCATTGAATCAGAAATAAAAATCCTACACCATAATTGCTCAACTTATTCCATGACCCCCCTAAATTAATTCGAGATTACATATGCCCCAAGATACCAATAAAGAAAATGAGAATGCCATCAGTATTGCCCAAAAATGGCTAGATGCTTCTGCATTCACTGCGACTAATAATCAATTTAAAGAACATTTTAATTTAATCTCTAAAAAAGTCAGGGTGACTGGTGTATATGGCTATGAGAGCATCAGTTATGATGATTGGGCAAGGCAGTCCGAGCAAGAATTTAAAGACAATGTACTCAAAAGTGTTAGTTATGAAGGTTTAAAACTACTGGCGACTAATGAAACACAAATTATGTTTAAAACGATTGAAACCGTCCTAGCTAATGATGGCGAACGCAAAGTACAGGGTGTTGAAATCTTATTAACACAGGAAGAGGATGGTGTTTGGCGTGTTACCCAAGAGCGTGTGATGACTAATGCGGAGTCAGTACATGATGGTTTAATGGCATCTCTTTAGGAATATAAACTCTATTGTATACCCATCCCCCCCCTTTTTTACATATTTTCAAATCAAAGAAAGCTGTTCTACTTCTACTTTCTTTGCTTCTGGGCATTAGCTTTTATTACTGTTTGCCAGACCCCCTATTCAAATCACCTGTTTCAGGGATTCTACTCAGTCAGGATGGGAAGTTGCTGGGTGCGCATATTTCAAAAGATGAGCAGTGGCGCTTTCCTCCTATAAGCCAAGTTCCTGAGAAGTTTAAAACGAGTATTGTTGCTTTTGAGGATAAACGCTTTTTTCAGCATTTTGGTGTTGATCCATTAGCTGTTGCGCGAGCAATTAAACTAAACCTAAAGGCTGGCAGAATTGTGAGTGGTGGCAGTACGCTATCAATGCAGGTGATTCGCCTAGCTTCCAACAATCCACAACGAAATCTATATCAAAAGCTGCTTGAAGCCTTTAAAGCACTGCGTCTTGAAACACGTTATAGCAAGGATGAGATTCTTAAATTGTATGCCAGTCATGCACCATTTGGCGGGAATATTGTCGGTTTAGAGGCGGCTTCATGGCGTTATTTTGGGCGCAACCCCAATCAGTTGTCTTGGGCTGAAAGTGCTATGTTGGCTGTTTTGCCGAATAGCCCCGCGCTTATTCATATCAGCCGAAAACGACCTTTGTTAAAAGCCAAGCGTGATCGTTTGCTTCAGAAACTTTTTAAGCAAAAGAAGATTAATGCATTAGATTTGCAACTTGCTTTAGCCGAACCTTTACCCGAAAAACCTCGACCCTTGCCAAGGTTATCTCCTCATTTATTAGATACTCAAGTTGCTAAAAGTAGGCAACAGCGCCGCTTTGAAACAACCTTAGATTTTAGCTTGCAGAAGCATATTAAACAGTTAGCAAAGCATCATGCAGAGGTTTTAGCACTTAAAGATATTCATAACTTGGCTATTTTGGTGATTGATAATCATAGCTTTGAAGTGAAAGCTTATGTCGGCAATGCGCCTCATTCATTAAAAAATGCATCACATGGTGAGGCGATTGACTTAATTCAGCGTCCAAGAAGCACTGGGAGCACGCTCAAGCCTTTTCTATTTGCGACTATGTTGGATGATGGTGAAATTTTACCTGAAACTTTAGTGGCTGATACACCTGTGCGCTATTCCTCTTATCGCCCTAAAAACTTTGATCGCAAGTTTCGAGGAGCTGTGCGCGCCAAGCAAGCACTAGCACGTTCTTTGAATATTCCAGCAGTGAATATGCTCAGTTTTCATGGGGTTGAGCGTTTTCTGGCAAGCCTAAGACAGATGGGTATGAGTACTCTACATCGACGTTCGCGTGACTATGGCTTGCCGTTGATTCTCGGTGGTGCAGAAGGCACGCTTTGGGAATTAACTAGCATGTATGCCAATCTTGCTAATCGAGCGCAACAAACTCAGCAAAATATAGCAACAAATTATTTTCAAGCTATAGTACTAAAAAAACAAAGTATTAAAACTGATCGCCGCAATGAGATCAGCCCTGCTAGTGCTTGGATGACATTGCAAGCTCTGCTGGAAGTTGGGCGACCTGGCACAGAAGCTTATTGGAAACGCTTTGATAGTAGCCATAAAATAGCTTGGAAAACAGGCACTAGCTTTGGCCATCGTGATGCATGGGCTATTGGAACAACGCCACAATATACAGTAGGAGTATGGGTAGGTAATGCGGCTGGCGAGGGTCGCCAAGGCATGACAGGGGTACGAGTTGCAGCACCACTATTGTTTGATGTATTTAATCGACTGCCTTTGGATGATCATTGGTTTACAAAACCCGTTCAGCAAATGAAAACTGTTTTAATTTGCAAGGATGATGGTTTTTTGGCTAATGACCGTTGCGAATCAGAAGAATATTTGATTCCAAATAATAGTCATTTTGATCGTATTAGCCCGCATCATCAACGTATTCACCTCGACAAGCAAGGTTTACGTGTGCATAGCCAGTGCGAATCTGTGAGCAGTATGCAAGCAAAAAATTGGTTTGTATTAACGCCCGACCAAGCTTTTTATTACCAGCAAACCCATGCAAATTACAAACCCCTTCCTGAGTGGCGTGAAGATTGCCGTTTAGCGCAAACAACTCGTACTATGGATAACCCTATTTCTCTGATTTACCCAAAACGGAATACGCAAGTTTATATTCCCAGAGAGCTTACTGGCAGAAAGGGTAAAACCATTTTTAAAGCCATTCACAGCAACCCTGATGAACGACTTTTTTGGCATTTAGATAATAATTATCTTGGTACGACCCAATACTATCACGAGCAAGCTCTATGGATTAATGAAGGGAAGCACAAACTAACGCTGGTAGATGAGACGGGAAACAAAGTAGAGCAAAATTTTCTTGTTCTTAGTAAATAAAAGCAAATAAAGCCCCCTCCTCCTCAAAAAAATAGAAATAAACCTACCATCTTGGTCTATGTCTTAGACATCTAATCCGCTTATCTCCATTAAACATCTACCTATCTTTATCACTTACCAAGTGAAGAAGCTTTATTTTATATTTGGTTCAAAAGAGAACGCAATAATAAGTTCAAGCTATATTTTCATCCTATAACTTATTGATAAAAACCCATAAAACAAGATTTCCTTACAATATAATGAAAAATTACATACTAGGTATTTCAGCATACTATCACGATAGTGCAGCCACACTGATTAGTGATGGCAAAATTATTGCAGCTGCTCAAGAAGAGCGTTTTTCCCGGAAAAAGCATGATCCCGCCTTTCCTACTGGTGCAGTTCGTTACTGTTTAAAAGAAGCAAATATAAATGCCAATGAGATTACTCATGTCGTTTTTTATGACAAGCCTTTACTGAAATTTGAACGCTTGCTAGAAACTTATTTATCTTATGCACCAACAGGTTTCCGATCTTTTATATCTGCCATGCCCGTGTGGCTAAAAGAAAAATTGTATTTAAAGAAAACCTTGAAGCGAGAATTATCAGGCATTTTTAATATACCTGAAAAAAGCCTCCCCCCTTTATTGTTTACAGAGCATCATCAATCACATGCTGCTTCAGCATTTTTCCCCAGCCCTTATGAAAAAGCAGCAGTATTATGTTTGGATGGCGTGGGAGAATGGGCAACAACGTCTATGTGGCTCGGTGATGGGAACAAGTTAACACCCCAGTGGGAGATTGACTTTCCACATTCATTGGGCTTGCTTTATTCTGCATTTACATATTACACAGGCTTTCGTGTTAATTCGGGTGAATACAAATTAATGGGTTTAGCACCTTATGGTGAGCCTAAATATGTTGACCTCATTCTTGATAACCTGCTTGATCTAAAGGAAGACGGCACTTTTCGATTGAATATGAAGTACTTTAATTATGCAACTGGTCTAACAATGACCAATAAAAAGTTTGCAGAATTATTTGGTGCTCCAGCCAGAGAGCCTGAAAGTGAATTAAGCCAAAAAGAAATGGATATTGCTCGTTCAATTCAATGGGTGACAGAAGAAGTAGTATTGCGCCTAGCTAGATCAGTACACAAAGAAACGGGTATGGACTATTTGTGCTTAGCTGGAGGTGTTGCTCTTAATTGCGTGTCAAATGGTCGCTTATTAAGAGAGGGGCCATTCAAAGAGATTTGGATTCAACCAGCTGCGGGTGATGCGGGTGGTGCAGTAGGTGCAGCATTATCTGTCTATCATGAGTATCTTGAAAAGCCACGCACAGTACAAAAGCCAGATGCAACGAAAGGCTATTATCTAGGTCCAAGATTTAGTAATAAAGACATCAAAAACTATTTGGATAAGATTGGTGCATCATATACTGAAATAGAAGATACAACTTTGATGCCTGAATTAGCGAAAATTATTGAAGATGAAAATGTCATAGGCTGGTTTCAAGGGCGTATGGAGTTTGGTCCTCGTTCATTAGGAGCACGCTCAATAATTGGTGATGCACGCAGTCAAAAAATGCAATCAATTATGAATCTTAAAATCAAATACAGAGAATCATTTCGACCTTTTGCACCTGTGGTTAAATATGACAAAGTATCTGAATGGTTTGAGCATGAAGGTCCAAGCCCCTATATGTTAATCGTTGCGCCTGTAAAAGAAGACAAGCGCACCTTGATGACAGAAGATCAAACAAAATTATTTGGCATTGATAAGCTCAATATCCCTCGCTCAGAAATTCCCGCTGTTACCCATGTTGACTATTCTGCAAGGGTGCAAACAGTACACCCTGAAACCAATCCACGTTTTTATCATTTGCTAGATGAATTTGAAAAAAGAACTGATTGTCCTGTTTTAGTAAATACATCATTTAATGTGCGTGGTGAGCCCATAGTGCATACACCTGAGGATGCATATCGTTGTTTTATGCGTACCGAAATGGATTATCTTGTAATGGAAAATATAGTACTCAATAAAGTTGATCAAAAAGAATGGAAAGAAGAAGGTGATTGGCGTGATGAGTTTGACTTGGATTAATGATAATTATGAAAAATTCTAACACTGATGTTTTAACTGCTGAAGCTTCAAAAGTCGAGCTAAGAAAATTTGGCTTTATTATGGGCGCGATGTTTGCGCTACTATTTGGTCTTCTATTCCCTTGGATGCTTGATAAAACTACTGAGAATTGGCCTATCTGGCCATTCATAATTCTTGCTGTTTTTTGGGGGCTTGCATTGATTGCTCCTCAAGCTCTTAAACCGATTAATGAAATATGGTTGAAGGTTGGTAATGTTCTTGGCTGGATAAATAGTCGTATTATTTTAGGGCTGATGTTTTTTGTGCTGATTTTTCCGATTGGTCTACTACTAAAAGTCTTAAGGAAAGACAGCATGAATAGAAGGTTCAATACCAACATTAAGACTTATCGAAGAAAAACTAAATCTCGAAAAAAGGAACATTTAGAGAAGCCTTTTTAGAAAGGTTTACATATTCCTGAATCCATGAGGTCACTAGAACTAGGAGGCTGTCTGAGAACCCAGATTGAAACGAAAATACCAGAAATATTATAAGGTTAGCTTATTAAAAAAGGCGAATAGTCGCTCTATTTAACGAATTTGATAAGCTCAGATTATGGTGTTTATGGGATTTACAGTCAATTCTTAGTTCTCGGACAGCCTCCTAGGACTACCCATACCCCATAAATTTTGCACTCAAAATTCAAATCAAAAATAATAATCTTGTAGATTCAAAGGGTTACAAAAATCCTCAGCTAAAATTAGGTTCTCAAGGTAATAAATTCCAATATAGAATGGTAAGAAACACAGGAATTTATAAATTAGCAGTCATAACAAAATCTGTAACCTTATGTTTTGTTTATATTTAAAATTCGATATATGCTGAACTTATTTGTGGGTAAAGGGTAGTCCTAGGAGGCTGTCCGAGAATAGGAGTCGTAGCGAGGGAAAGCTGATTTGAGCTAGATTTTTCACCAATTTGAGGGGAATAGTTGTTCTATTCACCGAAAATTGGGGGGAAATATAGCCAAATTCAGCTTTTCCGCAGTAGACTCTCTATTCTCAGACAGTCTCCTAGGATTCAGGATATTTTAAAAAGAAAATTTAAAGTTGTTCACAATATTTGCAAAGGAAATAAATATGATTGATTTACTAAAGGATCTTTGGCTCTTTATGCGAGAACGTAAAAAGTTTTGGCTTGCTCCCATAATTATTTTGATGGTGGCACTTGGTGCTTTACTCGTCTTAGCACAGGGTTCTGCTATAGCTCCATTTATTTATACATTATTTTAAACTATATAACCCCTCCTGATCTGTTTGTTATTGAAAATTTATAGGTGATTACTATGTCTACCGAAAATGCTTTTACTAGAAGACCTATAATATCATTACTAATAGTTACATCTATAATGTTGCTATTAATAATATTGCTTCTAGAGGTGATTCTAAGATTTACTCCTTATAAAGTATTCGTAGAAACGGGTCAGGGTGCTTTTCCACCAATGTTTATAGCCGATGAAAAAGCAGGTTTTGATTTGGCAAAAAACTATAAAAGCGGTAGACATAGCACTATAGAAACAGAGTATGCAGTTCATAGCAACAATATTGCCTGCTTTGATAATGACGTAACCCTAGGTAAAAGCCATAACCTATTAGTTGGAGATAGTTTTACCTGGGGGTTTGCTCCATTAGATAAAAAATGGACTACTATTCTTGAAAAAAATACGGGACAAAGATTTGTTAAATGTGGCGTTCCTGCTTATGGCACTCAACAAACTCTTTCCAAGCTAAAAAAAGTAGTAAAGGCAATAGGAAAAGCACCTAAAACGATAATCTACGCCTATTATTGGAATGATTTAAACGATGATCATACAGGCTTACCTTCTACTGTTTTTGAAGGCAACCTTATTAATCGTATAAAATCATTTAACTATGATACTGGTAAAGTTGAATATTTTAGCAATGAGGAGCTATTAGATACTTATCAGCAATATAAAAAATATGGTGACTCAGATTACAAAAGCCTTAGCGCTTATAAAAAATTAAAATATTGGATTAAAAGTAATTCAATAATAGCCAACCTGATATACAATTTTGTTTCTAGTTTCAATCCTCCCCCCGCGATGGAATCGATTGTTAAAGGAAACACTGCTCAATATAAAACTTATCTCTCCAAAATGAGCGTAGAAAAACATCCTTGGATAGATAGAGCTTGGCAAAAGCACTTGGCAAATATAGATAAAATGATAAATTATGCTAAATCTCTTAATAGCAAATTCATGATTATTATCATACCTACAAAAGACCAAGTATACCCATCTAATAATATTACTAAAGAATCACTATTAAACCTCGCCAAATCAGAAAAACGCTTGAAAAAGTTTCTTGAAGATAGGAATGTATTATATTTCGATCTATTTGAAGGCTTTTCAAAAGAATCCAAGAAAACAAATAATCTTTATCTTTCAAATGACTTACATTTTACTACCGAAGGAGAAGCGTTGGCAGGTAAACTTATTTCAGAATTTGTACAAAAAATAAATTTTTAAATGTTTCAAAATAATTTTTGAAGTCTATCCTGAATCTGTGAGGCTAATGTGGACTCAAGTAATATACCCATGTCTTTTGGGTAGTAGATTATATCTGTAGTTTATACTTAGATTTGTAGATTGATGCTAAACTTGTGAGGCTCAACAAGATTTGTAATGTTGGGCTTTGTGCCTCAGCCGCAACCTACGGGTGAAGCTAATTTTTTAAATCCCATTCTAAAGCAACATCATACGCCCTGTTATCTGCATTAGCCTCACAAATTCAGGTATTAGATAAAGCAGATGTGCAACCCAGCATCTTTCTTTTGATGCTGTTAGTATTTTCAATCATTCATTTCAGTGCTACTATCGGGCTCTATTCTACAAGAGGCTTCAATGATGAAACTGTCTGCTAATACATTAGGAATGTTTACTTTTATAGCTATTGCTACAACAGCATTTGTTTGGATGGCTAAACGCCCACCAGTGGAAAGCCAAATCACCCAATTTGGAATGCCATTACAAGCGACAACAACAGCAGAAAAAGCTACTCCAAAGGTTATTGATGAAAAGCTTGCTGATGAAAAGCCTACTGAGGAATCTACTGCTGCTGATGATAGCTCTTCTACAGCTAACGGTTCTTCTACAGCTAATGGCTCTGAGACAAAAAAGCCAGAAGAAGCTTCAAGTGAAGAAGTAAAAACAGAAAAAAGTAAGAATTAGAAATATAATAAGCTGGGGTAAGCTAAAAATAATTGGACTTGATCAGGGTTTCCTTAAGGAATTCCTGATCAAGTTAATAGACAACAAGTTTATCCAATAAAAATCCCTTACAAAAGAATTCTCATGCAAGGGGGCTAAATATGGAGTAAGGAGCAGTATTCTTAAAGCACTAAGGAACATGCACAAAATATCTTTTTTGATTATTTGTATTTTTCTAAAACTTAATTCCAAAGAATTTCTACTTTACGACGACCCCATCGGAAAGCCTTGCGCTTATTCATTCCCATGTAAATATCAATCTTTTTGCGCCAGCGCTTATTCATTTTATCAAGCACAACATATTCACCATCAAGCCCTTTAATACGGACTTTCTGTCTATGTTTTAAGCCATATTTCTTTAACAGGTCACGTGAAACGGCTATAGATTTCATGCCAGGGCGAAGTCGGTCACCCCATGCTGCAATATTTGGGGTGCTATCTGTTTGTCCAACGTGAGATGTATAAGCTGTTGCTGTTACACGTAAACTCTTGGAATAATTTTTATTTTGCTTTTGTAAAGAGAAAGAGGAAAAAGATGTCTTCAATATAGTAGGTCTTATTTTCTTGCTGGGTTTTACCCGCATAAGAATTTTATAAACTTCCATAAATTGCTCCATTTGAGACTTAGGAGAAATTTTGTTACTACTTACAAAGGGAGAGGCATTAGCCGATACTGAAAATATTAGAATCACTAAGCCAACAATAATTCCCTTTTTTGAAAAAATACTCATTATTAATTTACCAGAAACTGAAAACGGGGCGCATACTAACATTAGCATTTGCTAATGCAAGCTTTATTTTTTTATTTTTTGCATATTAAGCGTAAAGTTTTTAAATGATGGTTTATTGTTCTTATCTTTTCTTTGTGAGAAAATGTATTTTTTACATAGATAAATAGAAAATAATTATGAAAAAATTACAAGGATGTATAAGCAACAACTTTATTCTGAAAGCACTAACAATATCGTTTGTTACACTTGCATTAAGTGCGTGTGATAATGAAAAAAGTGATAGCAAAAAAACCTCATCAAATGAACTAAACAAAGTAATTGTAATGTCAGCAGATAGCATCGGCACAATCAATGCCGATAGTGTGTTTAATATGCATGATGTAACGGTTGCTTTTCCTGAATATAGTGTTGTTGAGGAGTTAAATTATCATTTAGGCTCACCTTACCCTATTATTAGAGTATCCAAGGGAGTCAAAACACTAATGACGATAAACCCTGACAAATCACAGAAAAAAATATATTCTGTGATTATTGAAGATAACTTAATTAAAAATGATCTAGGACATCCTTTAGGAACTGACTACAGCAAAATATATACCTATGGTCAGAACGAAGAGTGCCAACTTGGTACTGAAGATATGGCGGCAAAAGTTGTCTGTTATGCACCAAAAACACCGAATATACTCTATGTGTTCAATGGCAAGGGCGGTGGCAACACGATGCCAAAAGCTGATGTACTACAAGGTTGGAGCTTAGAATCTATAATATGGCGCCCTAAACTATAATTATGAATATTAAACAAAGCTTATTGGAGCGCAGTGGCTCTAAATGTGAATTATGTTCCTCAGAACAAAATCTTGACAGCTATGAAGTACCTCCCGTTGATTCTGCTAATTCAAATATTGACGTAGATCAATGCATTCTTCTATGTGATACCTGTCGAGGGCAAATCATAGATCCTGACACAATTGATCCCAATCACTGGCACTGTCTGAATGATAGTATGTGGACACCTATTCCAGCCGTACAAGTCATGGCTTGGCGTATTCTTAATCAAATAAAAGCAGAAGGTTGGCCTCAAGATTTGCTCGATATGCTTTATCTTGAAGAAGATGTTCAGACTTGGGCTGAAGCATCATCTTCTACAAGCGATGATGATGACGAGCCTACACTTGACAGCAATGGAGCCGTGTTAGCTGCTGGAGATTCAGTAACACTGATTAAAGATCTAGTTGTGAAAGGTGCAAACTTCACAGCTAAAAGAGGTACTGTTGTAAAAAATATTTCATTGACATCTAACCCTAAACACATTGAGGGAAAAGTTAATGGGACACGTATTGTCCTTGTTAGTGCATTTTTAAAGAAGGCTTAAGGAAATCCTGATTAAGTCGATTAGAATTTAGCGCAAGCTAAAAATAATTGGACTTGATCAGGGGTTCCTTAAGCGAGTTATATCTGTGTTTTTATAATAATACCTGAATCCGTGAGCCCACTACGACACAGGTAATAAACCACATATTTAACTCATTACTTCTCATTCCTTTGTTTCTTACCACTTAAAGTACTTACTAGGGTTCATAAACTTCCAGTCTTTACTACCATTATTACCAAAAGGCATAAAAGAACCAAAACCATTATTATTATTTTTAGGGCGCATGGCATATAGTAATTGCTGTCTTTCTAACTGTGGTAAACCTCTAGCTTCTTGTACCTCATCAAAAATATCTTCACGTGTTCCTTGGAATGAACGCAATTGTTTATTTCCACTAGGGCCAAGAAAGTGAATAATGGCTCGAAATTTATCTTCGCCTAATTGTTTTATTTCAAGCCCGTTAATATCTTTTGGATTAGGTGTTTTCTGTGAGCCAATAGTGACGGGTATTTCCAGTATTTTCCCTTTTCGCACTAGCTTAAATTTTGCAACACGACCTGGCTTATCATCTCTTATTAACTTAATAAGCTGGGAAGGATGACTGAGTTTATTCTCATCATAAGCAAAAATAACATCATAAGGCTTTAAATCACTATTACTGGCGGGCGAGTTTGTTGAAAATCCTTTAAACAGAACTCCTTGAGTAACACCATCAGGTAATTGAGCAATAACTGATGACGGAACAAGATCAGTGATCAGCCCTAAATAGCCTGAATATTCTTTAAATGGTTTTTTGCTTAATGGCTTTTGGCTATTGAATTGCTGTTGAGGCAATAAGGCACGTGGCATGACTCGCGAGGGATAAGCCTGTTGCGGATAAGGGTAGTATTGAGGCGTTGCCGAATAAGGTGCTGAATACATAGGTCGTGGCGCATAAGGCATCATTTGCCTCATGGGAGCAGTTTGCATCGGTGCTTGTTGTGCAGTTACTGGCAAGCTATATGACGGTGGGAAAAACAATGGTGGCTGAGGCTGAGCTAAGACAGATGATACAACTACTGGGTACAGCAAAAAACCAAAGATGGGGATTATTTTCATTTATAGACTCCAAGCATATAGACGTTATTCATTGTACTTGCTTATAGTAAATCAATTTAAGAACTATTTGTATTGCTTTATACTCGTGTTTACATTTACAGACTAGGAGGCTGTCCGAGAATAGGAGCCGTAGCGAGGAGATCTAGCCAAATTCAGTTTTTCCGCAGTAGACTCTATATTCTCGGACAGCCTCCTAAGGATAATGCAATGCTGGTGTGAAACGTATACCTGTAAATTACTTCTTGGCAAGCTTAGCTAATAGCCTTTGTTATAGACTACTCCTAAGATATACTGTCGCGACTCCGATGCGGACTCAGGAAAAGACTCGACTATGACCAAAATCATCTCATTTTTAAAAAACAATAAGGGTTTTTTATTTTTTATCGCATTTCTCTTTGTTTTTAGAGGTGCTATTGCTGATTGGCATCCTGTACCAACAGGCTCGATGAAACCCACTATTCTTGAAGGTGATGTAGTCTGGGAGAATAAACTTGCCTATGATCTGCAAGTGCCATTTACAGATATTTCTCTGATGCGAACTGGTGAACCCAAACGTGGTGACATTATCGTTTTCACCTCTGAAAAAGCACAAAAACGCATGATCAAGAGACTTATAGGTCTACCTGGCGATACGATTGAAGTTAAGCACAACCGTCTTTTTATTAATGGTGAAGCTGCAAAGTATACTAA
Organism: Thiotrichaceae bacterium; assembly: GCA_026988295.1. GTDB lineage: Bacteria > Pseudomonadota > Gammaproteobacteria > Thiotrichales > Thiotrichaceae > Cocleimonas. The sequence continues at coordinate 25,384 of JALSLM010000172.1, forward strand.
TTTAAAAGACAAGACATTAGAGCCAGAACGTGATGTAGACAAAGAAGAAGGTGTTTATGCCCTAGAATCTTTAAGCGATCTTAAGCCACATGTTATTCAAGTGAAACCCTTTATTGGGAACCCTTTACAAAATTTTGACATGATTACCATCCCTGAAGATAACTACTTCTTTATGGGTGATAATCGTGACAATAGTGCAGATTCACGCTATTACGGTTTTATTCCTCGCTCTGAAATTCGTGGTCACGCGACTCACATATTGCTCTCATTAAATAAAAATGATAGCTATAAGCCACGCTTTGAACGCTTTTGGGAAATGCTGAAGTAAAAAATATGTAAAAAAGAGGGGGGGATGGGTTTTATACTATTTCACAGTATTATTATCACACCACGCACAAATCAAAAACAGATTTAGGTTTTAGACTTACGATAACTCCCTGGTGGCATCCCCACTATATCACTGAATGCAGTATAAAAATTTGACTGAGAGCTAAACCCTACTGATAATCCAATCGAGAGAACAGATGCTTTTGGCTCATCAATCAACATTTCTTTTGCAGCATTAATACGATACTCCCTAACAAATTGTGAGAAGCTTTTCTCAAAATATGTGTTGATCAATTCAGACAGTTGGTGGCCACTGAGCTGCATCTGCTCAGCGAGATTACTCAAGCTAAGATTTTCATTAGTAAAAAGCTTTTCAACCTCCATAAGTTGCTGTAATTTAAGAGCAAGAGCTTTACTATCAACCTTTTTCAGAGTACTAGAGGCATAGGATGCCTGTGCCGCCTCACTAACTTCTTGGGTTATTTGTGGAAAACTGAGCAGGGTAAAAACTGCAACAACAAATGCCAATCCAATAAGCATGGCATAGCTAGTATAAAAGAAAGATGCACTGATAATGGGGATAGAAACACCCAATAAGAATACCAAAAAAGCCACTAATGACATGGCTGCCAGTGCTAATAATTCTAGCTTGAAGCGTTTGCGTTGTTCGCGCAGTTCATAAACAATTTTAAGCAACCATAAAACATACCCAGTACCAATAAAAAAAGCTAAAATGAGTGCATAAATTCGTGGCAGATAAAAACTTACCAGCAAAGGCAAGACATGCAATATAAGCCGAGGGTGAATTTTATTATCTACTTTTAGCAAGTCACGACTAAAAAAGTAAAATGCTGGCGCAATAATATATACAAGTAACATATAAAGATTTGAATTTAGCCAGCGGACATCCTTCTGCAAATACCAGAAATGAAAAAGCTGTATTACACCTAAACAAACTAATAGAACCACACCTGCAAAGCGTGATAATTGTTTTCCCCTATATTCACTGCAATTAAAATGAGTAACAGCCAACAATACAGAAGCGACTATAGAAAAACTTACAAGCAATAAAGTGATATTTTGGAATAGCAACAATCAATATACCTCCCTTACAAAAAGACAATAGTACTTCAGTAAAAAGGCTATGACTTTCCTTATAACCCATCCCCCCCTATTTTTGATACTTTTTTAATTCAAAGACCAGAAGGGAAGAGAGGGATTTAAGAATAAATAACCACTAAATAGCTAAATATTCATGGCGAAGTTCTTCATTGTTTAGCACTTCTTCGGCGGTTCCATCAAAAACGATATTGCCCATATCTAAAATAAGTGCACGGTCAGCTAGGCGTAAAGCGGCAACGGCATTTTGCTCGACGATAATGGTGGTGATGCCGTGCTTTTTGATGCTATCGACAATGCTTGCAATTTCTTGAACAATAACGGGAGCAAGCCCTTCGTAAGGCTCATCAAGTAATAGTAGTTTTATGTCACGAGCAAGGGCGCGTGCGACGGCAAGCATTTGCTGTTCACCACCAGAGAGGGTGGTTCCCATTTGGTTGCGACGTTCGGCTAAGCGTGGAAAATGTTCATAGATGCGTTCTATGCTCCAGCCCATTGGTGGTGCGATTTGAGCTAATTGTAAGTTTTCTTCAACGGTCAGGCCTTGAATGATGCGTCTATCTTCAGGCACGAGTGCAACACCGCTTTGTGCAGCATCGTAGGCTTTCATATTGTGTAAGGGCTGGTGGTCTAACCAGATTTCACCGTGTGTTACCTGTGGATTATCAAGCCGTGCGATTGAGCGCAAAGTTGAGGTTTTTCCTGCGCCATTTCTGCCGAGCAGTGCAACCACTTCGCCTTCGCGTATATCAAAGCTAACGCCTTGTACAATATAGCTTTCACCGTAGTAGGAGTGAATATCCCAGCAGGAGAAAAAAGCAGGGTCTGAGCCTTTGCTGGTGACAGCATCAACATGGTCTTTGACTTTGATGTCGATGTCGTTAAGTAGTTTTTTGTCTTTTGAATCACTCATCTTCAGATTCTCCTAAATAGGCTTCTTTTACTTTAGGGTCATTTTTTATTTCTTCAGGAGTGCCTGTTGTAATGATATGACCTCGCACCAATACGCTAATACGATCTGCCAGACTAAAGACAACGTGCATATCATGTTCAATAATCACCTTGGTCATTTGGCACATGCGTTCGCTATTTAAGAGATCAATGGTGCGATTGGTATCATGCCGTGCCATTCCTGCGGTTGGCTCATCTAATAGCAATAACTTGGGGTGCTGAATAATCCCCATTGCAAGTTCTAAACGGCGTTTATCACCGCGTGAAATACTATTAGCAATTTGGGCGTGATATTTATCTAGCTCAAAGTCTGCCAGTGTTGCCATTGCTTCTTCTTTAATCGCTTTTTCTTTCGCCATAGATTTAAAAGGATTAAATTTGAAAGTACCATCTCTTTTAGCTAAAGCAGGGATCATGACATTTTCTAGCAGGCTTAAATCAGGGAAGATTTCAGGTGTCTGGAAGATACGCACCATGCCAGCATGATTAATATCATGGGCTTGCATACCGATCATATCCTGCCCATTAAAAGTTACTGAGCCATTATCAGGAATCAAACGACCAATACAGCAATTAAGCAGTGTCGATTTTCCTGCACCATTTGGCCCAATAATGGCATGTGTTTCACCTTCTTCAATTTTGAGGTTGACATCTGAAAGTGCATGTAAGCCGCCAAAGGTTTTATTAACACCTGTTATATCAAGGATAATGCTCATTTGGCTTCTCCTTCTGGGCTGGTATTGCTGACACTACTGATGCTTTCAATACTGGATTCTGTCTTATTAAAACCAAACAGGCGTTTAACTAAGTTCCCTAAATGGCGTAAGCCTTCCATAACACCGCCTGGCAGGAAGATAACAATAATCATAAATAATAAGCCTAGCGTTAAATGCCAGCCTTCACCAACAAAAGGAGCAACTATCGTCACCATAATATTTTGCAATCCTTCTGGCATAAAGCTAAATATACTGTGAAGTTCAGTCGGGTTTAGTGCTGAGAATATATTTTCAAGATACTTGATAATGGTTGCGCCTAGCAATGGTCCGATTAATGTCCCTGCACCACCTAGAATTGTCATTAAAACAACCTCACCTGATGCCGTCCACTGCATACGCTCCGCTCCTGCTAGTGGATCAATAGAGGCTAATAAACCACCAGCTAAACCTGCATACATGCCTGAAATAACAAAAGCGGTTAGCAAATAGGGGCGCGTGTTAAAGCCAGTGTATTTCATTCTTGTTTGATTTGATTTAATCGCAAGAAGCTTCAGTCCAAAGGCTGAGCGGAAGATTTTTAATGAAATGTAAAATACGATAATTAACATAATGGCAGCAACATAAAAACCTAAATAGCCTGCGCCGATATTGACATCTAAGCCAAACAGATTAAATGAGAGTTCGCGTGGAATCGCTAGACCAAAAATATTAGGTGAGGGTAAGCCGTCTTTTACTACCACACCTGCCAATGAATCTAAAATCCGTGGATCTTGCTGTGCCAGTTGTAGCCCTGTTTCACCATTGGTAATTGGGGTTAATACCGAGTATGCCAAGCTATATGCCATTTGAGCGAAGGCTAGTGTGAGTATTGAGAAGTAAATACCTGAACGACGCAAACTAAAAAAGCCAATAATTAAAGCAAATATACCCGATACGATAATGGCTAAAATCATGGCGGGGATAATATTCATGGATAACAACTTAAATGACCAAACAGCGGTATAAGAACCGACTCCAAGAAAAGTTGCATGGCCAAAAGAGAGATAACCTGTTAATCCAAATAAAAGGTTATAACCGACTGCAAAAATTCCAAAAATAGCAAATTTTTGAAGTAAATCAGGATAACTCGCACCAATGGGGTCAAGCCAGATTGGGGCAGTTAAAACAACAGCTGAAAAAACCAGCATAATAAGTGGTGTGCTTTTTAGAAAATTCTTTATCATTGTTTAATCCTCAAATACACCTTCACGCCCCATTAATCCGCGTGGTCTAACTAATAAAATAATAACAGCAACTAAATAAATAATGATTTGGTCAATGCCAGGGAATATTGATTTAATCTCATTCATTGAAGCAAATGATTGTAAAATTCCTAATAAGAATCCTGCAAAAACAGCCCCTGGTAATGAACCCATGCCACCGACAACAACGACAACAAAAGATAGAACGAGAAAATCCATTCCCATGTGATAATCAGGTGGCAATATCGGGGCATACATAACCCCCGCAAGCCCCGCCACTACCGTTGCAATTCCAAAAACAATGGTAAAACGGCGTTGCACATTGATGCCTAATAGTTCAACGGTTTCACGGTCTGCCATACCTGCTCTTACGACCATGCCAAAGGTCGTGTATTTAAGAAAGGCAAACACGATAAAAATAATAACCAATGAAAAACAGAGATAAATTAAACGCCACCAAGGATAAACAAGGTTTTCATTGATACCCAAAAATGCACCAATTGGCGCACTTCCAGAAACAATATCAGGTGGCGGCATAGGAATAGGATTTGCACCAAAGAAATGACGCACAATCTCTTGCATAACAATAGCTAAACCAAAGGTCACTAAAATTTGGTCGGCATGTGCACGTTTGTAGAAGTGCTTTATTAGCCCTCTTTCCATAATTATGCCGATAAGCAACATAACAGGAATGGCAAATAGTATGGATAATGGAACAGAGTAGTCGATAATTGCTGTACCTGTCTCTCCAAACCAAGTTTCAAGATAAGGCTGATCTTTATAAGCATCGAAGAAGGTAATACTTTCATCTTTAACTTTTACAGATAAAGTTAGTAGCTTATTGAAGAGAACGGCACAAAACGAGCCTAGCATAAATAATGCGCCATGAGCAAAGTTGACAATGCCAAGCGTGCCAAAGGTTAGCGTTAGCCCTAATGCGATAAGCGCATAAGCACCGCCTTTGTCAAGACCATTAAGAATTTGGATGAGTATAGCGTCCATAGTTTTTCTATTTCCCCTCAAAATTTTGCAACGCACAATACTACATAAGTGCAACAACTGAAAAGGGGTTAGGTCAACCCATCCCCCCCTTTTTTTAATAATTTTGCATTGAGCCACTCTTATTTGCTAGGAGGCTGTCTGAGAACTCGGATTGAAGCGAAAATGCCAGAAATATTATAAGGTGGGCTTATCAAAAGAGGCGAATAGTCATTCTATTTAACGAATTTGATAAGCTCAGATTACGATGTTTGTGGAATTTGCAGTCAATTCTTAGTTCTCAGACAGCCTCCTAGGACCTGAATAAGAATGGGAGTAAGACAAATAAATAGCCATACCGCAAGCGCGGTATAGCTATACTTAAGGAAAGTCTGATCAAGTCTAATTATTTTTAGCTTGCCAAATCTGTGCTAAATTCTAATCGACTTAATCAGGTTTCCTTAATTAACACTGTAATAGCAGGTTAATTTATTTCATTAATTTTATTCATTAATGATTAACAAACTTCATAAGGACCTAAATCACCGCCGAATATTTTTGGATCATATTCTACGTCTGAACGAGGCACTTGTTTAACAATTTCAAGCAAGTCAAACTGGCTAGAAGGCTTCTCTTTACCACGCACAACCAGAATCTCTTTCAGACACTGGTGATCTGCTGCACGGTATTCAGTCGGACCATTGCCCATGCCATCAAACTTAAAGCCTTCCAATGCTTTAATAACTTCAGGTGGGTTAAATGATCCTGCCATTTCACAAGCATTAGCATAAAGTAATGTTTGCACATAACAAGTGTGAGCAGCCTGTGATGGTGGGAAGCCGTACTCTTTACCGAATGACTTAACAAACGCTTGTGAGCCTTCATCTTTAAGTGCCCAGTTCCAGTTTGTTGTACCTAAGATACCTTTGATATTATCACCAGCACCCTGCGCCATTAGACGCGAGAATAAAGGAACAATAATTTCAAACTTTTTGCCATTCACTTTTTTGCCTTTAAGACCAAACTGAACTGATTGAGTCAGTGAGTTGATCATATCCTTACCGTAGTGGTTAAGAACAAGTACGTCAGCGCCAGAATTTAAAACAGGTGTGATATATTGAGAGAAATCACCCGCACCAACTGGAGTTTTTACAGCTTTAACTGTTTTCCAACCCAAGGCTTCAGTGGTTTCTATGATTGACTTTTCTTGTGTCCAACCCCATGTGTAGTCAGAAGTTAGATGGTAAGCTTTACGATCTGTGCCCATTTCTTCTTTAAGCACAGGCCCTAGTGCAGAACCTGTCATTTTTGCATTAAAGAAATGACGGAAGCCATAACGACGCTTGTCTTTTCCTGTAGTATCGTTTGAGTGCGTCAAACCTGCCATAAATATAACGCCCATTTCTTGACAGAGACCTTGTACTGCAACAGCAACACCTGATGATGAGCCACCAGAGATCATAACCACGCCATCTTTTTCAATCATACGCTTAGCAGATGCACGCGCAGCGTCAGATTTAGTTTGAGTATCACCCGTAACAAACTTAACTTTTTTACCTAAAATACCGTTGCCTTTTAGTGAAGTTGGCTTCATGGTTTTAACCATACCGCCATCGCCTTCGCCATTAAGATGCTTAACCGCTAGTTTGAATGCACGAAGCTCATCCGCACCTTCATCAGAGTACGCACCTGTTTGTGGCACATTAAAACCTAAAGTCACTGTTTTTGAGTCAGCTTTTGGAATATTGCGGAATGTTTCACATTTCGCATAGGCACTCTTCATAAAATATAAAGGTGCAGTCGCAGCAATACTCGCTGCAACAGAGGCTCTTAAAAAGCCACGTCTAGTGTTGTTTGTATTATTACTCATATTTGTTTGTTCTCCTTTGAGTGGTAAAAAAGGAAACTTTGTAAGTATTTAGGCGGATAAGAATAAACCCATGTTTTGAAGCAGAGGTTTAGGAGGCTGTCCGAGAATAGAGAGCCTACTGCGGAAAAGCTGAATTTGGCTATATTTTCCCCCAATTTTCAGTGAATAGAACAACTACCCCCCCTCAAATTGGTGAAAAATCTAGCTCAAATCAGCTTTCCCTCGCTACGACTCCTATTCTCGGACAGTCTCCTAGATATTAAATACTTTCATAGTCTCAAATGTATATTGATTGCCTATATAGCTTTTAAAAACCACCATGTTTTTCTCGGACAGCCTCCTAGGAGGCTGTCCGAGAACTAAGAATTGACTACAAATCCCATAAACATCATAATCTGAGCTTATCAAATTCGTTAAATAGAACAACTATTCGCCTCTTTTGATAAGCTCACCTTATAATACTTCTGGCATTTTCGTTTCAATCCGAGTTCTCGGACAGCCTCCTAGCTAACACCGCTCCAATCATTACGCACCTTTTTTGTGCAAAGAGCCAGGAGGCTGTCCGAGAATAGAGAGCCTACTGCGGAAAAGCTGAATTTGGCTATATTCTCCCCCAATTTTCAGTGAATAGAACAACTATTCCCCTCAAATTGGTGAAAAATCTAGCTCAAATCAGCTTCCCCTCGCTACGACTCCTATTCTCAGACAGCCTCCTAGTGATTGAATGAGTTTAGGGCAATACCCCATTCTTTACTAAGTCTTAGCAAAAAGCAATACTTAGCTTAAAAGTTCTCAATAGTGTAGAACAATATAAACCCATCCCCCCCTTTTTTTACATATTTTTAAGGAATCTGATTAAGTCGATTAGAATTTACCCGAATTCGTGAGTCCAATGCGGATAGCAGGGGATAAGATATTGGTTTAGCACGAGATTTAAAAAATCGTAGCTTCACCCTTAGGTTAAGCGGGTATTTTTCAAACCCGTGATGAATCAATAGCTTATTCACTGTGCCGTAGTGGACTCACGGATTCAGGATTTAGTACAGAAAAATAGTGATAGATTTAGTAAGCTAAAAAATAATTGAACTTGATCAGCTTCTCTGTATCCGTATTAGGCTCACGAATTAAGGCTTTGATGATCCCATTTTAAAAAGGAGCGCATACAGCTTGTCAGTGTAAACTTTAAGCAAATGAAAAAACTGTTTATTCTTGTACACATAATGAATAAAAAACACATCCTTAAAAACTTACAACTCGCTAAACCTGATCATATTGAATGGATTAAACAAGGTCATCAATTGCTCAAAGGTGCGCCGCAAAATTCACTTAAAAAACCAGTGCAATGCACAGACTGTGGTTTTGGTAAGTGGTATTATGATGAAGGCTATAAACTAGTTAATATCCCACTACTAAAAGATATTGAAGCATTACATCAAGAAGTTCATAAGACTTATACAGTGCTTTATTACATCACCTTTGATCGCCGTAAAAAGTCACGATCAACATTAATCAGTGGCGGAGTTGAAGTACCTGTCGATGAAAAGGCATTTCGCCAAAAAAAGCTTAAACAGCTAGAAAAGAAAACAATAACTTTAGTCAGAGCACTTGGTGATGTGGAAGCGAAGGTTCAATCAATGCAAGATAAAGATTTTGAAAGTGGCTGGTTTGTATAAGACACAATAATTATTTACTCGCCCTGTACAACCCATCCCCCCCTTTTTTTGCATTTTTTGTAATGTAGTTTTGTAGGTCGGATTAGTGTTAGCGTAATCCGACAAAGTGCGATAGCTTCATACGCTAATGCATCAAACCTAGCTTAATCATTTAGATTCCTTGCTCTCTCGAATCCATAGTTCATAATCCATCTTTGTCGAAAGCAAACATAATAGTATGCCCATCCCATCATTGGGTGTACTACCATCTTTAGTAATTACACCTAGTGGAATTAAGTTAATTACAGCACCAACCAAGGCTGCAAAAGCAAAACTTTGCAGGGCAATTCGGCTGTAATCATTACTAATAGTAAAAAACTGCTGCATTCCACCAAGCATCAGCATAATTGTAAAAAACACTAATAACTCTATCCCAGGCCCTGCAAAATAAATTAGTGCATGCTTTATACGAGCAAGTCTTATCGTTTTAGGTGCAATTTGCACAAAACCTTCTAAGGGAATTGAGCGAATTTCCATTGGCGCCGACATTAAGCGAGTCTTAAAGAGGGTTTTCCCAAAGCCAATAACAATACGTTTAACTCGCCAGCCAAGCAATTTTGCCATAATGGCATGGCCAAACTCATGGATAAAAAGTAGTGGAATCCAGAAGACAACAAATAACAAAGCTCCTAACTTCTTAGGCTCATAATTACTCACAATCTCCATTGTCATCATAAATATAAACGCAAGACTGATAATAATTATAAATATTTTTTCACCTTTAGAAGCAGGCTGTTGATCATGGTGGCGTTGATCTATGTGCATAAAATTACCTTTCTATAAAACCCAAACGTATACCGAGAGCAATTAGCACAAGCCCTGTGATTTTGCCAATGGATTGGCTAACAGCTTGATTTTTAGTGAGGAGATCACCAAATTTCGCAGATAATAAGGCAATCCCTAAAAGAATAGGCAATGAAAGCAAAGCAAATAGAAGCCCCAGCATTAGCATTTGATTAAACGCACTCTCATTTGAAGAAACAAACTGAGGCAAAAAAGCCATAAAAAACAATGCTAATTTAGGATTTAAAGTACTTGAAAGCATACCTTCTTTTAAGACTTTCAGGTCAGACACTTGGCTATTTTTTTGCTTTATTTCTAGCTTTCCTTTTTGCTGAAAAGCCTGTATGCCCAGATAAATAAGATAAGCTGCCCCTAAAAACTTAATAGCATTAAAGGCGTAGGATGAGGTCAGTAATATAGCAGCAACTCCAGTCGCTGCGGCTAATGTATGAAACGTTACACCAATCATTAAGCCCAAAACAGCAATAAAACCAACACGTACTCCTTGCGATGCACTACGGATCATAACGTAGATAAAATCCTGCCCAGGGGTAATTGCAAGTAGCAGTGTTGCACCGATAAATAAGGGTAAGTTATGCATTTTTTTATTGCTTGCTTTTATTGGCTACTATTGTGTACTGCCTCTGTATACCAGAAATAGCCCAGCACCAATCATAATACTTCCCGCAGTTTGATTAAGCCGTTTAACTGCTTTTTTAGATTTTAAATATTGGCGCACACTGGATGCGGCAATAGATACCAGCATCAATCCTGCAATTAGAGCGAACAATGTTATAAAACTAAGTAAAACAATATCTTGATAGTTTAGTGTAGTGAGATCAATAAAGGTTGGCAAAAAGGCAATATAGAATAAAATCACTTTAGGATTTGACGCTGAAATCAAAAACCCTTGTATAAAGCCGCTGAACCAGCCCTTAGCTTTTGATTTATTTTTTTCAAGATGAGTATCAACATTAGCTGTCCACATCTTCCAGCCAAGATAAAACAAATATGCTGCACCTGCAAAACGTATAATTGTAAATAGCCCACTATAGTTCTCAGCAATTGCTGATAAGCCAAAGGTCGCGAGAATTAAATAAATAATATCACTAATCGCCATCCCAAAAGACATAGGAAAACAGGCCGCCGCACCAGATGACAAGGCTCTTGCAAGCAATGCAAAAGTACCAGGACCTGGCGTAATAGCAAAGATAAAAATGGCTAAAGCAAAGGTTATTGCGGCTTCTATAGACATAGTATAAATTTTATTACCTATTTTAAAAACAGAGTTTAATTTGAACAGTAAGGTTTATATCTAAAAGAGACAAATAATTCTACAAATAAATGCCAGTACCTGCCGAATATAAGTAGTTTGGCATTTCCCTGAACCCATCAAACCAACATACTGGAGTATTACACCACTACAACTCTAATTCCAATAGAGAAAAGAGTCTATTCTTTTGATATACTCATCGAGTGAGTTGACCGAGCAATCGCGGTTTAATCTTTTGATTAATTCGAGGAAAGTCCGGGCTCCAAAGGGTAGGATGCCAGATAACGTCTGGGCAGCGCGAGCTGACGGCAAGTGCAGCAGAGAGAAGACCGCCAAATCACCCACTTGTTGAGTGATTCGGTAAGGGTGAAAGGGTGCGGTAAGAGCGCACCGCACAACTGGCAACAGTTTGTGGCAAGGTAAACCCCATCCGGAGCAAGATCAAATAGGGATGCAATAGGTGTGACCCGCACTGCATCCGGGTAGATCGCTTGAGGTATGCGGCGACGTATTATCCAGATGAATGATTGTTCACGACAGAACCCGGCTTATAGGTTAACTCACATTTTTTATTGTCTTTATATTGCCCCTTTATATATCCCTTTATTTCTTTACAGTTTAAAAAGTATGAAAAACAGGGGGGGATGGGTATTGATGAGCATCAGAGGCGAATTTTTAGAGACTATCCTTCTTGTTCTGAACTAGAAACTCTTTTTCTATTTTCTTTAGCTTTTTAAGTTGTACTTCACGTTTCCCTGCATCAGAACGTGATTTTGCACTTTCCTGATATACCAGCTCGACAGGTTGTCTGGCGCGGGTATAGCGTGTCACCGATTTCTCTGAATTATGCTCCTCTAAGCGTCGCGAAATATCTGTAGTAATGCCAGTATATAAACTGTTATCCGAACAACGCAGCATATAGACGAACCAGCCTTTTTGTTTCAATTTGAAAGCCCTATTTTCATGTTGAATATTGTATTCAGTAACTTTAGCCCACATCATAAGCGAATGAATTATGCACTTAAAATAACAAATCTTGAGAAAACCTACGATAATAATTTTCAGGCACTCAAGGGAATTGATCTAGAAGTCAAGCAAGGTGACTTTTTTGCTCTGCTGGGCGCAAATGGCGCGGGTAAATCAACCACGATTGGTATCATCTGTTCTCTAGTAAATAAATCCTCTGGCAAGGTCGAAGTCTTTGGTCATGATCTTGATAGCCAGCGTGAAGCTGTGCAAGAAAGTATCGGATTAGTTCCACAAGAGTTTAACTTCAATATCTGGGAGCCTGTGATTGAAATTATTCTTAATCAAGCAGGCTATTATGGTATAGACCGAACTACGGCAACTAAACGCGCTGAAGAATTATTGAAACATCTTGATCTTTGGGATAAACGCCTTGAAAAAGCTCAAAGCCTTTCTGGTGGTATGAAACGCCGTTTGATGATTGCTCGTGCGCTAATCCACAAGCCACGATTATTAATTTTGGACGAGCCAACCGCAGGGGTTGATATTGAGATTCGACGTTCTATGTGGGGCTTTCTCAGTAAGCTGAATCAAACGGGCACAACCATTATTTTGACGACCCACTATCTCGAAGAAGCCGAAAGCATGTGTAATAATATTGCGATTATTAATAAAGGCGAGGTAGTTGAGAGCACTAGCATGAAGGAATTGCTTTCACGACTGACAATAGAAACCTTTGTCTTAGATTTAAAAGAGCCATTGGAGGCATTGCCAAATATCCAAGAGATTACAGTGCGTCAACGTGACCCTTCAACGTTAGAGGTTGACCTAGATAAATCTCGTTCACTTAATCATTTATTTGAAATTTTGAGCAAATACAATATTCGCGTGATGAGTATGCGCAATAAAACCAATCGTTTAGAAGAGCTTTTTATGAAGCTGGTTGGCGATGATAACAAAAATAGCCTTGAGCATAGTCTTGAGCATAGCGAGGCACAAGCATGACTCCCAAGCAAAAACTTACTGCACTAAAGACGATTCTGTTTAAAGAGATTTTACGCTTTGTCCGAATTTGGGTGCAAACGCTTATACCACCCGCGATAACCATGACTCTTTATTTTGTTATTTTTGGCAATCTAATAGGTAGCCAGATTGGTGATATGGATGGCTTTAAATATATCGAATATATTATTCCTGGTCTGATTATGATGTCGGTGATCACCAATTCCTATTCTAATGTGGTATCCACCTTTTTTAGCGCCAAAATGTTTGGGCATGTGCAAGAAATGTTGATCTCTCCTGTGCCTAATCATGTCATATTGCTGGGTTATATTGGTGGTGGCATGGCACGTGGGCTAATGGTGGGGCTGATAGTCACACTAGTATCATTGTTCTTTTCAAAGTTACATATCGCGCATCCATTTATCACTATTGCCATAGTCATGATGACTTCAATGCTGTTCTCTATTGCTGGACTGGTGAATGCTATCTATGCTAGAGATTTTGATGACATCACGATTATCCCTACCTTTGTACTGACTCCAATGACCTATTTAGGCGGTGTTTTCTATTCAATTAATATGCTTTCCGAATTTTGGCAAAGCGTATCATTAGTTAATCCAGTACTTTATATGGTAAATGGTTTTCGTTATGGAATTTTAGGTGTATCCGATATTAGCCCTTGGGTTAGTTTTTCACTGCTTGTAATTTTTATTGTTACCTTTTATTCATTTGCTTATTATTTATTGAAAAAAGGGGTAGGAATAAGAAACTAATACCTGAATCCGTGAGGTCAATGCGGATAATAGGGCGTAAGATATTGGTTTAGCAAGGGATTTAAAAGGCTCTGCATAATTGAGTTCACCATCTGCTAGCGCAGATTCAGGTAATATTCCAACCGCTTTAGTTTGAAGGATACAGAACAAATTGTACCCATCCCCCTCCTTTTTTGCATTTTTTATACCAGTAGAAGTAACAAAAAATGCAAAAAAAGGGGGGGATGGGTATCTACAAAGCTTATTCTTCTCCCTTCAGCTCTTTTATCCCGTAACCAAAATCACACGAATAGCATCTAGCTTTAAACGCGCATGGTCTAAATAGCTTGCTAGGGCAGTGGCACTATCCTCTAGTTGCTGTATTTCTTCTTTGCGAATATTTGGGTTTACATCTGCTAATGTGCGTAAGCGTTCGCTATCTTCTTTGGCTTCTTTTAGCATTGCGGCTTTGGCTTGCTGAATAATTTCATTTTGCTGTGGAGCAATTTGTTTTTCTGCTTTCTCAATCATTGCCTGTATGTGCGGGCGGGCGTGTTGAGTCAATTGTTGCAGGGTTTGTTTATTGATGCGTTCAACGCGTTCATTAATAACGGTATGAGACAGTGATTTGCTTAAATCTCTACCAAGATTATCAATAACCAGTCGCACCATTGATTCGGGAAGATAACGCGGCAACTGCATGTATTTTGGAGCAGGACAGTTAACCGTATAAATTGCCTCCATAATCAGGCTACCTGCCGCAATAGCATCAGATTTAAGCTCGATTGAGCAGAATGTAGCATTGCCAAATTCACTGGTAAGAATCATATCCATCGCGCCTGTTACCATTGGATGTTCCCAAGTGATAAAGTGCATATCTTCGCGTGAAAGTGCGGTATTCCTATAAAAGGTTGCTGTCATGCCATCTTCTTGCAGAGCAGGAAAGTTAGCATTCATCATGTGATCTGTGGGCTTTAGAATAAAACTATCCAGACCATGCACTTGCTGATCTACACCATATTGATCAAAAACAGCATCCATATAATTTTCCAATACAGGCTCATTAGCTGATGCCAATACATTATTGACAACCTCTTCTGCATGTTCTTTATGACATGAATTTAGCTCTAGCAAACGATCACGTCCCTGCTGCATTTGCTCTAGCGTTTCTTGTGCTAGTGCTTGAGTGCGAGTGATTAATTCTGCAAATTGCTCATTCTCATTGAGTAGTAATTCGCGTCGAATTTCATTTTCAAATACTTCAAAAATACTATGCCCTACAGAACAAACATGCTGGAATGCATTTAAGCCTTGATGATACCAATCAAGTAATTTTTGCTGTGCTGTGCCTGCAAAATAAGGAACGTGCAACTGAATAGTTTGTGTTTGACCAATGCGGTCAAGTCGCCCTATGCGCTGTTCCAATAAATCTGGATTAAGTGGCAAATCAAACAGAATCAAATGATGTGCAAACTGGAAGTTTCGTCCCTCACTACCAATTTCAGAACAGGCTAAAATTTGTGCGCCCATTTCATCATCAGCAAAATAAGCAGCGGCGCGATCACGTTCTATAATGCTTAAACCTTCGTGAAAAACACTGGCATTAATACTTGTTCTTAGTCGTAGGTGTTCTTCTAGTGCAAGGGCTGTTTTAGCATAAGCACAAATCAATAATACTTTTTCATTAGGATGCTTTTCAAGCCAATCAACCAGCCAGTTTACTCTTGGGTCTACAGCAATCCATTGTTTTGCCTGATGATTTATTTCAGGGTGCAACTGCTGGTTTAAATCATCAGCATCGCTTTGATCAGCACCATTTTGATAAATTTCAGGTGCATCAAGTGCATAAGTATGAAGTTCACGCTGTGGAAATCCACCCACAGAATCACGAGTATTGCGGTATAAAACACGCCCTGTACCGTGCCTATCTAATAAACTTTGAATGACCGAATCGCTATCATGCTCTGCCTCAAACTCCTTAACTATTTCTGCACCCAAATAGCTTTCAAGCTGCGTAAGTCTATCGCGATCGGCAAGATTACTGGTTTCATCTAACAACCACTGCACCAGTTCATTAACAGGTTTGTAGTTTGCCTCTTCTTCAATATAGCTATGCAAATCAAAAAAGCGATCAGGATCAAGCAGACGCAAACGCGCAAAGTGCCCTTCAATACCAAGTTGCTCAGGCGTGGCGGTTAAAAGCAATAAACCTGGGATTTTTCGTGCCAATGATTCAATGCACAAATATTCATTACTAATATGTGTTTCAGTCCAGCTTAAATGATGCGCCTCATCAACAATCATAATATCCCAGCCTGCATCAACTGCCTGTTGATGACGCACAGGATTATCCGTTAAGAATGATAAGCTACAAAGCACCAGTTGGGAGCTTTCAAAGGGATTGATCTTATGTTCAGCATCACCCTCATCTTCTATGGCAAAGCAACGATCTTCATCAAATACACTAAAATGCAGATTAAAACGTCGGATCATTTCAACCAGCCATTGATGCACCAACGTTTCAGGAACAACAATCAAAGCGCGATTAACACGTTCTGTGATAATTTGTTGATGCAGAATTAAACCTGCTTCAATGGTTTTACCTAGCCCCACCTCATCTGCCAGTAATACTCGTGGCGCATGGCGCAAAGCAACCTGATGTGCAATATACAACTGATGTGGAAGCGGCTGAATACGTGGCCCAAGCAATCCATAGCTATCGGATTGCTGTTGCTGATACAAATGCCCCAGTGTTGCAACCCGTAATTCAAAGTGCTGAATTTTATCCACTTGCCCCGCATAAAGTCGATCTTGAGGCTGGCTGAACTGCGCAAAGCTATCTAATTCAAGCTCATGCAAGCGAATATCCTCACCTTTTTCATCAATACCTTCATAAACGATACAGTGATTATGCTCAGAGTGACCCGTAACAGTAATGCTTTCGCCCTCTTCGGTTTGAATAACATCACCAACAGGATACTTAACACGGTTCAAAGGTGCATTATCAATAGCATAGACGCGGGTTTCATCAACAGCAGGAAAGATAATTGTAAGATGTCTACCCTCAAGTTTCTCGATAAAACCAATACCTAAAGCCGCTTCTGTATTACTAACCCAGCGTTGCCCTAGATGAAAATCATTATTTGTAATTGCCATAGATTGCTAAAATATATAAAAAAAGGGGGGGGATGGGTATTGTCTAACAATGAGCGGGAAGGTCAAGTATTATGCCAATTATTTCTTTAAGAAAAATCTGATTAAGTCGATTAGAATTTAGCACAGAAAAATCTGTTGCTATTTTTCATGAAATGAGACGCAATAGTCATTCTATTGCGTCGATCTTTGCGGAAAGATCAACATTTTTAGCTTTTAACAAGCTAAAAATAATTAGACTTGATCAGGCTTTCCTTAGGAATATCTGATTATTCATGCACGTTCCTTCGTACTAAAAGGCAAACAATTAGACATGAGAAATACACAATAAAAATAATTCTTCAATACTTAAAAAA
>JALSLM010000173.1 GCA_026988295.1 Thiotrichaceae bacterium
GCTTGCCAAATCTGCCGATATTTTCCATGAAGATCGACGCAATAGAATGACTATTACGACTCACTTCATGAAAAATAGTGACAGATTTTTCTGCGCTAAAATCTAATCGATTTAATCAGGTTTTCCTTAAAGAGAGGCTAAGGCTGATTTTTTAAATAGTAATTGCCCAATATAGCGTGCACCGTTCTTGGTTAGATGACCACCATCAAATGAAATTAATTTTACATCTTTGGTGAATATAGGGCAGGTATCTGTTGGTCCACAAACTAGCTGCTGTACATCTATGAGTATGTCTTTGCTAAGTGTGTTGTGCATTATTGAACTGATTTTATCTTGTTTTGCATCGGGCTTATTTCGTATTTTAAGTAGCTTATCCTTCGATAAACGTAGGTACTTTCGCACAGAAACTTTGCCGAAGCTTTTTCTACCGATTACAAATAGCTTTTGCTGTTTTGTTAGTTTCATGTTCTTTATTGTCTGTGGTAGTTCGCTTGCTGACCATTCTTTCCAATTAGCAACCAGAAAAATAACATCAGTCTCTGCAATTTGTTTCATCGCTTTTTTAAGGCTATCTGATTTTTCACAAAATACTTTGTCTTTAGCCGCAATATACCGAGATAGATGCTTACCCAAATAGACCTGACAGCGCGTTGGAATAGAGCGGGTGCTGATTTGATAATCTTGCAATGCTTTGTTTTCTAATATGCTATTGAAGAAATCTTGTGCGTGGCTGTCACCGATAATTAAAGCTTTTTTTGTAGCATCTGGATTGATGGGTAGTTTTGTTGCTTTCAAAAAGCGCGTAGCTACATAAGTACCATTCGCCTTTTTGTTTGTCGCTTTTAATAGCTCTGCTCTAACCTGATTAGCAAACGATGGTAGGGAGAATGAGAATGTAGCCAAAAATGTGACAACTAGAATAGTGATCATTACCCATAAAGGTTGTTTGTGATTTTGTTTCATATACTTTATCCCTCTTTAATATCAATTATTTATTCTGCTCATTTTGATTAGATTCACATATTTATATTTTTCATATAACAGGCTGCCTTGCTAAAAATTTCTATTTGGCAATCCATCGCTTGCAATAAATAGGATGCCAATTCCTATGATAATAAGGCTAGCAACTAAACTGGTAGTGAATATTTGTTTTCTATTAAAGCGTTGTTTATTTCTAAAAGGCTTTTCAATAAATCGCGAACTGAGATAGGCTAGAAAGAACGTCACAATACTTAACAGACCAAATAACCATAGACTTGGTTCATTCAAGCTTATTATTCGTGTAAAAACAAACAGTGGCTGATGCCATAAATAGGCACTATATGAGATCAATCCTATACCGACAAATAAACGCAGTGAGAGTATTTGATAGACCCATGTATCCGTTGTGGTGAATAAAATAATCAAGGCTGTACCTATAGTGGGGGCAAGCGCATAAAGACTAGGAAATGGTATATCCCTATCAAGCCATAGGATGGATACAATAATAAGCAAAAAACCGAGAAGACTGGCAAGTTGATTAATAATGTCCTGCACTATGTATTTTTCTATTGATTCGCTTTTGTAATAAAGATAAAAAGCTGTCAGTGCGCCAATCATTAGCTCCCAAGCGCGTGTTGGAATTAGATAAAAATTAGCTTCGGGAAAATATCGCCAGCCCCACTCTGTCAACCCTAAACTAAGTAATCCAATAAGGCTGATAATAACGACCAATCGACGTTTTCCAAGCGACCAAAAGAAAATCATAAACAGCGGGAAAAATACATAAAACTGTTCTTCTACGGCAAGACTCCATGTATGTAAAAGCGGAATTAACTCAGCACCCGTAGAGAAATAATCGCTTTCTAGCCAAAATAAGAAGTTTGATGAAAAAGCAGTGACCGCAATCATGCTTTTAGCAAAATCAATGAGTTCAAAAGGAAGTAGCCAGAGCCAAGAAAAGGGAAGACAAACTAATAGAATAAAAAATAGTGCAGGGAGAATTCTACGCGCGCGTCTCTCATAGAAATTAACAATGGTAAATGTGCCAGCGTGTTGCTCTCTGATAATAATGCTAGTGATTAAATAACCGCTGATGACAAAGAAAATATCAACACCCACATAACCACCACTCAGCCACTTAAAACCAGCGTGATACAAGATAACCGGAATTACGGCAAAGGCTCGCAACCCATCAATTTCCCTTCTATAATCCATGTAATATCTGTGTGATAACTTAATGAAAAGTTCCCTCGTTATTTTCCCGCCCCTTCTAACAGTTAAAACATAACAAATCAATTATAAAACAATAATGAGACAATTAAGATGAAAATAGCAGAAGCTCTAAAGCAACGTAAATCAGTCCGTTCTTACTTAGATAAAGCTGTTGAAGAAGGAAAAATAAAGGCCATTCTTGATGCTGCCAGACACGCACCTTCTGGCGTAAACACCCAGCCTTGGCAAGTTGCTGTAGTCACGGGTGACACCAAAAAAAATTCCAAGAAAAAATTGAATCTAGTCAATAGCTATAGAACACCTCGCGAAGAGGTAGAATCATTTACTCAATTTTTTAAGTAAGGAAAACCTGATTAAGTGGATTAGAATTTAGCGTAGAAAAATCTATCGCTATTATTCATGAAGCTAAAAATAATTGGACTTGATCAGGGTTTCTATAGGTAAAAATATGTAAAAAAGGGGGGGGATGGGTAATATATAAATCTGTGCCTGTGTTACGGCACAATAAATAAGCTATTGATTCATTATTAGCTGAATCCGTTTAAAAACACCTAAAATCTATTATAATGAACCATTCAGGTTATCCGCCTTCAAAATAGAGCACTCCTCCTATAAGATTTTCCATCAGCTTAATCGTGTAAAATAACTGATTTAACTCACTACCAAAAAATTCACCAAATAAGGATAAATTTTAATGAAACAACTTCTCTGGTTTATTGCCATTATTAGTATTAGTACATCATTATATTCTGAAACATTATCTACAAATAAATTAGAAAAATCCTGTGATAAAGGAAACCCTAAAGCATGTTTTATATTAGGGCAGCGTTTCCTTAATGGAAAGCATGTACAAAAAGATGAAGAAAAAGCATTTAAGATTTTTCATGAGGCTTGTGAAAGATTTAAAGAAGTATCATCTTGTACCAATACTGGGGCACTTTATGAATTTGGTGTAGGCACCAAACGTAATTATAAAGAGGCTATCAAGTTTTATACTTTGTCCTGTGATAAAGACAATAAAAGTTCTTGCCTAAACCTTGGTATGCTTTACTCTAAAGGAAAAGGAGTAAAAAAAGACCTTAAAAAATCCCTTAAGCTTATTCAAAAATCATGTCGTTTAGATGATAGTAAAGCCTGCTATAACCTGGCAGTCATGTATGACACAGCAAGAGGTGGTGTAAAACATAACGCCTCAAAGGCTGTGACTTACTATCAAGCATCTTGTTATGGTAGAGATTCCATTCCTAAAGCTTGTTTCAATCTTGGAATCATGAACTTAAAAGGTGAAAGCATCCCAAAAGATTCTGCTAAAGCTTTTAAACTTGTTGATAAGGCCTGCAAGGCTGGTCATAAAAAAGCCTGTAAAACAGCAACTGCTATTTATATGCTATTAAAAGCACAAAAATCTAGTGAAGGATCAAAAAAGACTGAGTTACATTCTGGTATAAGTGATGGGAATGACGCTAAACAAGGCTTGCAAAGGCATAAAAATGAACCTGAAACCACCCCTGAGATCACTGTAGAATCATTAAGCACAGAATGTAAAAATAAAAATTACCAATCTTGCTTTACCTTAGGTAGTGCTTATTTTTCGGGAGAAGATATTAAAGCAGATGAGGATAAAGCTTATGCTTTAATTGGCTCTGCTTGTATGGATGGCAAGATCAGTGATGCCTGTGTTGTACTAGGTTATATTTATGAGTATGGCAAGGGGGTAAAAAAAGATATTGGTGCTGCTAAAACCTTGTTTGAGTCGGAGTGCCTTATTAATAAAAATATTAATGCTTGTCATAATCTTGGTGCTATATTTTTTACACAAAAAAAATATCAAGATCTGCCGCGTGCAGTCAAACTTTTCAAAAAAGGTTGTCATGGAGGAATGCCAGTATCATGTTATAACTTAGGAATTATGAGCCAAAAAGGCTTGGGTAATATAGGCAAGAGTGCTATTGCAGCATGGGGTTATTATGATAAGGCTTGCGGAGGTGATTATGCTAATGCTTGTTTTAATCAAGCAACATTAACAAATGATATGCCTACGGTTACTAATCCAGACAAAGAGGCAACTAGGCTTTATCAAAAAGCCTGTGATCTAGGCTCTATTAAAGGTTGTTTTAACCTAGGAAATGCTTATCAAAAAGGTACGGGGATTAAACAAGACTACAAGAAATCATTTGAGCTTTTTTCTCTAGCTTGCAAGAACAATATTGCCCAAGCATGTTACAACATGGGTGGCATGTTTAAAAATGGACGAGGATTCCCCAAAGACCTCCCTCTGGCGAATGCAGCTTACCAAAAAGCCTGTGATTTAGATTTTGCTGTTGGTTGTTCAATTTTAGGCTTATCTTATGAGCAGGGAAATGGAGTCAAAAAAGATAGAATAAAAGCAAAGGTGCTTTATAAAAAAGCATGTGGAGGTGGTTTTAAACCAGCATGTAAGCATTTAAAATCTATGAAATAGTTTGAGGCAGTCGCATTAAAATATATTTAAGAATATGGATAGAAAAATTTATTCCCTGCGCTTTTTTCTTAAGGAAATCCTGATTAAGTCGATTAGAATTTAGCGTAGAAAAATCTGTCGCTATTTCTCATGAAGTGAGACGTAATAGTTATTCTATTGCGCCGAGCTTCATGGAAAATACCAGCAGATTTGGCAAGCTAAAAATAATTGGACTTGATCAGAATTTCCTTAAGTTCTCGCTACATTAAACTAAAGCCGTTGGATGTTGGAAAAAAGCCTCACAGATTTTACAATACTCTCTGTATTTATTGAGTGTACTTCCCCTACAGAAGTTTTTTTAAACACAAAGAGTATAGTAAAACCCGTGAGAGCTTTAGGGGGACCTTGATCAAGTCCAATTATTTTTAGCTTCGCTAAATTCTAATCGACTTAATCAGGTTTTCCTTAGTGAGATGTAATATTAATCGCAGATTAAATCAAGGATTCTATCTTTGAAGTTATCTGCATAACGATAGTTATCATCTTCTATAGCATCCTCTTCATGAATTATTAAACCTTCAACGGGTGTCTCAAAGGCGTAATATTCCATATTTTCTTCACTGTAGCCATGATCACCTTCGAAGGTTTTCAATTCATTGATATTAATATCAAAGAGGTAAACCCCTTTAACCCGTCCTGAATATGTGCCGTCTTCAGGGTTAGCTTCTATATCAATTACAATAGTCATAGGCTTGTCTGAAGTTGCAGGATCCATAGTGCTCCAGCTATTATCACTATCAGGATCATATTCAATTGTTTTTAGGTCACTGCTAAAAGGTTCAAAGTAGTTTAAATCTTCACTTTCAAAATATATTACTTCTTCTAGCAGATGTTTTTTTATCAATTGAGATTTCATTGTGGAATCCTCTCTTTGCGTTTGTCTAGCTCTGTATATTTTTCTGCTGAGCTTATCTTCTCAAGTGGTTTAACTTCATCTTTCTTCTTTTCGATAGCTTGAGGGAGCAGTGTAGAAGTTGCAGGAGCTGATATTGAGGTTTTTGCTGTTGGTTCTGAGGGGCTCGTCATCAGGTTTTTTAAAGAAGGGGCTAAAAAGGCTAGGGCGACGCTAACTGCTAAGCCAATTCCTGCTTTTCCCATATCTGTGCCAACAATTTTTGCAACCGTTGTTGGTTTGCGTAATCTTGTAACATAAGCGATTGCAAATTCACGACCTGCTAGTAAGCCAAGGAATACCCAAGTTGTACTCATAGGGATATTACTCATCTGTTTAAAGACGACTAAAATAATGGCATAAATAAAGTCAACAATTGTGGCTGAGCGAATATCTTGTGTATTGGTTTTACTGGTTACAATTTTTTGTATACCACCACCACGCTGATAAAAAATAACCGCATGAAGAATAAAGAACCAAGCTAATGCAGCCCATAACCAAGTTTCACTAATTGTTCTTACACCTTCTGCATTCATTCCAGCAGTCGGAGCATAAATGAAGATATTTGCTAGGTCGTGCATGAGCCATTGGCTCCAGAGGAAGCCTGTAGAGACCCACTGTAATACAGTCCAGTAGGCTTCTGGTTTCTTCTCATCAGCGGTTCGAATAAAATATTTTTCAGCCTGTGCTGCAACAACCAAATAAACAACTAAACCAACTGCTATGGCAACGACATAACCTAAAAGTGATTTCATTAGCATTTTTTCTAAGTTTGCGGTAACAAATACAGTCAAAACAAGAAAAGTCGTACTTACGGGTACTCCAAAGCGTGTAAGAAGTAATACAAATACTGGAGGAAGCAAATAAATCCATGTAAACGCATCAGGAGGAGGGAACTTTGATAAACGTCCATAGGAGGCATCACCACCATGTGTGTACCACCCATAAACTAATACAGCAGATAATATCGACATAGCAAAAAGCCAAAGTACCCACCAAGGTCGATGAGAGTTTGAGGCGAGAAAAGTACCAAGTGTTTGAATAGCATCATTGGCAACAATTGAATAGGCAGCGAGGGAAAAGCCTATAATCATTAAAATAGTTTGTAAATCCATTTCATTATTCCTTATTGGGGTTAATAGGAATAATATTTATAACAATAAATAATGACAAGATTATGACAGGTTATTGTATTTTAATTATTATTGGGTTGAGCAGAGGAGCACTAATATCCGAAACTATAGTCAGAATTTTGCTTCAGATTTAGTTGTTATTGAATCCTCTGCCCTAAGTACTCCACTAAAAACAAATATTGGTGGAGTACTAAGCCATCTACTCGATTATTTTAATTATTTAAGTGCAAATTAAGCACGCTGGTCGTAGCTTACCGCTTTCTTTTTTAGGAGACTTTGAGAGTCATTAAAGTTGCAATACACCTTCTTTATTAATAAAGTCTTGCGTACTATATTCTTCTACAGGTAGCTTATTGACCGTTCCACCAATACGTTTTACATAGTCAACAAAGGATTGAGCATAGTCAAGATAGGTGTCAACACGTTTATCATCTGTAATCGTGGCAAATGTTGCATAACCATCTTTTCCACCAGCGATATAGCTATTCGTCACAATTGTATAGTTGTCATTAGCAACAAGAGCTGACCAAGTATTCTCTGTTTTCTTTTTCATCTGCAAATTCTGAATACGCTGACCTTGGGGTTTAGTCAAATCAGTGTTCCAACGTAAGCCTGAAGCATAGGGGTAAGCACCTGAAGAACCACCATCTTCAAATACAGCAAAGTCTACCGCTTCCTCAAGTACTTGTTTGATTTCTGCCCCTGTCATTTGTAGATTGACTAAAGTATTTGCAAACGGTAGTAATGAATAAGCCTGTCCTGTACTAATTGAACCAGCGGGAATATCAATACGCACACCACCACCATTTTGTATCGCAAAATCAGCTTCTAGGCTTTGCTCTTTAAAGGCAAGAGCGACAATATTAGAAATATCACTACCATGTGCGTTGGTTTTTTCTTTACAGCCATCAATCAAGCTCCTGCCTTGACCCGGAATACGCTCAAAACAAAGGTCTTCAGTGGCGGTACCAACAGGCTGTTTCGCTAATTCTTCTGCTTCATCAGCATAGACTGCTAATGCTTGAGTCGTATCAGCATCTTTCTCAACAATAGAAAGATCAGGTGTTGTGGCTATTTGATTGTTAATTGCTTGTAACTTAGCACCTGTGAGTTCAACACGTTCACCAGCCTGATTTTTTTGTTTGAAACTATTGCCTAATAATAAGTGAGGTGTACCTGAGCAAGAGGTAACATTACCATCTTTATCAAAATCCACATTCAATTCACCAACCAGTGCAGCATGTTGCCAAGCTTGCACAACACAAACAGGGTTATTGTTTTTGTCAGTCGTCTGTGTTGGATAAGAGCCTTTTGGATTAAGCCCAAAATCAGTAAATTTATCACCAAGCAAGGTATGTGAATCTCCGCCAACAATGACATCAACTCCGCTTAGTTTTTTAGCTAACATTTTATCCTGCTTGTATTGATAGTGAGTGAGCAGAATAATTTTATTAATGCCATCTTGTTTCAATTCATCAATATATTTTTGAGCAGTAGTCGCTTCATCAAGAAATTTTGTTGTTGACAAAGGATTAGAGGATTTACTGGTTTTTGTTGCAATGTTTAGCCCAATAACAGCAATTTTCACACCATCTACAGTTTTGATAAAGTAGGGTTTTATATAGTCGGTAGTTGTTGTTGGAGCTAAAGGAGTACCAACCTTTGGAATAATGTTTGCACCAAGAACAGCTGTTTGACAGGTTTGCGTACTTAAATTATCAAGGTGTTTTTTGAGACCGGCATCACCAAAATCAAACTCATGGTTGCCCATAGTATAGGCATCAAAACAAATTTTATTCATCATCTCAGCATCTGCTTTTCCTTGAAATAATGTATAGAAAAGCGTACCTGCTACTGCATCACCAGCATGAAGTTTAAGAACGGGCACTGTGCTCGATGCTTCTAACTCTTTAAATTTAGCAACAACACGAGGAAAACCACCGATTTTCACCCGTGTTTTTCCTATATTCTCAAAAATTAAATCTTCATTTTCTTCTGTTAAGTGAGAGTGGTGATCATTAATATGCAGAATCTTAAGCGATAGTGCCTTATTATTTGAATTGCTACTGCTGCCACAGGCAGTTAAAGCAAGCCCGATACTAATAGCTAATGCCGTTTTAAATGAATAATTAAGTGTAAACATATTTTATGCTCCAGATGTATACCTGAATCTGAGAGTTCAATAAGATGACAAAGGCTACGTGATTAGTTTTTCATTAACCATATAAATCAATCGGTTAATCTACGGCATCACAGTGAACTCAATAACTCTGGTTATATTAAAAACTCTTATTCTATTCAAAGATTGTTACATTCGTGTGACATTGGGAGCATGAAAGTAGTCAATTTATAGTATTACTCTTTGAATTAAGATATTTTGGTTTTCTCGGAAGGGAAGGCAGAGCGAGGATCAAAAAAGTGTAAAAAAAGGGGGGGTGGGTATGTAAGTATATATTTTATTTATATGGACTTAATAAGATCAGATATATGATATTTATGGGATTTTGAGTTAATTTTTAGTTCTCGAACAGTCTCCTAGGAGGCTGTCCGAGAACTCGGATTGAAACAAAAATGCCAGAAATATTATAAGGTGAGTTTATCAAAAGAGGCGAATAGTTGTTCTATTTAACGAATTTGATAAGCCCAGATTATGATGCTTATGGGATTTGCAGTCAATTCTTAGTTCTCGAACAGTCTCCTAGTTTCTTTTCAATACTCTTGAGCACCGCCTCAAGACGTGCAAATTCATCATTGTAGTTGGTATCATTAACATAACCTGAAACCGTTGTTTTCACTTCCTTGGCATACTCGCCTATTAGAGGCATTCGTCCAAATAAGGCAAGTAACCAAATGATAAAAGCAATAAAAACAGAAGCACCAATTACCGCACCAAGCCCTCTAAAAATGCCTGCGACAAAGTTTGTCCAGACAATGCGCCAAGGGCTAGAAGAGTAGCGTATAAACTCTTTAAGTGATTGATTCCCCTCTTTTTCTGCTTTATCCATTGTTACTCGTTCCTTATTTCTTAGGTGCAGAGTTTAGTGTATCTTGTTTGGTGAGTGAAATTGAATCTTTTGCTCTTGTTGACTTTGTTCATAGCTACGATCAAATACAAGTTCGATTGATAGATCCTTGCTTTCCCCTTCTTTGTTCTCTTCGCCTTTACATTTAATTTGCTTTAAATCAGGCATACGTTTAGCAAGGTAGGTACACATGGCAATAGCAACTGAGTATTCATCTTTAAGAACATGATTGATTAGGGAGTTAGCTACAAATTGTGAACGCTGTAAAGCATTTGGCTGCTGAATAAAGTCATTACCAAGTTGAATCCCTTGATCCATCTGGCTATCCATATTATCTAGATACTGTCGTTGATGACCAGGCACTGGCTTACTTC
>JALSLM010000174.1 GCA_026988295.1 Thiotrichaceae bacterium
TCATCTGATGAATCAGAAACTAGCTGTGTATCAGCTTCAATATTAAGTAGTTCTTGAACTTGAGAAGGAATATATTGCTTAAGTTCTTTAAAATCATACAACCCTGAATCTTGTGCGTAGTAAGCACCGCCACCAAAACCTAGTAAAACGACAAGTATTGTTATTATTATTTTCATTTGAATGCTCCTGTTTAAGTAGCACTCTGACCTTATTAGGACTACTTAAACACTTTTTGCCACCAACGTCTTCGATTTGCTGTAGGCTTCATTGCCTCAGGCAGATTAATTGGCGGTATTTTACTGATAATCCAGCCTGGTAATGGGGCATCCTGACCTACACTACAGGAAGTGCCGATATTATTGGGATCGAACACTTTTATAAAGCTGGGGTTTGTTAAGTCGTTAGCATAAACAATTCCACAATACGCTTCATCATGTTCCCGACGAAGTAACACATCTAGCTTATCAATAAACTTATTAACATCTAAACCTTGACTAATATTTGATGGTGGCTCCTCACCCACAGCATATAAAAACCAACCATCTTCACTTTTCTCTTTAACTTTCAGCCAAAGATCATCCAATTGATGCCATTTTAAGACACCTGAAAATTTTCCTTTAAAAGCCGCCTTAAAATCATTTTTATCAGTCGTGTTATTAATAGCATCTTTACTCATTCTTGTATTTCCAAGGTGTTATTATCAGGGTCTCGACAAAAAAGAGCCTGCCTCCCTGATTGACTCGTTTTATACGCAATTTCATACTTATCCAGACGCAACATAATAGCTTTTAAGTTCTTTACTTTTAATGCTACATGCCTATCTAAACCTAAGTTTTCGGCTTGCTTCACTGATTTATAGGGGTTATCAGTCAAAAGTAAATGAAGTTGTTGTTGCTCATTAATTATTAACCACAAACCATCAGAAGACATCTTAGGTCTACTAGGATCAAGCTCCAATTTAAGAACTGTACAATAAAACCAAATTGACTGCTCAATATTTGAAATTATCATACTTACATGATGTATTGCTTGAAAATTATTAGGCATTAGCTCACCCCATAGTAAAGTTGAACTTAAATATAACGCCCTTCGGGGGAAAAATAAAATCTAAGGGATAATATAATAATAAGACAAGCACTCCATCAAAATTGGCTTGCTAGATACAGAACAAATTTATAGATACCCATCCCCCCCTGTTTTTACACTTTTTATAACACAGAGAACCACCGAGGAATCGCAGAGAGCCAAGGAGGAATCGGCTTACAATGCAGGATAAAGTACTTTTGCAAATCAAAAACCAACCACTTTAAAACCTCTGTGGCTCGCTGAACCCATCAAACCGATATTGATGGAGTACTGTCTTTTCTGCTTATATATCCATTTTTATCTACTGAAAATCCTTTACATTTAAGGTAAGGTTACTTTTTTATTATTTTACAAGCAAAGGAAACAATCATGGCACGACTACCTGACTTTATTTCTCCATCAATCCTTTCAGCCGATTTTGCCAGTTTAGGGCAAGAAGTCGATAATGTCCTTAAATCAGGTGCTGATGTTGTACATTTTGATGTCATGGATAACCACTATGTACCAAACTTAACCATTGGTCCGTTAGTTTGTGATGCACTGCGCAAGCATGGTGTAACTGCTGAGATTGATGTACACCTAATGGTTTCACCAGTAGACCAGCTAATTGGGGATTTTGCCAAAGCAGGCGCAAGTTATATTACCTTTCATCCTGATGCTTCAACCCATGTTGATCGCACCTTACAACTAACCCGCGACCTTGGCTGTAAATCTGGCTTGGTATTCAACCCAGCGGCTTCACTTGATGCTCTTGAATATGTAATGGACAAGGTTGATCTTATTATGCTTATGTCGGTTAACCCTGGCTTTGGTGGTCAGAGCTTTATCCCATCAACTATGACTAAACTTAAACAAGTTCGTAAAATGATTGATGATTCAGGCTTTGATATACGCCTTGAAGTAGATGGTGGTGTTAAAGCTAACAATATCAAAGAGATTAAAGAAGCTGGTGCAGATATGTTTGTCGCTGGTTCTGCTATCTTTGGCGCAAAAGATGAGAATGATCCAAATCACTATGATTCTATTATTACTGCATTCCGCGAGCAATTAGCAGAAGCCAAGGTATAAAACAAAAAAAATACAAAAATAGGGGGGGATGGGTATTAGTATTTAAGGAAAGCCTGATTAAGTCGATTAGAATTTAGCGTAGAAAAATCTGTCGCTATTTTTCATGAAGTGAGTCGTAATAGTTATTCTATTGCGCCGATCTTCGTGGAAAATATCGGCAGATTTGGCAAGCTAAAAATAATTGGACTTGATCAGGGTTTCCTTAAGGAAACCCATCCCCCCCTGTTTTTATACTTTTTATTAATTCACAAGAAAATACAGGTTATTAATGAGCAAAATATTCACTCCCGAATTAATTATGATTGATGTCGATGGCACATTAGTTGATTCTGTCCCCGATCTTGCATGGTGTGTTGATGAAACCCTAAAGCAGGTTGGTCTACCAATACGCGGTGAAGCTGCCGTGCGCAACTGGGTAGGTAATGGCGTAATTCGCCTTGTTGAACGCGCTATAGCAAATGACCTAGATGCTCCGCATGATGAAGCAATTTTTGAAAAAGCCATGCCAATATTCAATGAGCTCTATGCTGAGAATACTTCCAAACGCAGTGAACTCTACCCTGGAGTACGCGAAGGGCTAGATTATTTAAAATCCACTGGCATTAAAATTGGTTGCATTACCAATAAAGCCGAGCAGTTCACCCATCCACTTCTTAAAGATTTAGGGCTTTGGGATGATTTTGAGATTGTCATCAGTGGTGACACCCTAGAAAAGAAAAAACCTGATCCCCTGCCCTTATTGCATGGTGCAAAACAGCTAGATGCAAATCCTGAAAACTCATTGATGCTGGGTGATTCAACCTCAGATGTAAAAGCAGCACGAGCTGCAGGTTTTGCTATTATTTGCATGTCTTATGGCTACAACCACGGTGTAGATATTCATGATTCAAAGCCTGACGTAGTGATTGATAACATGACAGAATTAAAAGAACTGATAAAAAGCAAATAGCTTGAAGACCCTTCCAGAAGGCTGTCTGTTTGCAGACAGCCTTCTCCTTTTTACCCTATTTGAATTCGTATAATTAATAATAAAAATTTAGGTATTACATCACCCTTTACCCATCCCCCCCCTTTTTTTGATATTTTTTATTTGGAATAATAATCTAAACCAAGTTAAACTGCTCCCATGATGATAGATATAATAATTCTGTTTAAAAATACTCACTGGCTTTGGATCTAGTGTCTTTTGAAAAAAAGACGTTTTGTTTGTATCGCCCTATTCCAACAGCTTGAGTCTTTAAACAGGTTACATTATGAAAAAACCACACACTACACAGCTATCAACTACACAGCTATCAAAAAAACAATTTGAATCTTATCTTGCACAAGGATTTGATCGAATCCCTTTAGTCCGCGAAGTTCTTGCCGATTTAGACACCCCTTTAAGCACTTATCTTAAACTTGCCAATGCGCCCTACTCTTATTTATTTGAGTCAGTTCAGGGTGGTGAAAAATGGGGGCGCTATTCTATTATTGGCTTGCCAGCTAGTACCATTATAAAAATCACAGGGAAGCAGGTTGAGGTTTCAAAAAACTATCAAGTCCAATCGACTGAAACCGTTGATGATCCCTTAGAATGGATAGAAAACTATAAAGATTCCATAAAAATCCCTGAAATTGCTGGAATGCCACGTTTTAATGGTGGCTTAGTCGGCTATTTTGGCTATGAAACGATTCGTTATATTGAGCCTAAACTTTCAGGGGTAGAAGCAGAGAGCAAGCCTGACACATTGAAAACACCTGATATTCTACTCATGCTATCTGAAGAAATCGTGGTTTTCGATACACTTAATGGAATTCTTTCATTAATTGTTCATGCAGGTGATGGTGAATATGAACAGGCTCAACAACGGCTTGATTACCTAAGCCGCAGATTACATGAGCCCCTGAATCTGTATCAAGCTAGCAAATCACCGCAAACTATTAATGAAGATGATTTTGCCTCTGGCTTTACCGAAGATGGCTTTAAAGCAGCGGTTGAAAAGGCACGCGATTATATTAAAGCAGGCGATATTATGCAGGTGGTTTTATCGCAACGTCTCAGCGTTCCCTTTAAAGCACCACCGCTTGACTTATATCGCTCCTTACGTTCATTGAACCCCTCGCCTTATATGCACTTTATGAATCTGGATAATTTTCATATTGTCGGCTCTTCTCCTGAGATATTAGTACGGCTTGATAATGGTGAAATCACCGTGCGCCCTATTGCTGGTACTCGCAAACGCGGTCACGATAAAGCAAAAGATTTAGCAATGGAAAAAGAGCTATTAAATGACCCTAAAGAATTGGCAGAACATTTAATGCTAATTGATCTTGGGCGCAATGATGCTGGGCGTGTTAGTCAAATCGGCACAGTGAAACTCACCGATAAAATGACTATTGAGCGTTATTCTCATGTTATGCACATTGTTTCAAATGTAGTAGGAAAAATTAAACCCGAACTCAGCGCAATTGACGTTATTCGTGCTACCTTTCCTGCGGGAACAGTGAGTGGCGCACCCAAAATTCGTGCAATGGAAATCATTGATGAGCTAGAGCCTGTCAAACGCGGGATATATTCTGGCGCAATTGGCTACCTCGCATGGAATGGCAATATGGATACCGCTATTGCCATTCGTACTGGTGTCATAAAAGATAATATACTGCATATTCAAGCGGGTGCAGGCATTGTTTATGACTCTAAGCCAGAATTAGAATGGAAAGAAACCATGAATAAAGCTCGCGCGATTTTTCAGGCAGTCAAGCAAGCAGCCGCCGGGCTTGACGGCGCACATCGCTAAAGGAGACATAGATATGATATTAATGATAGATAACTACGACTCCTTTACTTACAACTTAGTGCAATACCTTGGTGAACTAGGTGCAGATGTGATGGTTGAACGCAATGATCAAATAAGCCTTAATGAGATCGAAAAACTTGCTCCTGAACGCATTATGATTTCTCCAGGACCATGTACTCCATCAGAGGCTGGAATTTCTCTTGAGGTAATCAATCATTTCAAGGGAAAACTACCCATTTTTGGAGTTTGTCTAGGTCATCAATCCATAGGACAGGTCTTTGGTGGTAATATTATTCGAGCAAAAGAAATCATGCATGGCAAAACCTCCCCTATTTACCATAAAGGTATTGGTATTTTCAAGGATTTAGCAAAACCCTTTGAAGCAACTCGCTATCACTCCTTAGTAATAGACCAAGATATGCTACCCGATTGCCTTGAAATAACCGCATGGACAGAAACAAATAGTGGTGATATTGAGGAAATCATGGGTGTACGCCATAAGGAATATGCAATTGAAGGCGTACAATTTCATCCTGAATCGATTCTAACCGAGCACGGACATGATATGTTGCAGAATTTTTTGAATATGCAACAGCCTTGAGTATTAAAACCATAAGTAATAGCAACTATGAGTAATAAAGAGTAATAAAGAGCAATAAAGA
>JALSLM010000175.1 GCA_026988295.1 Thiotrichaceae bacterium
AATAAAGAGCAATAAAGAAACCATGAGTCAAGAAAAAACCAAAGCCATAACACCTCAAGCAGCAAGCTTAGGAAAACGCTTATTATCAATATTTTATGATGTACTCATAATCTTCTTTGTAACCATATTACTCACTGTTCTCATCCAGCAACTCATTATCAATTTAGAACTTGTTAGTTTAGAAAAAATTAAAGATGCTACAGGAGAAATAGCTATTATTCCCCCTGATAGCATCCTTAGTTTTATGCTTAAAAGCCTATGGACATTAATAAGCTTTTTCTACTTTGCTTTTTATTGGACAAAACGTGGTCAAACACCTGGTATGCGAGTTTGGAAAGTAAAAGCCATCAGCCACAATGGTCAACTCATGAATTGGAAGAACGCACTTTACCGCTATGTTTTTTCTTTATTTGGACTTGGCTTAATCTGGATTTTATTTGATAAACAAAAACTAGCATTACAAGACAGGCTCAGTAACACCCACCTTTCCCTCGTTTAAGCAAAAATTTCTTAAGGAAATCCTGATCAAGTCCACTTATTTTTAGCTTGCCAAATCTGCCGATATTTTCCACGAAGATCGGTGCAATAGAATGATGACTATTACGACTCACTTCATGAAAAATAGCGACAGATTTTTCTGCCTAAATTCTAATCAACTTAATCAGGATTCCTTAATGACTCCAATAAAAAATACACAAGAAATGCGTAATCCTTACTGGGGCTTTTGGGCAACGATTGGATTTGGCCTATTAATTTTCATCACTTTCAGCCTAATCCAAACAATTCTTTTAATCGGCTATGGTATTTATTTACAAGATTGGGAGCTAGACAGTGACTTCGCCGCATCACTTAACACACTGGTTTTTAATGGTGATGCAATAGCTATTGCCGAAATCCCCTCGGCTCTCATTGGTACTGCACTGGTCTTACTCTTCGCATCAATACCTAAAATTATTAGCGTTAAAGAGTACCTTAAAATACATATTCCCCCATTAACGACGATCCTAAAATGGTTAGGAATAATGGTATTAGTTATTCTTTTAATGGAAGGCAGTAATATTCTACTAGAAAGAGAAACACCTGAATTTATGGGTGAAGTCTATGGCAATACTAATAATTTCATCATCCTCTGGATTGCTGTAATCATTGGCGCACCACTATTTGAAGAATTTCTTTTTCGTGGTTTTATTTTTGAAGGCTTAAAACAATCTGCACTAGGTTTAGTTGGTGCAACACTCATCACTGCATCAAGTTGGG
The DNA here is from genome assembly GCA_026988295.1 of Thiotrichaceae bacterium. GTDB lineage: Bacteria > Pseudomonadota > Gammaproteobacteria > Thiotrichales > Thiotrichaceae > Cocleimonas. The sequence continues at coordinate 1,258 of JALSLM010000175.1, forward strand.
CAATTATTCATCTGCAATACGGCTGGTATGAAATTTTCACTATTTTTCTTATAGGTATTGTATTTGCTATTGCCAAGCATAAAACAAACTCAATTTACATCCCCATCTTTATGCATATGCTTATGAATCTAACAGCAAGCGTGATGATGGAATTTGCTTAAGGAAAACCTGATTACATGTACGCTTATCGGATAGTATGACATAAGAAAAATAATACATTTATAATAATGACAAATATCAATAATAAAAAGAAGAACATTCCTTATGAGCAATATCAAACTGATGGTATGTCCACACGACACCGCAAAAAATCCTGAAAATTGGTTTAATTTTTCGCTCTATCTCACTAAAGCTATAGGAAATAGTTTTCTCTTTGAGAAAAGCATTGATTTTCCTGATTTTCATGATCAACTAACTAGTGGCGGGCTTATCTATGCAAACCCACAAGACTCTGTAAAACTAATCAAAGAACACAATTATTCTCCTGTAGCACGACCTATCAATTTATCAGATGAAATTGTTTTTATTGCCAGTAAAGGGCTAGAAACACCTCAAGTCACTGATCTTACAGACAAGGTAATTACAAGTGTCGAATCAATGATGGTGACAAAAGTTGGCATTAAGTGCCTGCTTGAAAATAATATCAAACCAGCAAGTATTGAATCAAAAGAAAGCTGGATGGCGGTTGTTAAAAGTATTTTTAGGAACGAAGCTGATTATGCTATGGTTTATAAAGACTTTTATGAGGGTTTAAATAATCTAAGCAAAAGTGGTTTACAAAAAATAGGAGAAACAACCGACGGCACTATTCACCACAATTTATTAGTTTCTCCTAATCTTATTGATTCTATTACTATTATTCAAGAAACACTCGTTAAAATGCACGAAGATACAGATGCAGGTCAAAAAATACTTGCCGCATTGAATATAGAAAAACTTGTGGCAGTGAGTAAAGATGAAATATTAAAATTCGAAGCCTTGCAGGTTTATCAAGTTAAAGCAGCTGAAACAGCCGGTGAAACTGCTCCATGTTGTTAGACTGAAAATCACTCATTCGCAGACACCAAGGACGTGCATAAAATAACTTGATTATTCTGACTTGCCTTTTTTTCAACTTATTCCATACGCATTCCTAAGTAGTGATCATAGATAGCTTGTGAATCAGGGTTGACAGAATGTCAACTTAAACAACTTCCCCCCCCCCAGATCTCTTGTAAAAACTCTGTGTTTATCTATACTGAAGTTTCCTAGAAATTAAAAAACATAATTATATTTACTTTCAATAAGTTACAAGAAGTTAATACTATTTTTAGGTATAAATTAATCATTTTTAAAACAAGTAAATCTACTCCTAACTTGTAACTAATTGATATTCCTAATATTGATGAAAAGTGTAGACTTCTAATTTCTAGGAAACTTCAGTCTCTATATAATAAAAATATAAAAAAAGGGGGGGATGGGGATCTATAAATTTGTTCTGAACCCATCAAACAAAATAGGTGGCTGTCCGAAAACTAAGGATTGACTGCAAATCCCAGAAATATCATAATCTGAGGTTATCAAATTCATTGAATAGAGTGACTATTCGCCTCTTTTGATAAATTCATCTTATAATATTTCTGGTATTTTCATTTCAACCTTGTTTTCGGACAGCCTCCTAGCTATGACTTATAAAAATATCTATGAAAACCTTCAACAATTAGGTGGGGAAACCAAGCTACCTGAATCACCAGAAACAGCTGTGTTAGAAAGTGTTGCAAACCCCCAAGCTGATATTGATTATATTGTGCGCTTTACTGCACCAGAGTTTACCTCTCTATGCCCGATGACGGGACAACCTGACTTTGCTCATTTAATGATTGATTATATTCCAGCTAAAAAGCTAGTAGAAAGTAAGTCACTTAAATTATACCTTGGATCATATCGAAATCATGGTGCTTTCCATGAAGATTGTACCGTAGGAATTGCAAGACGCTTAATTGAAGAAATTGCACCTAAATGGTTACGAATAGGAGGCTATTGGTATCCTCGTGGCGGTATACCGATTGATGTTTTTTATGCTTATGGAAAAGTACCTAAAGGCGTTTGGATACCCGATCAAAAGGTAGCTTCTTATCGTGGTAGAGGGTGAATTTTATATTTCTTACTACACCCTAACCCCTTCCTTGCTAAAACCAATGTACTACAATCTAAATATAATAGATGAATAAAATGGATATATATGGACACCTCCCTAATTACAAGCACTTTTTGATTGTATTTCAATCAGTTTAGACTTTTTCTGGCAGTACACTACTCTCCCAAGCCGTGGTTTCCCAGCTTGTAGCCTTGTATACCGCCAAAATAAATTGTTTTATCTTATAAATTGTTTCCTTCTTTCAAAACACCTTGACCATTACAACCATAGTTGTGTGGAAAATACGGTTTTAGACATATATCCGGCTTCTCACTTAAGCCTACTTTGAGGCTGAGCCCTGTTGAAATCAAAGATGTCTTCGCCGCGCCACTGCACCCATTAGATCTTTATGATCCCTGTCCTTATCTGGTTCCTGCAAAGACAAAACCCGTTTTAATCAACACTGAATTACCGCTTTGAAGGGTTGGTTTGAAAATGTATATTATTTTGTTGCTTACTGTAATTTTATTAAATCATTGGCTTGTTACTCCTAATACCTGGTTTTTATCATTTTCCTCTGCCCTCTGAGCTGGAAGTTGATGTTAGCGCGTCACATACTCAACCTGTTTGCTCATTACAGCCCATGATATGAGTGCTAGTTTGTTGGCGACGGCTACAATCACTTTTCTGGGGTTCATGCGCTTTTGCCATTCTTTGATCCATAAACTCAATTTATCATTCTTTTTGGCAACCCAGTTGACTATGCTTTTAGGAGGCTGTCTGAGAACTCGGATTGAAACGAAAATTTCAGAAATATTATAAGGTGAGCTTATCAAAAGAGGCGAATAGTTGTTCTATTTAACGAATTTGATAAGCTCAGATTATGATGTTTATGGGATTTGCAGTCAATTCTTAGTTCTCGGACAGCCTCCTAG
>JALSLM010000176.1 GCA_026988295.1 Thiotrichaceae bacterium
GAATAGTCGCTCTATTTAACGAATTTGATAAGCTCAGATTATGATGTTTATGGGGTTCGCAGTCAATTCTTAGTTCTCGGACAGCCTCCTAGGAGGCTGTCCGAGAATAGAGAACCTACTGCGGAAAAGCTGAATTTGTCTGTATTTTTGTAGGTCAGATTAGCGATAGCGTAATCCGACAAAGTACGGTAGTTAGAAATGTGCATTAAAAAAATACAAAAAACAGGGGGGGATGGGTATAGATATATCTCTATGAAGTTCTACTAATAGAGAAAAGTGCCAATTCTGCAAGAGCAGTTTTATAATCACTATCAGGTAGAAAATCTAAGCAATCAATAGCCAATTGAGTTTCTTTTTTTGCAACATCATTAGTATATTTTAAAGCATCTGTTTTTTGGATGATCAGCATAATCTCATCAATAAATTCAAGACCACCCTCCTCAATCGCTTTGCGAATTAAAGCAGCATCATCGCTATTCCCATTACTTTCACTTACTGCTAAAGCATTGATTAATGGCAGTGTGGGCTTACCCTCGGCAAGATCATCACCAACATTTTTACCAAGTTTTGCACTATCAGCACTATAATCAAGAATATCATCAACCAACTGAAAAGCAGTTCCCAGATGAATACCATATTGTGCTGCTTGTTGTTCATGCTCTTTTGGTAAACGCGCTAGTACCGCTCCTAGCTGACAGGCCGCCTCAAATAGTTTGGCTGTTTTTGAATAAATAACCTCAAGATAACGTGTTTCGCTGGTATCAGCATCATTCACATTCAAAAGTTGCAACACTTCACCTTCGGCAATAATATTGGTTGTTTGTGCCAATATTTGCATGACGCGCATTTCATTTACATCAACCATCATCTCAAAAGATCGAGAGTAAAGAAAATCACCCACTAAAACAGCCGCTTGATTACCCCATACATTATTTGCAGTATCTTGACCACGACGCATATCAGACTCATCTACAACATCATCATGTAACAATGTAGCAGTATGAATAAATTCAACAATGGCAGCAATATCAATATGATTGCTACCTTGATACTCACAGGCACGCGCCATTAACAAGGCAAGCATAGGCCTGAGGCGTTTGCCTCCACTATTGATAATATAATGACTGAGCTGGTTAACGAGTACTACTTCAGATTGAAGACGCTTCTGAATCAGAGTATTTACCGCTTGCATATCAGAATCTACAAGTGCTTGTATCGCTGTATAATCCACAAATATTAGTTATTGCTAATCCATTAAAAAGAATGGCGAATGCTAGGTAGATGAAGCTTTAGTGTCAAGGTTAAAGCGCAATTTGTTACAAACATTAATGAAAAAAAACATTCTTCCCGTCTAGCTTGATATATCGTTTGACTCAAGAGCTAACTGCTTGTAGAATTTCGCGGCTTAAAAACAGTTTTAATCGTTTATAGATTAAAATACTAGGGATAAAATTCGTCCCGCTTGAGGAAAACCTGATATAAGTCGATTAGCATTTAGCGCAAAAAAAATCTGTCGCTATTTTTCGTGAAGTGAGTCGTAATAGTCATTCTATTGCGTCGATCTTCGTGGAAAATATTGGCAGATTTGACAAGCTGAAGATAATTGGACTTGATCAGGGCTTCCTTGACTAGATATAAATAGAGGTTTCTAAAAATGGCGCATAAAAAAGCAGCGGGTAGTACACGTAACGGTCGCGATTCGGTTTCTAAACGTCTTGGCGTTAAACGCTTCGGTGGACAGGAAGTACTCGCAGGAAATATTCTTGTAAGACAACGTGGAACTAAATTTCACCCTGGCACAAACGTAGGTTGCGGTAAAGACCACACTCTTTTTGCCAAAATAGACGGCAAGGTTGTTTTTGAAGTTAAAGGTCCAAAAAATCGCAAATACATCAGTATTCAAGCGGTATAAGTTTCTATATTTAAAAAAAGCCCCGCTAGGAGACTGTCCGAGCTAATGCGCGGACAACCTCCTAGTCGGGGCTTTTTTTATTGCCTAATTATTTAATACAGTTAAACTCAAGCCATGAAATTTGTAGATGAAGTTGTCGTTATCGTTAAAGCTGGGGATGGAGGCAATGGCTGTGTTAGCTTTAGGCGTGAAAAATATATTGAATTTGGTGGCCCTGACGGTGGTGATGGCGGTGATGGTGGCTGTGTCTACCTGCAAGCCAATAAAGGCCTCAATACACTAGCTGATTTTCGCCATGTACGCTTTTATGAAGCTGGTCGTGGCGGCAATGGCTTTAGTCGCAATATGACTGGAGCTAGGGGTGACGACAAAATCATTCAAGTTCCCATAGGAACAATGGTTTATGTTGATGAAACCAATGAGCTGATTGGTGACTTAACTAAAGATGAAGAAAAGCTCTTGGTCGCACAGGGTGGTTTTCATGGCTTAGGAAACCTACGTTATAAAAGCTCAGTAAATCGCGCACCACGCCAGTCAAAACCAGGCTCAGAAGGCGAAACCCGCACCCTCAGATTAGAGATGAAAGTGCTAGCCGATGTCGGTCTACTAGGCTTACCTAATGCAGGCAAATCCACACTAATATCAGCCGTTTCTTCTGCCCACCCCAAAATAGCAAACTACCCTTTTACCACGCTTTACCCAAATTTAGGTGTAGTAAAGGTGGATAATTACAAAAGCTTTGTGATTGCCGATATTCCAGGTGTGATTGAAGGCGCTGCTGAAGGCGCGGGCTTAGGCATACAATTTTTAAAGCATCTTTCCCGCACTAGTCTATTGCTTCATCTTGTTGATGTTGCACCTATGAACGAAGAGGAAGACCCTGTCGCTTCAATTCGTATCATTGAGAATGAATTGAAAAAATTTGGCGATGAGCTGGAAAATAGAGAACGCTGGCTAGTTTTGAATAAAATTGACCTGCTCCCACCTGATTTACAACAAGAATATTGCGACGATATTGTTAAACGATTAAACTGGCAAGGCAAAGTATTTAATATCTCAGCCGCAACAGGTTTAAACACCAAAGAGCTAACTTATCAGATAATGCAATACCTAGACGAGCAGAACTACCAGAGAGAACAGGAGCAATTTCAGCTATAAACTAACTTAAATCAACCAATAAATTCTCATTAATTAATTAAACACCCATCCCCCCCTTTTTTTACATATTTTTATTTTCAAAGAACAAGAGAGAAAACTTTGAGGGAAAAATACACCAAGCAAGCCAAACGCTGGATTATAAAAATCGGCAGTGCACTCCTTACCAAAGATGGCAAAGGATTAGATTACGCCGCGATTGAAGACTGGACACAACAAATAGCACAGCTTCGTCAACAAGGTATAGAAGTTATTTTAGTCTCATCTGGCTCAGTTGCCGAAGGCATGAGTCGCATGGGTTGGGCAACACGTCCAACTAAACTGGCTGAACTCCAAGCCGCTGCGGCTATCGGTCAAACAGGTTTAATTGAAGCCTATGAAACCCAGTTTAAAAAACACCAAATCCAAGCAGCACAAATACTTTTAACTCATGATGATGTTAGTAATCGCAAGCGCTACCTGAATGCTCGCAATACGCTTCATGCACTTTTAAAATTCAAGGCTCTGCCCATTATCAATGAAAATGATACCGTCGCACTTGAAGAAATGCGCCTAGGAGATAATGATACACTAGCAGCTTTAGTCGCTAATTTAGTTGAAGCTAATTTATTAGTGATTCTTACTGATCAAGAGGGTTTATTCAATAAAGACCCACGTCATCATAAAGATGCCATTCTGATTAATGAAGAATCTGCCAGCAATGCTGATCTGTTAAAATATGTCGGTGCTATCGCTACCACACTTGGTAGTGGAGGCATGGCAACCAAACTAATTGCCGCTCAGCGTGCCGCGCGCTCTGGCTGTGCTACGGTGATTGCATCAGGTCGAGAGAGCAAGGTTTTGCAAAGACTCTCTCAGGGCGAGGAGATTGGCACATTACTCATACCTGATAGCTCTCAAATAGCAGCACGCAAGCAGTGGATCATAGGTCAAGTACAAGCAAATGGTACGCTATTTCTTGACCAAGGAGCGACAGAGGCCATTCTAACTAAGGGAACCAGCCTATTGCCTGTGGGCGTTGAAAAAGCTGAGGGGCAATTTAACCGTGGAGATGTGGTAGACTGCAAAAGCCCTGATGGTAAAATTATTGCGCGAGGACTAGTTAATTATTCTGATATGGATGTATGCAAAATTTACAATACACCCAGCAAAAACATTGCCGAAATTCTAGGTTATAACGGTGAAGCAGAACTTATTCATCGTGATAATCTAGTGATTATTTAGATCAAATTAGCGATAGCATAATCCGACAAATCGCAACAAAGCTATTAAATGACTGAAAGGAGAATAATCAGTCTTATGGAAAAAAATCAACAAGGATGTCAATATCATTTCCAATATCAACAACACCAAAATAATAAGGACCAACAAAATAAATACATATCATATTTTTTGTTTTCTTTCTTACTAGGCGTATTTTTTTTAAGCACACCTGTCTTCTCGCTTGATAAACAAGCCGTTTCAGTTGCTGTGGTTAATGTTACTTTTTTAATGGAAAACGCTCCTCAATCAGATCTCGCCAGTAACAAGCTTAAAGAGAAATTTCTCCCTCAAGAGAAAAAGCTGGCAGAAGCATTAGAAGAAATCAATATTCTAGAAGCTGATTTAAAAAAGTTAATTGCTTTAAAAGGCGTAGATGCTGATTTGAAACGCCAAAAACAAAGAGAGCTACGGGCGCGTAAGCGGGCGCGTGGCAGATCCTTACAAGACTTTAGCGAAGAGTTACGCTTTGCCAGAGATGCAGCCTTAGATGACGTACAAAAAGAGGTATTTAGTGCCATTAATGATGTACGCAAACAGCAAAATATAGATATTATCATACAAGATTATATCTCCGCGAGTAAACGGGTTGACATTACGCCATTGGTTTTAGAATATCTGCGCGAAAAGCTAAGCAATAAAATACTCCTAGACGAAGAAAAAGACTTCTCTAATATGGGCGAGAACAAAGCTTCTGAAAATAATACTAATGAGATTAATCAATGAAAAGTCTTAAGGAATTAGCTGATTTAACAGGTTCTGAAGTCAAAGGTGACACACAGTTGCAAGTGAGTGATGTAGCTACACTACAAGATGCTAAGGAAGGTCAGATTAGTTTTGTTAGCAACCCAAAATACAAAAAACAACTAGATACAACAAAAGCCTCAGCCGTGATTCTTTCATCGAAAATGGCTTCTGCATACAACGGCAATGCCTTAATTAATGATGACCCTTATTTAACCTTTGCCAAAGTGGTCAATGCTTTTCACAAGCGAGCAATACCCAAAGCCAATATTCACCCCAGTGCTGTTATCGCTAAAGACTCCATTATTGGTAAAAATGTCAATATCGCAGCTAATGTCGTCATTGATTCAGCTGTAAATATAGGTGATAACTCCGTTATTGGTGCTGGTACAGTTATTGAAAAAGGCTCTGTTTTAGGCTCAAACGCACTCATACATCCTAATGTGACTATTTATTCAAACACTCAAATCGGAACAAATATCATTATTCATTCTGGTACAGTAATAGGCTCAGATGGCTTTGGCTTTGCCCCTCAAAAAGATAAGAGCTGGTATAAAATACTCCAAATTGGCAATGTCGTTATTGGAGACGATGTTGAGATTGGTGCAAACACAACAATAGATAGGGCTGCATTAGGCTCAACAATCATCGAAAATGGCGTAAAATTGGATAATCAAATACAAATTGCGCATAATGTAAAGATAGGTAGCCTTACCATAATAGCTGGATCAGTTGGGATTGCAGGAAGCACTACCATTGGTGAGCGTTGCCAAATTGGTGGCGCTGTAGCGATTGCAGGTCACTTAAATATTGCAGATGATGTTATTATTACTGGCAGGAGCATGGTTATCAGCTCTATAAAAGAATCAGGTGTTTATTCATCAGGCATTGCAACCGAAGACAATAGAAAATGGCGACGCAATGCTGCACGTTTTCGGCATCTTGATGATATGGCAAAACAAATAAAAGAATTGAAAATACAGTTAAATCTGAATCCGTGAGACTACTACGGCATGATGAACAAGTTATTGATTCCACAGCGGTTTAAAAATACCCGCTTAACCTATGGGTGAAGCTAAGATTTAGTGAGCTTCCCATCTGTGCTAGCAAATGGTGAACTCAATTATGCAGAGCTTTTTAATTCCACGGTGAAACCAATACCTTATCCCTCATATCCGCATTAGCCTCACGGATTCAGGATATAGAAAATAATAGAGAGAAATAACTATGGATAATAAACCAACAATAAATAACAAAACCATTATGGATGTTACTGAAATCAGGCGCTTTCTAGCGCATCGCTATCCTTTTTTATTGATTGACAGGGTAACTCAATTTGAATCTGGAAAATCATTAACAGGGATTAAAAATGTAACTATCAATGAGCCATTTTTTAATGGCCATTTTCCCAACCAGCCTATAATGCCAGGTGTATTAATTATTGAGGCTATGGCTCAAGCCACAGGTTTACTAGGTTTTCGCACTATGGGCGAAGAGCCACAAGATGACATGCTATATATCTTAGTCGGTGTCGATAAAGTTAAGTTTAAAAAACAGGTTGTGCCAGGCGACCAACTTGAGCTATATGCCGAAGTTTTACGCCACAAAGGAAAAATGTGGATTTTTAAAACCGAAGCACGAGTTGACGGACAAATAGCAGCTGCGGCTGAAATCAAATGTGCTGCTATTGAGATGACTAAATAAAGCCGTGGCTATACATCCTACAGCGATTATTCACAGCAAAGCTGAAATTGCGGATGATGTTGAAATATCTGCCTATGCCATTATTGGAGCTGACGTTAAAATAGATAGCGGTAGCTGGATTGGCTCACATGTTTTTATTGATGGACCAACAACTATCGGCAAAGACAATCGCATCTTTCAATTTGCTTCAGTGGGCGCAGAGCCGCAAGATAAAAAGTACAATGGCGAGCCAACCACACTCAGCATTGGAGACCGTAATGTAATTCGAGAATCGTGCACCATAAATCGTGGCACTATTCAGGATATTGGCAAGACTGAAATTGGTGATGATAACTGGATAATGGCCTATGTGCATATCGCGCATGATTGCATCGTTGGAAATAATACCATTTTCGCCAATAACGCAACACTGGCAGGACACGTCACAATACATGACTATGCAATTCTTGGCGGCTTTACTCTAGTACATCAGTTTTGTCATGTTGGAGAATATGCTTTCACAGGCATGGGAACAGCATTAGGCAAAGATCTTCCACCCTTTGTAATGGCTTTTGGTGCGCCCTGCTCCCCTCGTGGAATAAATAATGAAGGCTTAAAACGACACGGTTTTGATGAAAAGCAGCGTTTGGCAATCAAAAAAGCCTATCGCATACTGTATCGCAGTGAATCAACCTTCAAAGAAGCCCTAGAAAAACTACACTCTGAAGGAGCTACCGATAATAATATTAAAAAACTGGCTAATTTTTGTCAGCGTAGCCAAAGTGAGCGCGGGATTATACGCTAATGCAAATAGCAATTATCGCAGGCGAAGCCTCTGGTGATATTCTTGGCAGTCGCCTAATTATTGCGCTCAAAGAAATCTACCCTAATGCTTGTTTTGAAGGTATTGGTGGTGTAGAAATGCAACAGCAAGGGTTTAAATCCATACACCCAATGGAGCGACTCTCCGTTATGGGTTTTTTTGAAGTATTACCGCGCTTATTTGAACTGCTTAAAATTCGTAAAAGCTTAATTCAACGGTGGCTTGATAATCCACCCGACCTATTTATTGGGATTGATGCACCTGATTTTAATTTTAAACTTGAAAGAGCACTCTCTCAGGCAAATATACCCACAGCCCACTATGTTGGCCCCAATCTTTGGGCATGGCGCGAAGGACGTATAAAAAAAATCAGGGGTAGCATGGATGTTATGCTAACCTTATTTCCATTCGAGCTGGCACTCTACGAAAAACATAATGTTAATGCAAAGTTCGTAGGTCATCCCCTAGCAGATGAAATTCCTTTGAATGTAACAACTGTTGAAGCCAGAGAAATTTTAGGCTTACCACAGGATGCTTATATCCTTGCGATATTACCTGGAAGTCGCCTGAGTGAAATAAAACACCTTGCCGCTGATTTTATAAAAGCCGCAAGAATATTACAGCAAAAGCATTCTAACTGGATATTTGTTGTGCCTTTGATCAATGAGAAAGTTAAAACAGCTTTCAACAACATAAAGCAAACAGTAGCCCCTGACTTATCCCTAAAAATAATAGATGGAAAGTCACGCTCAGTCATGTCGGCCTCAAATCAAATACTAATGGCATCAGGAACAGCAGTACTAGAAGGCATGTTAATCGGTCGCCCTATGGTTGCAGCCTATCGTTTTGCCCCACTAACAGCCTTTATTTTTCGTTTATTTAAGTTAATGAAAGCAAAATATTTCACTTTGCCTAATAATCTCGCCGATGACTATCTTGTTCCTGAACTACTACAAGAAAAAGTAACAGCAGAAAACATTGTCCTAGAGATAGAACAACAATATGATCTACCAGAAGAAGAGAAACGAGCTTTATTAATACACTTCAATAAAATTCATAAAACCCTAAAACAAAATGCCAGCAAGCGTGCTGCAAAAGTACTTTATGAATTATTAAAGAATAAGCAATTAGAGAATAAAAATGAAATTTAGACGGGTCGCAGGAGTTGATGAGGTTGGCAGAGGACCATTAGCAGGTGCAGTAGTCGCCGCAGCCGTCATTTTAACGCCAGAAAGATGGATTAAAGGACTAGCTGATTCAAAAGTATTAAGTGAAAAACGACGCAATCAACTGGATATTGAAATCAGAGAAAAAGCACTAGCATGGTCAATTGCCCGAGCTGAAGTTGAAGAAATCGATCAAATTAATATCTTACAAGCCAGTTTACTTGCCATGAAAAGAGCTGTTGAAGGATTAGAAATACAACCTGACCATATAAAAATTGATGGCAATAAAAAAATACAGATGCAAATCTCTATGGAAACAATCATTAAAGGAGATTCTAAAATTGCAGCAATCAGTGCCGCCTCAATTATTGCAAAAGTAGCACGGGATAAAGAAATGATTGAATTAGACAAACAATATCCAGAATATGGTTTCGCTCGCCACAAAGGTTATCCCACCAAAGCGCATCGAGAAGCATTGCAAAAATATGGCGCGCTTAGCTGTCACCGTAAAAGCTTTAAGCCCGTACAAGACGTGATTAGAATTCAGGACTGAGCAATAGCCGAATCTCAGCTGCTTAACAAGCTTTGTAAAATATGTAAAAAAAGGGGGGGATGGGTATGTGTACAACTGGAATCAGCTTATTCTCTTTTATTACAAGCAATTATCAGGAAAAAACAGGAGAAAACAAATGTCTAAACCCAAGTTAATCAGCTTTAAAATATGTCCATTTGTACAACGCAGTGTGATTTTACTCAAAGAAAAAAATGTAGAATATGATATTGAATTTATCGATGTTTATAATCCACCAGAGTGGTTTCTAGATATTTCACCCACTGGCAAAGTACCTGTTATGCTGGTAGATGACAATGTACTATTTGAATCAGCCGTAATCAATGAATATATAGATGAAGTTTACCCACCTCAAATACACCCCTCTAATCCACTAACAAAAGCACAAAACCGAGCTTGGATGGAATACTCCTCACCAATGTATATGGGCACGTTCAATATACTTATGGCAAAAAAGAAAGAGGATATGGAAAAAGCACTGGAAGAATTCACCAAGAACCTTGCAGGTCTAGAGCAAGCCAAGAAGAACAAACCTTGGTTCAACGGGAATGATTTCTCAATGATAGATATTTCAGCTGCACCGATCTTCACACGCACAAAGTTTATTAAAGATCATTGCAACGTAGACCTTTTAAAAGATTTTCCCATCTTACAACAATGGTCAGATGACCTTCTAGCACGTCAAACA
>JALSLM010000177.1 GCA_026988295.1 Thiotrichaceae bacterium
GGATGTATAATCATGTTAGACCTTTTTCTTACTATCGTTTAGCATGTCCTGAAGAATTTCTCTTGCTTGATAGAGAGCATAACTTCTTTCTGGAATATGTCCATGATCACACGGGACTCGACACCTAGGAGTACCTACTTTTTTATTTTAATATTTTTTGTAGCCATGCCGATATATCACTTATTTCTAATTGTGAGACTGAATGCTCCATAGAATAAGAGTGAGCTTCTACGTTAAAATCAAGGGATTTCAGTTTGGCGGTATAGTTTTGCCAACTTTTAAACGGAATAACAGGATCACTTAGCCCATGAGCTGCAAAAATATCCAAGTTATTTTGTGCTTGGTGATCTAGCTTAAGTAGATTTTCTTCAAATGGAATATACGTTGAAAGCATCATAATTCCTGCCAATTTATTAGGGTATCGAAGCCCTGCATGGATTGCTATCACGCCACCTTGTGAGAAACCAGCCAATACAATTTTTCTGGCAGGTGTACCCATTTCAACTTCTTGGGCAATAAGATCATTAATCCAAGTGACAGAAATAAGAATATCTTCTTCTTTGGCATTATCCACCCTATCAAGTGAATACATATCAAACCATGCTCGCATTTGATAACCATTATTCAGTGTAATTGGTCTCACAGGAGCATGAGGGAAAACAAATTTTATAGCCAATGACTCAGGTAGTTTTAACTTAGAAACAATAGGCACAAAATCATTGCCATCAGCACCAAGACCATGAAGCCAGATAACAGTATATTCTGTTGTTTCTGAAGTTTTTACAATTTCACAAGGTAATTCTGGCATATTTTTCATGATGAGAAGCTCCTAGGAGGCTGTCTGAGAATAGAGAATCTACTACGGAAAAGCTGAGTTCTCTATAAGCCTCTGTCTTATAAAAAATACAAAAAAAAGGGGGGATGGGTATATCTGTACTCCATCAAACTAATATTGATGGAGTACCAAGATTGAAAAAAAATTGGTAGATAGGTTAAATCTGCTATTTTTAGCGATCTGTCGAATTACGTTATCGCTAATCTGACCTACAGAAACACAAATTGTAATCTTACGAGCCTTTACCTTGTCGTGAAGCAGTTTTACGAGCACTTTCTGAAAGTACTTTTTTACGAATACGAATGCTTTCAGGCGTGATTTCTACCAGCTCATCATCATCAATAAACTCAAGTGCTTGCTCTAAAGTGAACTTGATTGGCTTAGTCAGAATCAAGTTTTCATCAGTACCAGCCGCACGGATATTATTGAGTTGCTTCGCTTTAAGTGGATTCACAACCAAATCATTATCACGGCTATGAATACCAATAACCTGACCTTCGTAGACTTCTTGTGCATGATCAATAAACATCTTGCCACGCTCTTGAAGATTAAAAATGGCAAAGGCTAATGCCTTACCCGTTGAGTTAGATATCAATACGCCACTATTACGCTGACCAATTTCTTCTTTTACCAATGGACCATAATGGTCGAAAGAGTGATACATTAGACCAGTGCCTGATGTCAACGTCATAAATTCAGTCTGGAAGCCGATTAAACCACGTGAAGGAATCACATACTCTAAACGCACACGCCCTTTGCCGTCTGGCTCCATATTTTGAAGCAAACCTTTGCGCTCACCCATTTTCTCCATAATACTGCCTTGATGTGTTTCCTCAAGGTCGATGGTCAGGTTTTCATAAGGCTCTTCACGCTTATCGCCTTCACCTCGAATAACAACTTCTGGACGAGATACTGCAATCTCAAAACCTTCTCGACGCATATTTTCAATTAAGATACCGAGGTGTAATTCACCACGACCTGATACCCTGAATTTATCAATATCATCACCTGGCTCTACACGAAGTGCGACATTGTGTAATAACTCTTCATCAAGGCGTTCTTGAATATTGCGTGAGGTAACGTATTTCCCTTCTTTACCAGCAAATGGTGAGTTATTTACTTGAAAGGTCATACTAACCGTTGGCTCATCAACCGTCATTGCTGGCAATGCGACAACATTATCAGGATCACAAAGTGTATCTGATATATGCAGCTTATCCATACCAGTGAAGGCAATAATATCACCCGCTTGTGCGACATCAACATCTATACGCTCAAGCCCGTGAAAGCCCATTGGCTGAAGGATACGACCGTTACGAATCTTTCCTTCAATATCAATTACTTTTACAACAGAGTTTCTTTTGATTTTTCCCTTCTTGATACGACCAATACCGATCAAGCCAGTATAAGAGTTATAATCTAGCTGACTAACCTGCATCTGAAAAGGAGCATCTGGATCAACATCAGGGTGGCTTACACTATCTACTATAGTTTGCAATAGCGGTATCATGTCACCTTCTGTAATATCACTTTCTAAACCTGCATAGCCATTAATAGCAGAGGCATAAACAACTGGGAAATCAAGCTGCTCATCACTAGCACCTAGCTTGTCAAATAACTCAAATGTTTGATCTAGCGCCCAATCAGGACGTGCGCCAGGACGGTCAATTTTATTAATAACAACAATTGGCTTAAAACCCATTGCAAAAGCTTTTGAAGTAACAAAGCGTGTTTGCGGCATAGGTCCGTCAACAGCATCAACCAATAGCAAAACAGAATCAACCATTGATAGTACACGTTCTACCTCGCCACCAAAATCGGCGTGACCTGGTGTATCCACGATATTAATGCGGTATTCACCCCAAGTAATCGCAGTATTTTTAGCTAAAATCGTGATACCACGCTCTTGCTCTATCTCGTTAGAGTCCATCATTCGCTCTGATACATTAGCTCGGTCACCTAAAGTGCCAGACTGCTCTAAGAGCTTATCAACGAGCGTGGTTTTACCATGATCAACGTGGGCGATAATGGCTATATTTCTTAAATTTTCAATCACAATTTGTTACTCAGATACTTACAGAATATAAAGGGCGCGAATTATACAAGTTGTTTAGGGTAAATTATAGCTTTATTAACTTGATTACATAGCATTTAGCACAGAACCACCACATTAGGGACAGGACACTGCATAAGTTCCCTATTCTAACGTGCCTTTTTTCTCTCCTAGGAGGCTGTCCGAGAAGAGGAGTCGTAGCGAGGGAAAGCTGATTTGAGCTAGATTTTTCACCAATTTGAGGGGAATAGTTGTTCTATTCACCGAAAATTGGGGGGAAATATAGCCAAATTCAGCTTTTCCGCAGTAGACTCTCTATTCTCAGACAGTCTCCTAGAGGCTGTCTGAGAATAGAAGTCGTAGCGAGGAGAAATGATAAAGTTATCCAGCTAATAACATAAAAAGTAACAGGAATAAAACTTGGATATGATTAAAAACTCTGTAGCCCTCTATCGCTCTCTGTGTTATAAAAATGTAAAAAAAGGGAGGGGATGGGTATTTATAAGTTTGTGCTGACCCATCAATACAAACTTAATGGAGCACTACCATCAAATACTTCAGAATCAAAAATATAATAAGCTTCATCCATCTTTTTGTTTTTAAATTTATTGGCAAATGGGTTTTTATCCCCCTAATCCTATTTGGTTTTATAAGTGTGACTACTTACATATTTAGTGAAGCAAATAATCAACGCAACTGGTCAACTGAACATTCTCGATTAGCAGAAGTAATTCTTGATTCTGATCTGAACAACTCTCAGATCACTTTAAAAAATGTTCGAGATTTTGATTGGCTTGCTGATGATAAAAAACACTATCGTTACAAGGAAATGAACTTTCAACTCAAAAATATAACTGGCTTAAAAGCAGTAGTTTCACACTTCTCAGCAATTAGTGAGATTGCCCATGTTTTTATTATTTTCACATTGGATAACCAGCAAGAATTTGGCATTTCAATAGAAGCGAGAAGAGAACAAGGGGAGGATTTTTCTCTTTATGGTGGATTATTTGCAAAATTTGAGATTATTTACCTCATAGCAACACCAGAAGATTTGCTAAGTGTTCGTAAAAAAAATAATGAAGCTGTTCACATCTATCCTATTAAAGTCTCTCAAGAAAAAGCTCAGGAGTTATTCTTGCTTCTTACAAATGAAATCAACAAACTTGTAAACAAGCCTGCCCTATATCATTTATTTTTTAAAAATTGTACCAATCAATTAGTGAAGAATGTATCTATTCTCACAGAAAAAAAATATCCTTGGTATTTTCAAACACTAGCACCTGGCAACACAGGAAGAGTGCTCTATGATTTAGGATTAATAGACCTACCTGACACAGGATTTCCTGATATTCAATCTAGTACTCTTTTGGATTAGAATTATCTGGCAAGGGAAGTCGAGAGCTTTTCCAGTTTTTACGAGTCAATGCAGACAAGTAATAACTCACTACGGTACTTAGTATTAATAAATTGGCTTTAAAAGCTTTTGTCCAAAAGAGAGGCAAACTCAATACTGATCGTAATAGCCAAGTGCTAATAGCATTGCTAAAGGTAAGAGCATGTAAAGCTATGCAATTAAAACCTTTGCTGTGTTTTTGGATATACACATGCCGTGAAATAATGACTTCTGATTTTGTAAGCGCACTGATTTGTATATTTTTTCGAGTAGATCCGCCATGTGCATGTTTTAATTCAACTTGGCGCAATAAGGCAATTTTTTTCCCCTGACCATGTACCTTTTTGCAGAGATCCATATCTTCAGAGTACATCCAGAAATCATTTTCACTCCATTTATCGACTTGTTTGAATAACTCACAAGAGATTAAAACAACACAGCCTGATACCCAGTCTGGATACCAAATAGCTTGACCTTCGGGATAACGCAACTTAAGTGATTTTTTGTATAACTGGCGATAAATAGCGCGCAACCATCCAAAGCTCAGCCATAAATTTAAAAAAGCTATATCTCTTTCATAAGTACCTTTTTTATTGCGTCGCCGACAGGATGTAATACCCACAGAGCTATTTTGCTTGGCAAAATAGAGCATGGTTTCAAGTGTGGCTAATTCAGTCAAGCAGGTATCAGGATTTAAAAAGAGTAGGTAATCAGCATTTGCCTCATCTGCACCTAAATTACACGCATGAGAAAAGCCATAGTTTCCTAAATTTGCAAGCAAGCGAATATCAGGGAAGTCACGCTGAAAAGAATGAAATTGATCATCTTGTGAATCATTATCGACCACTATAACTTCATAGTTTAAGGCTGGCGGATATTCTTGAAAAGAGTACAAGCACTCTCTGAGTACATCCCAACTTCTGTAATTGACGATAATAATAGAAAGATCGGCTGCTCGATTTTTCATATACATTTCTACCCTACGATTCTTTAATGGCTTTAAACTCCCACAATATATGTGATTTTTTATTAGGTAGAATTGTATATAAAATATTTTTCAAGGCTTTAACTAAAGGGGAATGCTTTTTGGTTTCTTGACTAAATTTAAGTCTTTTAACTCTAATAACCTCAAATTTACCTGTGAATCCATACATTTTTGCGCGATGCCTTGGCGCAGTAAAATATTTATGTGTTCTACGCGTGATGATGTTTACATGGGTGGGATCAACAAAGGCGGCAGGGTGTGGATAACAGGGTGTAATCGCATAAAATATGCCATTCGGCTTCAATATTCGATAAGCTTCATTCATAAAGTCAATAAAAGGAAATACTGTCGTATTTTGACCAGCTTCATTTTTAATGACTGATAAACGTGGAATATGCTCTAAAAAGTCATAAGCTGAAATCGAATCAAAATAAGCATCATCAAAGGGGAGCTTTTCTAAGATAATATTACATTGCTGATAATTAAAATCATCACATTGCTGCTAAATAATATCGACTCCATATAATTCATCACAAGCAAAAGGATTTCTAGGGCTAGAACCACAGCCTACATCAAGATGTTTTGTTTTATTCATAAAAATTCATGTTTATTATGAGGAAGTAGCTTATTAAAGAACTAGAGTGCTAGTTCTCAGACAGCCTCCTAGGACTTATCATTCTGGCTAAATACAGTATTAAACTGCTGATCTGTTTTTACAAAGGTGGTGCATTTGCTTAGCCATTTAAGTTTTTTTGCGCCTGCATAGGTGCAAGTGCTACGAATGCCACCTAATAAATTCAATACTGTTTTCTCTATTTTGCCGTGATAAGGTACAAGAACTTCGCGTCCCTCGGATGAGCGGTATTTCTTTAAACCGCCAAAGTGTTTGTTATTAGCGGCTTGTGAGCTCATGCCGTAAAATTCAATATACTTCTTTTCTTCGATTATATCTTGCCAGCCAGTATCTAGTTTCTCAACTTCGCCACTGCGATGATATTTGGTAATAATTTTGCCGCCCCCTTCATCATGCCCTGCAAACATACCACCTAGCATGACAAAATCAGCACCCGCTGCAAAGGCTTTAGCAACATCCCCTGGGCAGGTGCAACCACCATCTGCAATAACGTGACCACCCAAGCCATGCGCTGCATCAGCACATTCTATAACGGCTGAAAGCTGAGGAAAGCCAACACCTGTTTGAATACGGGTAGTACAAACACTGCCTGGTCCTATACCAACTTTTACAATATCAGCTCCATTTAAAATTAGCTCTTCGGTCATTTCACCTGTTACTACATTGCCCGCAATAATAACAATGTGAGGATAATGATCTCTTAACTTTTTGATAAAAGCTGAAAATCGTTCTGAATAACCATTAGCAACATCAACACAAACATATTTAATCTCAACTTTTTCATTTGCATAAACATTTTTGAATTTCTCAAAATCATGATCAATAATACCCATTGAATAGGCAATATGATTCTTGCGACTATCATCTTGCTGACTGAAAAAATTAATTAGCTCTGCTTCAGAGTAGCTCTTTACTAAGCATGTGAATAGCCCATGTTTTATCAAGGCATCAGCCATTGCAAATGTGCCCACACCATCCATATTTGCAGCCATAATCGGCACACCATGATAGTGAATATCTTCAGTTAAATCTGCATTACGATAAGAAAACTGACGAGAAAGTGCCACCTGCTTACGTGAGCCTAAAGTGCTACGCTTAGGGCGGATTAATACACTTGAATAGTCTAACTTTTTATCTTCTTCAATTCTCACGCGCAATATTCTCCTTACATTGTTTGTATCATTTGGTAATGGATTTAGCTATTATTCTCAATAAAATTTTTAGCGCATATTCAACCGATTGTTTCCGTACTGAGTCTCTGTCGCCATCGAAATACATAGTTTCTGCTTGTGAATTCTCCCCAGATATAAGCCATCCAAAGCAGACCATACCAACGGGTTTATCATCTGTACCACCTCCAGGGCCTGCGACTCCACTAATCGAAATAGCTATATTTGCGGCTGAATTTTTTATGGCTCCTTCCGCCATTTCTAAAACAACTTGTTCGCTAACTGCTCCAAAATTTTCAAGGGTTTTCTCTGCAACTCCCAGCATTTCTTGTTTTGCTTCATTGCTATAAGTAACAAAGCCTCGATCAAAGATTGTAGAACTACCTGCTAGATCAGTGATTGTTTTTGCCAACCACCCACCCGTACAAGATTCTGCAGTGGATAGCAGTAGGTTTTTCTCATTTAGCTGTGTGGATACGTCTTTAAGAACACTCATAGTATGATTAAGCACCAGTTGTTAGGAATGGAGCAACAAAGCCATCAATTATAACACTGCATCTTAAGGAAAGCCTGATTAAGTCGATTAGAGTTTAGCGACAGATTTGGCAAGCTAATAATAATTGGACTTGCTCAGGGTTTCCTTATGTAAGGTAGCTAAGTAAAAATACTGTAACAACTTGATTTATTATAATTATAGAGCAACAATAGCATGTGATTAATTATTAACCAAAGTCATCCTTTCATCTAAAGAGCGTAGACTTTCTAAATGGAGAAAACTAATATGACAGTTATCACTATCTTTCTTCTGATTTCGTGCGTTCAATATGAACTTACGAATTCAGGTTGATATATCAATAAAAAAATAAAAATAATACTAAGATCTATATATTATGAAAAAAACAAACACGACGTTTATTCATCGTATTGTGCTTAAATTTGTTCTAAACATTGGACTTTGCTCAATATTACTGCTTGTCAGTAGCTTATGGGGAAGCAAACTTGCCCATGCTGATATGTATAAATACGTTAAAAAAGATGGTAGCACTTTATTGACTGGCAAACGCCTTAGAGGCTCTCGCTATCGTCTGGTTAAAGTTTTTAAAATTAAGAAGAGGCGAGCTTACAAATCTAGTGCGCGCAAAAAGAAGAGATCAAAACTAAGGAAGGCAAAATACCGCAAAGGAAAACGCCATTCAAAAAAGCATAAAAAGAAGAGAAAATATAAAAAAAAGTACAAGCGTTATGCTAAAAAATCCAAAAAAAGTCGCAATATCAAGCGTAAAAAAAATAAATCATTGGGAAATATTGTAAATGCCAATGGTAGAGATAACGGTATAATAACAGGCTGTAACAGCTATAAACATTTAAGTCAGCAAGCGCGTATATATCAAAAACCTATAAAAATATATTCACAAATATATGATGTTGATGCCGAGCTTATTCACGCTATCATCCGTCAGGAGTCTTGCTTTAATGAAGGTGCTCACTCTCGTGTAGGTGCTATTGGTTTGATGCAACTGATGCCACAAACAGCTCTTGGTTTACGCATAAACGACCCGTGGAATCCTGAGCATAATATACAAGGTGGCATAAAATACATTGCTCAGATGTTAAAAACTTTCAATGGTGATTCAAAGCTAGCAATCGCAGCTTATAATGCAGGACCAGGCAATGTCAGTAAATATGGTGGAGTCCCTCCTTTTAAAGAAACTCAAAACTATGTGAAGAAAGTTTATGCTGAATATAAACGCTTGCAGAAAGAAGGAATTCATTACCCTAAAGAAATTAGGGTAGCATTGAAATAATGAGGCTTGATCAGGCTTTCCTTAAGGAAAACCTGATTAAGTCGATTAGAATTTAGCGCAGAAAAATCTGTCGCTATTTTTCACGAAGTAAGATGCAATAGTCATTCTATTACGCCGAGCTTCGTGGAAAATATCGGCAGAATTGGCAAGCTAGAAATAATTGGACTTGATCAGGCTTTCCTTAACCCCACTAACTATCGTACTTTGTCGGATTACACTATCGCTAATCCGACCTACAAATCTCAGATTTAACCCTCTACCAGCCAAGTAATCTCTCTCAAGCTTGGAAACAATTAAAAGCTCTGCGACTCTCTGTGAACTCTCTACGTTACAAAAAAAATGCAAAAAAGAGGGGGGATGGGTTTATAATCATTTCCTAAGGAATAAAAAATAAACCTGAATCCGTGAGGTCAATGCGGATAGCGGGGTGTAAGATATTGGTTTAGCACGGGATTTAAAAAATCTTAGCTTCACCCGTAGGTTAAGCGGGTATTTTTTAAACCCGTGATGAATCAATAGCTTGCATCCTGTGCCGTAGTGACCTCACGGATTCAGGACAAACTAAGGGGTTCAATGAGCACACAAGCACTTATTCAGGTAATGGCTTTAAATCGTTATTATGGCAAGTATCACGCTGTTAATGATTTTAATTTAACACTTCATAAAGGGGAAGTACTCGGTTTACTTGGCCCTAATGGTGCAGGCAAGTCAACGACGATGCAGATGCTTACGGGCAATATCTCCCCTAGTTCTGGCGATATTGTCATCAATGGTATTGATTTACTCGAAGAACCATTAATGGCTAAAAGAAATATTGGCTATTTGCCTGAACAACCACCAATTTATCGTGATATGACTCCCTTGGAGTTTTTAAACTATTGTGCCGCTTTGCATGATATCCCTCAAAATATCAAAGCTAAATCACTAGAAAACACTATTCAACGGTGTGGCTTAGGTGATGTTCAAAATAAGCTTATTGCTAATCTTTCTAAAGGCTATCAACAGCGAGTCGGTATCGCTCAGGCAATATTGCATCAGCCAGAATTGGTGATTTTGGATGAGCCTACCGTGGG
>JALSLM010000178.1 GCA_026988295.1 Thiotrichaceae bacterium
TCAGGTAGCGTGGCTTATCTTCAGGCAATAAAGGTGTAGTGTGTTCTAATACCTTATCACGCTGATCTTTAGGTTCACCAACGGATAAGCCCCCAATGGCATAGCCATCAAAACCTATATTTATAAGCTCATTAGCTGAAATCTCACGAAGCTCGTTATGCATTCCCCCTTGCACAATCCCAAATAAGGCTGCTGGGTTGTCAGCGTGTGCTTGTTTGCTACGTTTAGCCCATCGCAATGACAGCTCCATAGATTCTCGTGCTTGCGTGAGTGAAGCTGGGTAAGGAGTGCATTCATCAAAAATCATTACAATATCTGAGCCAAGCTCTTTTTGCACTTGCATTGAAAATTCAGGAGAAAGCAAGAATTTATCACCATTGATAGGCGATTGAAAATGAACACCTTCTTCGGTGATTTTGCGTATTTTGGCAAGCGAGAAAACTTGGAAGCCACCAGAGTCGGTCAGAATTGGTTTATTCCAATTCATAAAATCATGCAGATCACCATGTTTTTGGATGACTTCTGTGCCAGGGCGGAGCATTAAATGGAAGGTATTGCCAAGGATTATTTCTGCCCCCATGCCTTCAACTTCTTCGGGTTTCATTGATTTGACGGTGCCATAAGTACCGACTGGCATAAAGGCTGGTGTTTCAATAGTTCCGCGTGGAAATGTAAGTTGCGCACGGCGTGCCAAGTTGTTTTTTGATTCATCCGAATGCTTTAGTTTGAATTGTAGATATGACATATTTTTCTGTTATTTGCTCCGTTACTTGCTCTATTTTTCGTTAAGGAAAACCTGATTAAGTCGATTAGAATTTAGCGCAGAAAAATCTGTCGCTATTTTTCATGAAGTGAGTCGTAATAGTTATTCTATTGCGTCGATCTTCATGGAAAATATCGGCAGATTTAGTAAGCTAAAAATAATTGGACTTGATCAGGGTTTCCTTAAGGAAATCCTGATTAAGTCGATTAGAATTTAGCGCAGAAAAATCTGTCGCTATTTTTCATGAAGTGAGACGTAATAGTTATTCTATTGCGTCGATCTTCATGGAAAATATCGGCAGATTTGGCAAGCTAAAAATAATTGGACTTGATCAGGGTTTCCTTAAGTGTTTCCAGTCTATTCATCTTTATAAGAATTGACAAACATAAAGTTTGAATTTCAGTAAGTAATAATATTCTAAAGCAATAATATACATAAAATCAATAACTTAAAGTATGTTGCTTATTGACAACAGTGTGTCGAGTCTGCCATTATGTTTTCTATAAAATTAATAATTTTAAAATTTAACAAATAAATACCGTTACGGAGAATATAAGAATGCAATATAATTTAAAGAAAACACTTTTAGCAGTGTCATTGTCACTTGCAATAGCACCAGCAGTTTATGCAACCAATGGTATGGCACCAACGGGGCTTGGACAGGTACATAAAGCAATGGGTGGGGCTGCTGTTGGCAACCCACAAAATACAACAACCTTAATGACTAACCCTGCTGCGGGTTCATTTATTGCAGATGGCTATGATGTTGGGCTAGAGATTTTCAAACCAGATCGTTCTGCAACCAGTAATCTTCCTGCGGGAGCAGGATCACCAGGCGGTGTGACATATTCTGGTAATGGTAAAAGTACCTTTCTTATTCCAGAAGCTGCCTACAAAAAAGATATAGGGAAATATTCAGTAGGTATATCCGCCTATGGAAATGGAGGTATGAACACTAAATATAAAAAAAGCCCAATGTTTCCTACAGGTAAAGCACAACAACCCTTTGCACCGATGAATGGGGGTGCTAATAGTGCTACAGGGATTAATCTAGAGCAATTATTTATTGCACCGTCTATTTCAACAAAATTGAATGATCAGCACAGTGTTGGCTTGGCTGTAAATTTAGTTATGCAAAGCTTTAAAGCTCAAGGTATTGGGGCATTTCAAGGTGATCCACGGATTAATCCAAACGAACTAGAGGCATTTCAAAACCCTGGTAAAAGCACATCGACAGGTATAGGTGCACAGATTGGCTGGATGGGTAAAATAAATGATAATTTTAGTGTAGGTGCTTCTTATCGTTTCAAAACTAAAATGAGTGCCTTTAAAAAATATAAAGGCTTATTTGCAGATGGTGGTAAGCTTGATGTGCCAGCAGCATTGACTATTGGTGCATCATTTAAAGTCACACCAAAGGTAATGGTGGCTTTAGATGTGCAGCAAATCTATTATTCAGATGTAACAGCGATGGGAAATGGCTTTGATGCACAGGGTCGTTTTGGCGACAAAAATGGTCCTGGTTTTGGATGGGACGATCAAACTATATATAAACTTGGCGTAAAGGCACAGGCAACCCCTAAATTGGCACTGATGGCAGGGTATAATCACGGTAAGGCTCCGCTCGATTCAAAAGACACTTTTTTCAATGTATTAGCACCTGCTACTGTAGAAGATCATTTGTCGCTGGGCTTTGATTATGCCTTAGATAAAAATTCTTCAATTGTTGGCTCTTATAGACATACTTTCAAAAATACTATTAAAGGTGATCTCGTAGCTCGTCAACCATTTAATTTGAGTATGGAACAAGATGCAGCTGGAATCGGTTATAGCAGACGCTTCTAAAGGTGATGCAAAATACAATAAAGGAGTTTAATATGATTAAAAAGATAGGAATTATTTTAACAGTAGGGTTATTAACATCACCGCTTATGGCTGCAGACTTTATGGATGCTACATGGGCAAAGCAAGCATGCAATGCATGGAATAAGACATCAATACTCACGACACAGTTGGCTCAAATGCCAGGTGATATGTTTGGTGATGGGTATAAATGGATCAAAAATAATGCAGGCAGAGGTTATAAGATGATCCAAATTTATCGGGATGGAAATGGTTGTGGTGCTAAAAATGCGATTCAGCTCACGATTTCTGATAAAGGTGGTAAAGCCATGTGTACTTATGGCGGTAAACCTGACGGCAAGAAAATGAACTTTAATGTTGATTATGTCATGCATGCTACTGATAAAAACTGGACATGCATGGGAACTGGAAGCTGTGGTGTTATGGGCTCTATGATGACGGGTAAACTAAAATTTCAAGGCCCTAAAATGGAGGCCATGAAAGTAATGGATCCATTTGCTGCATTCTTAAAATTAACAGGAAAAGTGCCTGGGGCTAAAACAGCGTGTAAAAAGTAGTTCTTAATTTAACCTGAATCCGTGAGGTCAATGCGGATAACAGGGCGTAAGATATTGGTTTAGCGCGAGAGCTAAAAATACCCGTGATGAATCAATAGCTTGCGTTCTGTGCAGTAGTGACCTCATGGATTCAGGTTTAAATTATAACCAAAAAAACTAGAGCATTGTTCTCTAGTTTTTTTTGCTCCATTACATTTACAAAGTAGAAAATATATAAAAAAACAGGGGGGATGGGTAATTATCAAAGTATTTTTAAATTAGTTTTCTAATTCTTTAAGATTCAGGGTTGACGCGGGTAGTTTAGATGCGTATTATTCGCGCTCTTCTGTTTTCTCGCATTTATTTGTGAGATAATAATTGAAGTGTCGGGATATAGCGCAGTCTGGTAGCGCGCCTGCTTTGGGTGCAGGATGTCGGGAGTTCGAATCTCTCTATCCCGACCAATTTTTAAATTGGTTTTACAGACTCGGTAGCTCTAAATAATGCGCCTGTAGCTCAACTGGATAGAGCAACAGCCTTCTAAGCCGTAGGTTGCAGGTTCGAGTCCTGCCAGGCGCGCCATTTTAAGTCTGGCTCGTTGTTAAGTTTGGTGCGCCATAAAGTTTGTTATGGTGGGTATAGCTCAGTTGGTAGAGCCCCGGCTTGTGATGCCGGTCGTCGTGGGTTCGAGTCCCATTACCCACCCCATATTTACTGTTAAATCTTGTTTAACAGGTTGTTTTTTTCCCATTCGGGTTATACAAGTGATAAATTGCACTGTATAATCTCGGCTTTTTTGCGAAAGTGGCGGAATTGGTAGACGCGCTGGATTTAGGTTCCAGTGTCGCAAGACGTGAGAGTTCGAGTCTCTCCTTTCGCACCATTATTTTCTAGTACTGTTAATTCTAATTTCCTTGTGAACAATTATCTAACAATGCTGGGCATTATTAAAATACAAGAATACTCAGGCTGATAAGCCTGAATGAGGTTTATTGAATGCAAGTTTCAGTTGAAGCTACCGGAAATATCGAACGTAAATTATCCATCATTATACCTGTTGAGCGTATTGATGAAGAAGTAAATAAGCGCTTAAAGTCTATGAGAAGCAGAGTTAAAATTGATGGCTTCCGCCCTGGGAAAGTTCCTATGAGTATTGTCAGTCAGCAATATGGTGATGCGGCATTTCAGGAAGTGGTAGGCGAATTGTTTCAATCAACTTTTTATGAAGCGGCAGACCAAGAAAAATTAAAAGTTGCTGGGCTACCTCAAATAGAACCTCAAACTCTAGAGCCAGGCAAAGACCTAGAATACACCGCAACATTTGACACTTACCCTGAATTTGAAATTGCTGATATTTCAGAAATGGAAGTAAAGCAACCCGCTGTAAAAGTCACTGCGGCTGATGTTGATGAAATGATTGAAACCTTACGTAAACAAGCTAAAGATTGGAAAGAAGTCGATCAGGTAGCAAAAGAAGGTGATTTACTTTCTGTCGATTTTGCGGGAACGATTGATGGTGAAACTTTTGAAGGTGGTTCTGCTGAAGGTTTTTCGGTTGAACTAGGCGCAGGTCGTATGCTGAAAGACTTTGAAGATGCCTTGATTGGGATGAAGGCAGGTGATGAGAAAGATTCTGAAGTATCTTTTCCTGAAGACTATCCAGCAGAAAAACTGAAAGGCAAAACATCACTTTTTAATATCAAGGTTAATAAGGTTAGCGAGCCTGTACTCCCTGAAGTAGATGAAGAATTCATAAAGAAATTTGGAGTAGATGATGGCAGCATTGATAGCTTCAAAGAAGAAGTCAAATCTAATATGGAACGTGAGTTAGAACAGCGTGTTAAGGGTCGTGTGAAGCAAGCCGTTATGGAAGGTTTGGAAGAGCTGCATGAAATAGACTTACCTAAATCATTGGTTGCAGATGAAATCAAGCAACTCAGAAATGAAATGAGCCAAAACGCAAAAGGTGCTGATCTATCGACTTTGCCAGATGATATATTTAAAGATCAGGCGGAAAGAAGAGTTAAACTAGGTTTAATTGTTGGCGAGATTATCACCAAAAATAAGCTAGAAAAAGATCAGCAACGTGTTGATGATATGTTGAATTCTTTAGCTGCAAGCTATGAAGACCCTCAGGCTTTGATCGAATACTATCGTGGTGATCAAGCTGCTATGCAAACTATCGAAGCTGCAGTTATGGAAGAAATGATAGTAGAGTGGGCTTTAGAAAAAGCTAAAGTCGTCGATGAAGAAATGAAGTTCTCTGATTTAGTAGGTCCAGAAACTGAAGTTGCTGCATAAATCACATGGCTAAGCTTGGATAAAAAAATATGACAAATTCTATACATAATTCTATTTCGACCACTGCATCGCAGACACAATCAATTGGTCTAATTCCAATGGTTGTGGAGCAAACCTCTCGTGGTGAAAGGTCATACGATATATATTCTCGTTTATTAAAAGAACGTGTGATTTTTGTTGTGGGTCAAATAGAAGATCACATGGCAAATTTAATTGTTGCTCAGCTATTATTTCTTGAATCAGAAAACCCTGAGAAAGATATTCATCTTTATATAAACTCTCCAGGTGGCGTGGTTACTGCGGGTATGGCAATTTATGATACCATGCAATTTATCAAGCCGAAAGTTAGTACCTTATGTATTGGGCAGGCAGCTAGCATGGGCGCAGTGTTACTAGCAGGCGGTGAAAAGGACAAGCGTTTTGCATTACCTCATTCGCGCGTTATGATTCATCAGCCATTAGGTGGATTTCAAGGACAAGCTACTGACATTGATATTCATGCCAAAGAAATATTGAAAATTCGTGAAGAATTAAATAGAGTATTATCAAAGCATACTGGTCAATCTATGAAGACTATTTCTAAAGATACAGATAGAGATAATTTCATGGATGCAAAAATGGCCAAAGATTATGGTCTAATAGATGAAGTACTTGACATTAGAAATAAGTAGTAGTGCATAGTCTATAATGCTTGATTATTCTTAAGAGCCTGATTTTATCAGGCTTTTTTTGTGAATCAGTTAAGGCTACGAATAAATTATAACCAGTATTTATCTGTTCTTACTGTACTTTTAATTCATTTAGGATTAACTTACAGAAATATTGAAAAAGTTTTAAATTGAGGTTTTCTATCAATGAGTAAAGATCAAAAAAATGGTGAAAAAGGGGATGGCAAATTATTGTATTGCTCCTTTTGCGGAAAAAGTCAGCATGAAGTTAGAAAACTGATAGCAGGTCCTTCTGTTTTTATATGCGATGAGTGTGTTGATCTTTGTAATGATATTATTACAGAAGAGCTACAAGACACTGATGAAAATGAAAACAAGAGCCTGCCCATTCCCAAAGAAATCAATCAGTTTCTTGATGATTATGTTATTGATCAAGACGCTGCAAAAAAAGTTCTTTCTGTTGCTGTCTATAATCATTATAAGCGCATGGAAAGCAACGCTGGCAAGGATGATATAGAGCTTGCTAAAAGTAATATTCTACTTATAGGACCGACTGGAAGTGGTAAAACGCTCTTAGCAGAAACACTTGCGCGTATGCTAGATGTACCTTTCACTATGGCAGATGCAACCACACTAACTGAAGCAGGTTATGTGGGGGAAGACGTTGAAAATATAATCCAGAAATTACTTCAAAAATGTGACTATGACGTAACAAAAGCCGAAACTGGTATTGTCTATATTGATGAAATAGATAAAATTTCACGCAAATCAGATAATCCTTCAATCACTCGTGATGTCTCTGGCGAAGGTGTACAGCAAGCACTATTAAAGCTAATTGAAGGGACAGTCGCATCGGTTCCACCTCAAGGCGGAAGAAAGCATCCTCAGCAAGAATTCTTGCAAGTTGATACTAAAAACATTTTATTTATCTGTGGTGGTGCATTCTCAGGTCTAGACAAGGTAGTACTTGATCGAACTGAAAAAAGTGGCATTGGTTTTTCTGCTGATGTTAAAGCACCGGATGATGACAAGCTTTTTGGTGAAGTTATCAAAGGTATAGAAGCCGAAGATTTAGTTAAATATGGCTTGATACCAGAATTTGTGGGTCGCTTGCCCGTTATAGCAACACTTGAAGAATTAAATGAAGATGCCTTAGTGCGTATCTTAACTGAGCCGAAAAATGCACTAACCAAACAATACGGTAAATTGTTTGAAATGGAAAATGTTGAGATCGATTTTCGTGATGAGGCTTTACATGCCATTGCAAAAAAAGCAATGGATAGAAAGACTGGCGCACGTGGTCTACGTTCAATTATGGAAAAAATACTACTTGATACAATGTATGAAATACCATCATTAGAAAATGTTAGCAAAGTAGTAGTTGATGAATCTGTTGTTATTGGTGACTCAGCACCATATCTAATCTACGAGAATAAAGAGCCTAAGAAAAAGGCAAATGCTGCAAAATCTTGATAATACAGCTATAGCCCCCCCCAAGAATGTATAAAAAAACAAGGGGGGATGGGTATCTACAAGTTTTCTCTAAACCAATCTATCAAACCAATATTAATGGAGTACTCGTGTGAAATCCGTTAAAATATGCCTATGCGCTTGTAGCTCACTTGGATAGAGTGCCAGCCTCCGAAGCTGGAAGCAGTGGGTTCGAATCCCGCCAAGCGCGCCATTTTATTCCATATCCGCATTAACCTCATGGATTCGGGTTAATTTTAAAAAGATGTTCTGCTGTTTATCATCAATTTATTTAAATCTTTTTGTGCTTCTTTTGGATTCTCTATATCATGAGATTCTAGCATTTCGCACTCATCCTTAATCATTTCTGCAATAGTAACAGGATAAAACCGGCAGTCATCGGGGCGATCATGATAAATAGCACATGTGAATGTTTTGCTATTGGGTGCTTGTCTTAACCAAGGGCAACGCTCAATTTGCTCACCTGTATCAGGGTTAATCCAAATATTTCCATGATGCACATATCGAGATATATCAGGTCTGAAAACTTCCCAATATTCGATTTCATCATCTGATGCTGATAAGCCTCCATTGCTGTATTTGATGCAGCATTTTCCACAGGAATTACATTCTTTCATTGTCAGGCACTACAAACCTATAAGCCCTGAACATACTGGGCGTTGGTCGATTCTTTAATTAAATTATGTAACTGTATTTGAGCTTTGGTTTTGTTGCTGTTGCTGTCAGCTTCTGCTAATAAGGCTTGAAACTGTTTTATCAGTTGTATTTTATCTTGCTTGGCTTTCGACCCTGACCCTATGTCTGTTAAATCAATAAAAAACTCATCAAATATATCAGATAGATCTTGAATAATTTCGGTATTTAAAAATTGTTCATGATTATAAATACTTGGGTAGCCGCCTTTTTGTTTATCGATTGCAAAAGAGACTCCTTTTTTATTCGTGATGGTGGTGGCTTTTTTACATTTAAGCATACATCCATCTTCAATACTGGGTTTGTTGCAACCCACTGTTTGTTGAAAGAAGCATTGACGGCTCACCATCATTAAAATTGGATGATAAATACTATAGAGCATTTTGAAATTTTCAGGGCGTTTTATCTTCTTGATCTGCATCTGATTAATTTCGTTTGAGATAAATGCGCCTGCACAATTAAGCTCTTCTTTTAAAGTAAGCAAAGCATAAGAGTTGGTCGTATTTAAAAAAGGACCTGCAATCCACTCTATTCCCATTTCAAAGGCTTTAAATGCTATACCTGTATTATTACTAACAATGCGTTTGACCTTTATCTTTTGCAAGATTTTTACAGCTTCAAGATAATCTTTACCAATTAAAACAGCAGGAAACCAAGGGATTAAACGTGGATTATTATTTAATAGATCAATATATTTAGGTGAGTCCTTTTTAAAGCTTTCGGGTAATTTAAAGTAAACGTCTGCATCACTCACATCACACAGATGAATGTCTTTTTCATCACTGATCAAAATAGATAAGCTTGGTTGATCATTTATTTTAGGATAGCGTGTTAATTTAGGAAGCTCTACAGGCGCAATAACATCTCTAGAATCATTTAATAAGAAAGCGACTTTATTTTTAATTTGGGTAATTTCTTTAAATGGAATATGTAAATCATCAGCTAATTGGGAAAAATCGAACTCTTTAACAACGGCATCTGTATTCAAATTCTTAAAGCGTTTTTTTATATCAGACTGATCTAGCCCTATTTTTCCTGCTGCACTTAACAAGGATACTGAGTGAACAATAATTAAATCATCATCTGCACCATCAATAGCAACACGAACAATTAATGCTTCTCCCTCTTTACCTGAGAATGAGATTACTAATTTTCGTTTTTCTACACTCAAATCTTTAATTTTATCTTCAAGCGTTGCGCCCAGTACATTTTTATCGGCATAAAGTTGCTTTTTTATGTCTTCAATATGCATAATTGAAACCGCATTTTTCTTTTCAAGCGCATGTTTAACACTGTGATCACGCGGGTTATCTATAAACATATCTTTAGTAAGATTGCCCTTTAAAAATGAATTAGTAAAATCACGGTTAAAAACCTTATGTAGATTAGCGCCATCATCTAGCAATTTCCCTGTTTGAATAAAACCATTGATCTGCTTTCGCCAGCTATCAACAACTGTATAAACATAGTGTGCACCTTTAATACGCCCTTCAATTTTCAAGGAGTCAACACCTGCTTCTACTAACTCAGGAAGGTCAAAATAAGCCGAATTATCTTTTAAATTAAGTGGGAATTTATTACCAACATCGGTGATTTCATACTCATCTCGACAGGCTTGGC
>JALSLM010000179.1 GCA_026988295.1 Thiotrichaceae bacterium
TCGCGGATATCACGTTCAGTTGGCTCTTGTTTCTGAATGACGGCATCAACCCATTTCTCTTGGTTTTCACCATCATCAAGACTTTTGTAATAAAGATAATTCCAAGCAATGAGCTTGAAATTATCAGAATGTTTTTTTAGATCATGAATAATGTCAGAATCTACACGGCGTACACCTTCTAGTAAGGCGCGCCACAACATTTCACGATGTTGATTCGAAGGTGGCTTTGGGTTTTTCCCTGGAACATAGATAATGTGTTTATGAGTCATATAACTAAATTATAGATAAGGTTAGACATGGAGTTATTGTTTCTCCATATTTTACATGTTTTATCATTAAATTTTTATTTTTTAGGATAAACTGATTGAAACGTAGCACAGATTTGGCAAGCTAAAGATAATTGAACTTGATCAGGTTTCCTTATTTGTCTTATGAATTGTCTCATGACTTGGTAACTAGAACATATTTAATGTATCATTGCTGGCTAAATTTTGTTGCTACTTTTTAGGTGTTACCTGAATCTGTGAGGTCAATGCGGATAACAGGGTGTAAGATATTGGTTTAGCACGGGATTTAAAAAATCTTAGCTTCACCCATAGGTTAAGCGGGTATTTTTTAAACTTGTGATGAATCAATAGCTTGCATCCTGTGCTGTAGTGACCTCACGGGTTCAGGTGTTATTTAACACATGAAAAGCTAGCACAAAAATATCAAATATCATTTAATAAAAAAGAGAAATTATGCTTCAAGAAATTCATGATAAAGCCAAAGGCTGGATTGCTTACGCAATTGTAGGTTTTATAGCGATACCTTTCACTCTATTTGGCATTGGGTCGTATCTCGGGGGAAGTAATTCACTCGTTGCGGCGGTTGTAAATGGTGAGGAAATCCCCGTTCAACAAGTACAAAATGATGTGCTTCAACAACGCCAAAGATTAGCACGGATGTTTGGTGGGAAATTACCACCAGGTTTTAGTGATGATGCTATAAAGAAACAAGCATTGGAACAAATCGTAACAAGAACCTTATTACGCCAGTCTGCTATAGAAAATGGCTATCGTGCAAGTAATCAAGAAGTTTTTGATTACATTGCGGCTGATCCTAACTTTCAAAAAGATGGCAAGTTTGATGTAAAAACTTATGAGTTGATTTTAGCTTCTCAGCGTAGAAATAAAGCTGGCTATGAGCGTATTGTTAGAAGCGGTCTTTCGGTTCAACAACTCCCAGATGCTTTGGCTCAAAGTGCTTTTTTACCGATTGATGAAGTTAAGCGTTATGCAGTGTTAAAAAATCAGACACGAGATATTGAAACTTATACGCTAAAAAAAGATGATTTTAAATCTGAAGTAAAAGTCACTGATGATGAAATCAAGGCTTATTATGATAAAAATGCATCACGTTTTATGACCTTAGATAAAGTAAAACTGAGCTATATAGAATTAAAACAGTCTGATTTAGCTAAAGATGTTGAAGCAACGGATGAAGCATTACTCGCATTTTATGATGAAAATGCAGATCGCTATGTTGTGGAAGAACAACGAAAATTAGCTCATATCTTGACAAAAATAGATTACGAGAAAGATGGCAAAGATGCGCTAAAAAAAGCACAAGAAAAAGCAGATGCTCTTTATAAACAAATTAAAGAAGGCACAAAAACCTTTGAAGAATTAGCCAAAACTAACTCTGATGATAAGTATTCTGCAAAAAAAGGGGGTGAATTAGGCCAGATCGCAAAAGGTGATATGGGTGCTTTATTTGATAAAGCTGCATTTTCTTTAGCTAAAGACGGAATTTCTTCACCTGTTAAAACTGAATCAGGTATCGAAATCATTAAAGTACTTGATGTAACAGAGAGAAAGCAAAAAACCTTTGATGAAGTTAAAGATCAAGTCAAAACTGCCTATCAAAGAGAGCAGGCTGAAAAGCTCTTTTTGGATCAGTCAGATAAATTACAAACACTTGCTTTTGAAAATGAAAGTAGTTTAGATGCTGCCGCCGATGCTATTGGTAAGCAAATACAAACTTCAGACTGGATAACAAAAGGTGCAGTAGCTGTTAAACAAACTTTGTTTACATCACCTAAACTACAAGCTGCCGCTTTTGGGGATGATGTACTAAATGCTGGTAAAAACTCTGAATTATTGGAAATCAACGCAGGAACTGTAGCCGTTATTCGCTTGCAAGATCATCAGCCACCTAAACAAAAGCCATTGGCAGATGTGAGTAAGGATATAGCGAAAATACTAAGCGATGAAAAGCTTAGCAAGCTAATGATTACTAAAGGTGAGCAAGTCCTAAAGAGCTTAAAAGAAACAGGCTCATGGTCTGCATTAAAGAGTGTTGGAGGAGCAGAAGACAAAGTTGCAACGCACAAAGGTCTAAAGCGTTCTGATACAAAAGTTAGTCGTGCTATATTAGAAAAAGCATTTAGTATGCAAAAACCCGAAGCAGGCAAGAAAAGTTTTGCTAATGTTATACTTCCAACGGGTGATAATGCACTTATTGGGCTTTCTTTAGTAACTGAGGGAGCGGCTGAATATGATAAAGACTTACAAGAAAGGTTTAGTAATATGCTGTCACAACGTGAGCAAGAAGCAATGCTAAAAACCATGCGTAAGAATGCTGAAGTAAAACTGTTTTTAGAAAATATACAGTAATACTTAGCAATATTCAGTAAGACCCATCCCCCCCTTTTTTTACATATTTTAGCCATGTCTATCTTGATAGCATGGCTTTTTTATTTGTAATAGGGTAAAAACCTGAATCCGTGAGGCTACTACAGTATGATGAACAAGTTATTGATTCCACAGCGGTTTAAAAGATACCCACTTAACCTACGGGTGAAGCTAAGATTTAGTGAGCTTCCCATCTGCGCTAGCAGATGGTGAACTCAATTATGCAGAGATTTTTAATTCCACTGTGAAACCAATACCTTACCTCTCATATCTGCATTAGCCTCACAGATTCAGATAAGAATTAATAGACATGAAAATTTATCTAAAAGCACTAGGCTGTCGCCTCAATGAAGCTGAATTAGAGCAATGGTCACATGACTTCAGCGTTGCAGGGCATGAAATTGTCAAAGATGGCAATGAGGCTGATGTTGTCGTGCTTAATACCTGTGCAGTCACCACCGAAGCAACTAAAAAATCTCGCAAATTAATGAATCGCTTGCATCGAGAAAACCCCCAGTCAAAGCTCGTGGTGAGTGGTTGTTATGCAACCTTGGAAGAGCGTGATGTTGCACAGCGTTTAGGCGTTGACTTGGTTGTGAGTAATCAACAAAAAGAACAACTCCCGCGTCAAGTGATGGATGAATTTGCCGCTAATACCATGCCCTTAATCGCAATGAACCCAGAAGAACCATCATTGTTTTTACGAGGCAAGCAACGTGCATTCATTAAAATACAAGATGGCTGTCGCTATCGCTGTACTTTTTGCATCGTGACAGTTGCCCGAGGCGAAGAACGTAGCCGTACTATTGTTGATATAATCGAAGAGGTTAATCGTCTTCATCTGCAAGGCATACAAGAAATTGTACTAACAGGAGTGCATGTGGGGGGTTACGGTAGTGATTTGAATGTGTCTTTATTTGAACTGGTACAGGCGCTTCTGCAAGAAACCGATATACCTCGTATTCGTTTTGCATCAGTAGAGCCTTGGGATTTGCCCGATGAGTTTTTCACTTTATTTGAAAATAAACGCCTGATGCCACACATGCACTTACCATTACAAAGTGGTGCTGATAGCGTCTTAAGGCGTATGTCACGACGTTGCAAAACGGCTGATTTTGCTAGCCTTGTGCAACAAGCACGAGATTTTATTCCTGATTTTAATGTCACTACTGATATTATTGTCGGCTTTCCTGGTGAAACTGATGAAGAATGGCAACAAACATTAGAGACAATTTCAGCTATCGGTTTTGGTCATATACATATATTCTCATACTCACAAAGAGAAGGAACAAAGGCAGCGCGGCTTCCTAATCAAGTATGCAAAGAAATTAAAAAGGCTCGAAGCCTTGAAATACACCAGATAGCCGATAAACTAAAGAGTGAAATACTTCAATCACAGATTGGTAAAAAAGTTGATGTACTATGGGAGAGGCACAAACCAGAAAATACAGGGCAAGTAAGATATTCGGCTTATACACCTAATTTTTGTCGGGTTGAAACTATTGTTGATAACACGGTCTTATTAGAGAGCAAGATAATAACAACAACACTCACAGACTTTTCTTCTAATCGGGGAATCTTGAAAGGTACAATTGCATGAAAAAGTTAATATCTATCGCATCATTATTTATTATAATTCTTATTGGTTTAACCGCCTGTTCAGGCTCAGACTCCCCTGAATCTGTTAGCTCAGATTTCTGGGAAGCTGTACAAGATCGTGATATGGAAAAAGCAAAACAACTAGCAACTTGGGATACTGTTGAGTACCTGAAAATATTAAAAGCCAAAAACTTCCACCCCGAACGTTTCGAGTTGGGCGATAAAATGATGGGAGAAGCACGGGCAGAAATTGATACCACCTTATATACTACTAGGCAAGGGAAATCAGGTATAAAAGTCCCTGGTGTAACAGTCTTGCTTAAAACCGAACAGGGCTGGCGAGTTGATGTTAAAAAGACACTAGGTTCTGTTATTAAATACTCGGTTAATAATATGTTTGATCAGCTCAATGGCTTAGTGAAAGAGGGCATAAAAGAGTTTGATAAGACTCTCTCTGAATCAGTGAATGAACTGGGAAAAGCCATAGAAGAGGGGACTGAAGAGTTTAAAAAAGAACTGGGACGACCTATTTTTCCACCTAAAGATAATAATAAGCCACCCATACCTGCCATTAAAACCCCGCAAGGGCAACAGATATAAGGTATGGATTTTGGTTTAAAATTTTGTTTTAAGTACTTAGGAGCGTGTACGAAATAACTATCCTATTCCTGAATCCGTGAGGTCACTACGGCACAGGACGCAAGCTATTGATTCATCACGGGTTTA
Source organism: Thiotrichaceae bacterium (assembly GCA_026988295.1). Lineage (GTDB taxonomy): Bacteria > Pseudomonadota > Gammaproteobacteria > Thiotrichales > Thiotrichaceae > Cocleimonas. The sequence goes on from JALSLM010000179.1 coordinate 5,001, forward strand.
AAAAATACCCGCTTAACCTAAGGGTGAAGCTAAGATTTTTTAAATTCCGTGCTAAACCAATATCTTACACCCTGTTATCCGCATTGACCTCACGGATTCAGGCTATTTATAACGTAGAATTTTTTCTTGAGAAAAAAGCAAGTTAAAGCAAGTTAGAATAGGGAAGTTATTCCGTACACGTTCCTTAATTAAAAAAAGGAGTTGTGTAATGTCGATGTCTGACCGTGATGGTCTAATCTGGTTTGATGGTGAAATGGTGCAGTGGCGTGATGCACAGGTGCATGTCTTAACACATACACTGCATTATGGTATGGGAGTTTTTGAAGGTGTTCGGGCTTATAAAACAGATCAAGGTGCTGCTATTTTTCGTTTAAAAGAGCATACAGATCGTTTATTTAATTCTGCAAAAATTATGAATATGCAGATCCCTTTTACAAAGCAAGAAATAACAGAAGCACAAATAGCCTCGGTTCGAGATAATAATCTTGATTCTGCCTATCTTCGACCTATGTGTTTCTATGGCTCAGAAGGCATGGGTTTACGCGCTGATAATCTTAATGTTCATGCCATAGTAGCCGCTTGGGAATGGGGCTCATACCTTGGTGCAGATAATATGGAAAAAGGTATTCGCATCAAAACATCATCCTTTACCCGTCACCATGTTAATATCAGCATGTGCAAGTCAAAGGCAAACGGTCACTACATTAACTCCATGCTAGCATTGCAAGAAGCCCTAACAGATGGTTATGATGAGGCGCTACTACTAGATGTAGAAGGATTTGTTGCAGAAGGCAGTGGTGAAAATATCTTTATCATTAAAGATGACATAATTTATACCCCTGATCTAACATCAGCACTCAATGGTATTACTCGTAATACAATAATGGCTTTGGCAGCTGATTTGGGTTATGAAATAGTCGAAAAGCGCATAACACGCGATGAGGTTTATATTGCCGATGAAGCATTCTTTAGCGGAACAGCAGCAGAAGTAACCCCAATCCGTGAACTTGATAACCGTGCAATCGGCTCTGGTACACGTGGTCCTATTACCGAAAAACTGCAATCACTTTATTTTGATATAGTGCATGGTAGAGTTGATAAATATAAAGATTGGCTTACACTTGTTAAGGAATAAGGATTTAATAAGGAAAAACTGATTAAGTCGATTAAACTTGATCAGGGTTTCCATAAGTTCTCACTCCTAAATAGTATGGGTTGATTTATTTTGGATTATGGGCTTTTTTTAAAGAAAAAAGGGAATAAAATGACACAAGAAAATACAAATACAGTTGCAGATTACAAAAAACTAAATATTACAAATGAAGTAACAATTAGTCGTAAAGAATTGCCACTGCATTGCCCAACGAATGATTCAGCACTTTGGTGCGCTCATCCTAAAGTTTTTCTTGCCATTGAAACATCAAAAAATAAGTCTGCACGTTGTCCCTATTGCGGAACCTTATATAAACTAAAGGATTAGTAGAAGCACCATAAAAGCCAATGCCAGTTAAATTTTTTCACCCACGTTATTGGGCAACATGGCTAGGTGTAAGTTTCTTGCACCTCGTCATCTTATTGCCTTGGCAATGGCAAATGAAACTAGGGGAGTGGATAGGCAAACTACTTTATTGGGCGCTTCCTGCTCGGCGTAAAATTAGCTGTATTAATTTGCAAATTGCTTTTCCTAAGCTATCAAAATCTGAACAAGAAACACTAAACCGCCAACACTTTATTTCTTTAGGGCAGGGGTTGCTAGAGGCAGCACTTGGTTGGTGGGGCTCTGAAAAGAAAATAAAACAACTCACCCATATCGAAGGGGCAGAATATTTAGAAAAAGCTAAAAATAGCCCAAGAGTTCTTCTGCTCGGCTCACACTTTGCCAGCCTTGAAGTCGGTGGAAGAATAATCGCAAATCACATGCCTCTCCACGCGGTCTATCGCCCTCATCAAAATGCCTTAATTGAATATTTAGTTGCCAAACAACGCACCATAAATTGTGGCAAAGCTATTCCTAAAACCAATATTCGTGAATTGATTAAAAGTATTAAAGCAGGCTTCCCTTCATGGTATGCAACCGATCAAAACTATCGAGGCAAGGGCAGTATTCTAGCTCCTTTTTTTGGCATTGATGCGCCCACAAACCCAGGCACCAGCCGACTTGCCAAAATGACCAAGGCAATTATTATTCCCTGTATTTGTGTACGCCTGCTCGATAATAATGAGCCAAGAAAAGGCTACTTACTCCGTTTTTATCCACCAATTGAGAATTTTCCCAGCAATGATGTTTTAGCAGATACAAGCCGCTTAAACCGTATTATAGAAGAACAAATAAACGATTTTCCCGCACAATACCTATGGACACACAAGCGTTATAAGCACTATAAAGATCAAAATAAAGACTTTTACGCAGATTATTTAGCCAGTCATGAGGCAGCTTGCCGATGAGTATTTGCTAATGAGTATTCGCAAATGATAATACACCGCTATCTAGTCAAAGAAATCATGTCCTCATTTCTTGCTACGCTGTTTGTTTTACTCCTGATTATTATCGGCAATACATTCGTGCGCTTTTTAGGAGCAGTAAGTAGTGGCAGTCTACCCGTAGATGCACTTGGTAAATTGGTGCTCATAGTATCAATAAATGCAACCATAAAACTTATCCCAATAGCTTTACTAATCGGAATGATGCTTGCCTTTGGGCGACTCTATCGTGACCATGAAATCATCGCCATGCACGCATCAGGTATTGGTCCAAAAGACTTTTATAAAGGTATTTTTCTATTTGTAGGCCCTTTGACCTTACTTATGGCAGGCTTGATTTTATTCATAATCCCAACACTAGAACAAACCAATCAAGAAATAAAAAATGAGATAAAACAACGACCAGAAGCCGCTGGCATCCCCGTTGGCGAGTTTATGTATGCCAAGGCAGGCAATAAAAAAATAACACTTTTTGTTGAAGATATTGATAAAGACAATGTTGTTATGCAACGCTTCTTTTTGCATGTTGCAGAAAATAATAATGAACAAATAACAGCAGAAGCAAAATATGCAGGTGAAATAGCAAATAACACAGAAATAATACTCTCCGCCAAAAAAGCATTACTGTATATAGACCCAGATACGGGCAGCAGAATTTTTAAAATTGAAAATGGCAGTCGCTACGACAATGATAGAAACACAGGAGAGCTTACCATTTTCAAATTTGCCGAACATGGCATTCATATACCTGCCCTCAAAATTGCAGATTCAAAAAATCTCGAAGCAGAATCTTTTTTAAGCCTACTAAAAAATAAAGACCTCAAAAGCCAAGCTGAAATACACTGGAGACTAGCACTCATATTTTCAGCACCCATTATGGCTTTACTCGCCTTTCCACTCAGCTACACAACGCCACGCCAAGGACGTTTTGGTAAATTAGCCCTAGGAATATTGCTTTATGCCATATATGCCAACCTAATTATGACAGGACAATCCATGATTGAAGATGGCAAAATTCCACCTTGGTTAGGGCTTTGGTGGGTACACCTGATATTTATTGCCTTAGCACTGTGGCTAGTGCGAAAACAATACGGGAAAATAGGCTAAAAAAACGCATGATAAAAATACTCGATCGCTACATCTGGAGTGCAACCCTACAAGGCTTATTCATCGCTTGGATAGCCCTCGTTATCTTGGATGCCTTTTTTGCTTTTATCGCTGAATCGGGCAAAACCAATGCACTCTATAGCACCTCACAAGCACTGATTTATCTCATTTACACATTGCCAGGTAGATTCTATGAGTTTTTCCCTACCGCCATGCTAATCGGCACATTACTCGGTTTAGGAAACCTAGCCGCAAATTCAGAATTTACCGCCATGCGCGCTGCAGGAATCTCAATTAAACAAATCGTATTCTCTGTACTTAAACTAGGGCTACTACTCGCCGTTGCCATCTTCCTTATGGGAGAATATCTAGTGCCAGTAACAGACCTTCATGCACGAAACTTCAAAGCACATCTAAAAAATAAAAATATCGTATTAGTCGGTGGGGCAGGGCTTTGGGTAAAAGAAAAAAACACAATTTTACACATAGGCAAAATAATCACCAGAGAACGGCTAAGCGATATTTCTATATACACCTTTAAAGATGATCACACCGGCCTAAAATCATTAATCACCAGCACAGATGCGATTGCCGCCAAGAATGGTTGGAACCTCAAAAATGTAGAAACCATGACCTTTGAAGCGCGCAAAGTTCGCAAGCAAAGAAACAAAGAAATCTATAAATCAGACTTTCTTAACTCCCAGATATTAGATGTTGCAACTATAAAACCTGATCAACTATCAAGCAATGCACTCTCAAAAATCATAGATCACCAAAAAAGCAACAATCTAAAAAGCAACAAATACGAATTAATATACTGGAAACGCTACTCAGTACCACTTTCAGCACTCGTCATGTTAATACTCGCAATGCCATTCCTATTCGGCTCAAGCCGTAGCGGTGGGGCAGGGCAGCGTGTTTTTATCGGTATAGTCGTCGGCATCGTTTTTTACCTCGCCAACCGTTCAGTCAATGAACTAGGAATAGTCTATGGCTTTTCAGCAGTAGTCAGTGCCTTCTTGCCATCACTCATCTTTCTTGGCGTAGGAATGTTCGCATTAAGTCGAATACGATAAATAAGAGATTTAAGAAATAACGAATAAATACACAACCCATCCCCCCTCTTTTTTACACTTTTTATAACAGGGCATCATAAAGCCAATGATGTGTTATAAAAAATGGGCACAGATAGGTAATACTAAAAAATAAAAAAAGGGGGGGGGATGGCAGGGCAAACGCATTAAAAATGTTAATTTAGAAGGGATTGTGAGATATTCCTAGTTTTCTCATTAAGGTTATATCATGAACTCCTGTATTTCTACTTATTTTTCAGAT
>JALSLM010000180.1 GCA_026988295.1 Thiotrichaceae bacterium
TTCTTGAAGCTACGTTATTTAATAGTGATGCGAAAAAAGAACAGTTTGTAAGAGATATGGAAAACAATACGCATAAAAGCTTAGAACAGTGCGAAGGGCTGTTTATTATTTTTAAGGATGCTTTTTTGAATAGTGATAGTTTGTAGTCCCTACCTATAAATAAAAGGAAAATAAATGCCAATACCAGACTTTCAACAATGTATGCGTCCCTTTTTATCAGCAGTTAGTGATGGTGAAGTACATCACTTTAATGATGCTTATGAAAAGGTCTGTGAACACTTTAAGGTAACAGACGAAGAAAAGAGACAGTTACTCCCTTCTGGGAAACAAACCATAGTAAAAAATCGTTGTGGCTGGGCAAGAACCTTTATGAAAAAGGCAGGGCTGTTATTAGACCCTAAACGTAGTCATGTTCAAATTACGAAACAAGGTTTACAGGCTTTAAAAAAACAGCCTGACACTATCAATAATAAATATTTAAGAGAAATTTCCCCAGAGTTTGTTGAATTTCAAAAAGCAAAACCAAAAGTTACTAGTTCTGACCAGAATAATAAAACTGAAGATTCAACCGACCCACTAGAGCGTTTAGAGAATGCTCATTTAGAAATTCAATCTAGTTTAGCCAGTGAGTTGCTACAGCTAGTTAAAGATCAAGATCCTATTTTTTTAGAAAACCTCGTTGTACAACTAATGCACGCAATGGGTTATGGAGGTTGGAGTAAAGAATCGGGTGAGACTACCCAATACACGGCTGATGGTGGCGTTGATGGCTTTATAAATGATGACCCTTTAGGCTTAGACACTATCTACCTACAAGCCAAACGCTACACTGATAACGCTATCGGTAGACCTGACTTACAAGCCTTCGTAGGCGCATTAGAAATGAAACGCGCACGAAAAGGGGTTTTCATCACCACCAGCCGATTTAGTAAAGATGCACTTGATTACATTGAGATGATTGAAAAGAAAGTTGTGCTGATTGATGGTGAGAAACTGGCTGCGTTAATGGTTGAGCATAATCTCGGTGTAGCGACGAAAGAAACTTATCGCGTGAAGGCGATTGATACAGACTTTTTTGATGATGTTTGAGTCACAAAACTTGGGACATCCAGTGTGCCATGCAAAGCTGGCGCTAGATCAAAGAGTGAAATTCTCTTACACAGTAAGGCGTAGTGAACCGCTGTGACCCCGAGTCATGGGGTGTTAATCGTAAGGTTAAGGGATAAACGTTGCAGGGGAAGGTATAGGCTCAGTATTGAGCTCCGAAAGCCACCCCCCCACTTTTTTGCTCTTTTGTAATTTAAGCAATCTCTGAACAATAAATAGATAAAAAAATAGCCCAAACAAGTTGGGCTATTCAAAGTTACTTCTTTTATTCTTTAATACAGAGTAGGTTTAACTGCTCGATTACCGTCTCTTTTATCCAAGAGTAAGAAGGAAGCACGGAGCTTATAAACATAAGTGGGTACTCCCAACACTCTTAATGGATGATATAGACGCTAAGCTGAAACACGTCGCCAAAAACACGGCGACATAATTATTCGGCTAACGCCTCACCCTACGGGTCAACTTTAAACAACAAAAGTTGTTGTCTCGTTGCACTCGGCTGAGTTATCCACTTTAGGAAAAAAATACTATAAAAAGGGACACCCACAATTTTACGTTTCTCCTTAATTGACGTAATTGATTTTAATCAGTACAGAAAAACATAAGACAACTAAACGCTTGCCAACAGGGTTTACCTCTGCTCTTATTAGTGACGATGCTAAAGTGTTTTTTGTGACAGAGGTCGAGGCATATTTAGCAAAGAATTAAAATATATAGATTATTTGGGAGGTAAAAAAATGAAGAAGTTTTTAATGGTCAGTTTTATTTTGCTTACGGTATCAGCATGTTCAAATAAAGATTTATACAATACTCTTCAATCAAGCAGAATGGATTGTTTGAAAAGTGGAATGTCGCAACGAGATAGGGAGTTGTGCAATCAAAAAGTTGAGAATCAAATGTCTTATGATAAATATTCTAAGGAACAACTGAAGTTATAGTTATACTATGATGTGACTTTAGTGACTGTAGATGTACTAGGAGGCTGTCTGAGAGCTAAGAATTGACTGTGTAAATCCCACAAACATCATAATCTGAGCTTATCAAATTCGTTAAATAGAACAACTATTCGCCTCTTTTGATAAATTCACCTTATAATATTTCTGAAATTTTCGTTTCAATCCGAGTTCTCGGACAGCCTCCTAGATTTAAAATAAGGGTTTATATGATTATCCAATGCAAAAGCAATATATCAACCTATAAAAGTACGCTTCAAGAGTAACTTCATTCTCTGAATGTATTGCTCAGTAGTCCAGTTACATTCAATAGTTAACTGCTCCCAGTTTTGAATAGATATTATTGCCCAAAACATTTCAGTAGCTTCTTTTTGTGTCCACTCTGTAGAAAGTAACTTTTCTTTATCAAGTTCTTCAATTGTTTTTTTGCAAACATCACGCAAGTCTGTCATGCAACTATTCCATGCAATATTTGTATCTTTATCAGTATCGCGTGTTTTAAATAAAGCCTTTGCCAAACCATAAATTTCTGGTATGTAGTTTCCCCAAACATCAATACAAGCTTCTAGCATTTCTATGCCTGATTTTGCATTATTAAATAACTTTAAGCGTTCGTTTAAGCCTTTTATATCATCGACATATTGAACAGTCGCAATCATTAATTCTACGCGAGAACCAAAATGTAAATATAGGGCTTGACGAGAAACACCTGTTTCTTTAGCAATTTTGCTCATAGAAACACCTTTACCCTGATGTTTTTCCATAAGGTGCCAAGTAGTATCAAGTATTCTTGCTTTAGTGTCAGTTATCTTGTTTTTCATTACTTTACGATAAAACAAGCTTTACAGCTTGTCAAAACAAGAAAAACGGCTCTTAGGAGGCTGTCCGAGAACTCGGATTGAAACGAAAATACCAGAAATATTATAAGGTGAGCTTATCAAAAGAGGCGAATAGTCACTCTATTTAACGAAATTGATAAGCTCAGATTATGATATTTGTGGGATTTGCAGTCAATTCTTAGTTCTCGGGCAGCCTTCTAGAGCCGCTATGCTAGTTTCATTTCTTTATATTTAGTTTTTTAAAGTCTAAATAGTCAGCCCCACCATAATGATGATCGACAATAAATAACCAAGAGCCATCGGCTTGCTTTTGTTCTACTTCTATACCACTTGTAGATTGTGTTTCTGTTTTCCCATCGGGCATTTTATATATAACGGTATACTTTGATCGAAAAATTACAGTATCTTTGTAGTTAATTCTAAAAACAGTATCTAGACTTATTTTATCAATTACGGGCACAACCTCTTCAAAAAAAGCTCTTATATTTTTTTTGCCTTTAATAATGTTATTCCCTGGTGCAACCATAACAGCATCGTCTGCATACAAAGCTACCAACTTATCAATATCTTTGTCATTTAAAGCCTGAGTAAAAATCTTATGACCTAAGTTTGGGTCAGTAATTTTAAAACCAGAACTGCTGGTAGAAAATGCTAATGAGCTTACGGCAAGCAATAATAATGTAATTATAAATTTCTTGAGTTTCATATCTTTCTCTCTGTTAATTAAAAAATATGTCTACATGTGGCCACACTTGACACACTGTAAAGCCTACAGGTTAGCTTTACAGTGTGTCAAGCTATAAAATTATCCCTATTGGTTAGGGGTCTGTGATACAAAAAAATTTAAATTATGAAAGGAGTAATACCTGAATCCGTGAGTCTAATGCGGATAACAAGGGATAAGATATTGGTTTAGCACAGAATTTAAAAAATATTAGCTTCGCCCTTAGATTAAGTGATATTTTTTAAACCCACGATGAATCAATAGCTTATCCACTGTACTGTAGTGGACTCACAGATTCAGCTAGAACTCTAACTTTCAACACTGTCATGCCACTTATCGCAAGCAATACTGTAATAAAATCATATTTATAAATGAACAAAAGTTGATAAGCTTGAGCATAAAAGCTAAGCTCACGTCGTGACCTACACAAATTAATTGTGTGAATAATCTAAGGAGAGATAGATGCGGCTACGTCTAATTAAACTATTAATATTATTAGTTTTATCATTGACTATTACTCAAACAAGCAATGCCCGTTATAAAGAAGTGCCAAAACTTGGAATCAATGTCGGTAGTATGGGAAAGCTATCATCGTCGATTCCTTTTACTGATATTTTCAAAATATCCAGAGGCTGGTTCACTTCTTGTGAGTATGATTGGCGAGCTAAACGCCCTATTGATCCAGGCTGTACTGCAAGAAAATCACTAAATTCACAAGAACAAAATAGGCTTGATTTAGATGGCAATGGCTGGGTTAGATCATTACCAACACCACAGGATGATCCAATATTCACCAGTGTCACCAGTACGTGGAGCCTTTCAACACATTTTCCAAGTGGACGCTATGTGGTTTTATATGATGGCGAAGGTAGAATGAAAATAAGTGGTGATTTACGCATGGGTTATCAGCGTCCAGGTCATATTGAATTTGACTTATTATCACCTAAGCGCAATCTAAAATTACAAATTACTCAAACTGATCCACGCCGAAATGGTAACTATATACGCAATATTCGCATAGTACCTAAGAAGAATGAAAATGACTATATGCGCCGTGTTTTTAACCCTGATTATATTGCCCGCATTCGCCCCATGCAGGTACTACGCTTTATGCCGTGGACAAACCCTAGAGCCAATGTAGCTGTTGAATGGAGTCAAAGGGCAAACATTGGTGAAGCACATTATACCGGTGATCGAGGCGTACCTGCTGAGCGCATGGTTGATCTCGCTAATGCCATTAATGCTGCACCTTGGTTGAGCATACCCTATAAGGCAAGCGATGATTATATGCGTCAGTATGCGCGCATGGTAAAAAAGCGTTTACGCAAAAATCAGAAAGTATACGTCGAATATTCTAATGAAGTATGGAATAGCATCTTTCCTGCTGCCACTTATGCTGCTAGAAAAGCCGATGCCCTCTGGAGGTTCCCTTATCCTAAAGTAGCGGCAGGTAAACGTCGTGTCTTACTTTCAGCAAACTGGTACGCTAAACGTAGTGTGGAAATGTGTAAAATATGGAAGAACGAATTTGGTAGCCAGCGCACTCGTGTTAAGTGCGTACTAGGCTCCTTAAATTCAGTCCCTTGGGTGGGTAAGGAAATTTTGGACTGTCCACTCTGGAAAGAAGCACGCGGCTGTGGTCGCTATGTTGATGCTTATGGTATCGGACCTTACTTTGGCGACTATATTGCCAAGAAGGAAAATCGTGCAACCGTAAAAAGTTGGACTAAAGATGCAGATGGCGGAAAAGCACGTTTATTTCAAGAAATACTTCATGGTGGCATGTTAAAGAAAAGCCCTCCTGGGGGTGCAATGGCACTGGTTAGAGATCAGATTTATGCAAACAAAAAACTTGCTGATAAATATCGTCTAGAGTTAATTGCTTATGAAGCAGGCCAACATTTAATTCGCTATGATCCTCCTCATACTGTAAAAGACCCTGCTGTGCTGAACCTTTTTATGAGTGTACAGAAAGACCCACGTATGCGTCAGGCTTATCAGCAATATCTGAATACTTGGGCGCAAGGTGGTGGTGGTTTACTCCTGCATTTCTACGGTATCGGCGAACCAGAACCTAAAAACTTCTTCGGAATGCTAGACCACCTACAACAGGCAAGTACACCAAAATATCAAGCTTTAATGGAGTATTTGGGTAGCAATGTCAGCTATATTCCACCACAAAAAGCGTATGTAGCTCCACCTGTAGCACAAGCAACTCCTCAGAAAAGACAGGCACCACAACAAGCTCCCCAGCAAGCAGCAACAAGACGCAATGCATTTGATGATGTATGGGAAGAAGCCAGCTCTATTCCAGCACCACAAGCAAGGCAAGCCACTAGAATTGCACCACCAGCAAGCAGATATAACGGTGCAATAGTCGGCCCTGGTATCAATGGCTGGACAGTGCAAGGAAACACCGCAACCTCTCCACCAATACGCTTAAAAGCAGGAAGAAACAATAAGCTTGCTGTTTACTGGCGACTAGAAAATGTTAGGCGATCACCCAATGAGTTTTTCAGAATTTATGCCGTAGATAACCGTGGTGGACGTAAAATATTGATAACTCAACCTTCACAAGATATTGCAGAAGTTGGCAATGCTGATCAGTTATATGAAGAAGATATAAGCCGCTATATTGGCCCACCGATTCGGTTTATGCTTGAAACCAGCCCGGGTTTACAAGCGATTATTGAAAAGGTTACTTTCCGATAATTTCTCAAGAGTTATACCTGAATCCGTGAGGTCACTACGGCACAGGATTCAGGTTATATTTATGGTTTTGGTCGGTCGGATTAGTGATAACGTAATCTGACCCATTGTGTTCTTTGTTAAGGAAAACCTGATTAAGTCGATTAAAATTTAGCGCAGAAAAATCTGTCACCATTTTTCACGAAGTGAGACATAATAGTTATTCTATTACGCCGATCTTCGTGGAAAATATCGGCAGATTTGGCAAGCGTGAATTCTAAAAATAATTGGACTTGATCAGGGTTTCCTTAACTGAATAAGGGATGCTATCCAACGCGCACAAACAACCATAATTTTGTCGAATAACACTAGGAGGCTGTACACCTTGCTTTATACATACCCATCCCCCCCTATTTTTACATATTTTTATTAAGGCTTGATTCTAGCTACCCCTGAATCAATCGCTGCCTGTGAAATAGCGGCGGGGATTCTTTCTGGCAAACGTGGATCTAACGGGGTTGGGATAATATATTCAGGGCCAAACTCCATTGAATCTTTGTTATAGGCTTTTAATACTTCATCTGGTACTGGCTCTTTTGCAATGGCGGCTAATGCTTTTACTGCAGCCATTTTCATTTCAGTATTGATATGAGTTGCGCGTACATCTAATGCACCACGGAAAATAAAGGGAAAACCGAGTACATTATTTACCTGATTTGGGTAATCACTGCGACCTGTTGCCATAATAATATCGGGGCGAGCTTCACGCGCTAATGCAGGGTCAATTTCAGGATCAGGATTGGATAAAGCAAATACGATGGGATTATCTGCCATCACTTTCAAAGCCTCAACACTCATCAAATTAGGACCAGATAAGCCAATAAAAACATCGGCATCGGTACAAGCATCCAATAAAGTGCGACGATCTGTATCGACTGCCCATTCTTGTTTATATTTATTTAAATCATCACGTCCAGTATGAATAACACCGCCACGATCTAGCATAAATAGGTTTTGTTTACTCGCTCCCAATGAGGTTAGCACTTGCATAGAAGCAATACCCGCCGCACCTGCGCCTAAACAAACAATTTTGGCATCTTCTAGTTTTTTACCTTTTAAATCCAGCGCATTTAATAAACCTGCCGCAATAATAATTGCAGTGCCATGTTGGTCATCATGAAATACAGGAATATCAAGTTTTTCTTCTAAGATACGCTCAATCTCAAAACAATGTGGTGCGGCAATATCTTCAAGATTAATACCACCAAAGGTTGGCGCAATATTCTCTACAGTTTTAATAAAGTCTTCGGGTGAATCTGCATTGACTTCAATATCAAATACATCGACATCAGCAAAACGCTTAAATAATACTCCCTTGCCTTCCATCACTGGTTTGCCAGCAAGAGAGCCGACATTGCCCAATCCTAATACGGCAGTACCATCTGTTATTACGGCAACTAAATTACCTTTTGAGGTATATTTATAAGCATTTTCAGGGTCTTTTTCAATCTCTAAAACTGGAACCGCAACACCTGGCGTATATGCAAGCGAAAGATCCTTTTGTGTTTCGGTTGATTTAGTAATCTCAATGGCAATTTTCCCTGGTTTTGGGTGTTGGTGATAGGCCAATGCTTCTGCTTTTAGTGTTTCTTTTGACATTTTATCTGTAGACATATTACTTTCTCTATTATTCTATAATCTTAACAAGTCTTCCCGTAACAGGCTCACCATTTGGAAACTGTCCATTCAGAAGACGCAATCTTTGCTCATTAACTAAACTTCGACGAGCTAATTGAGCATAGGTCAAACCAGCCGTTGATGCTTGACCAATTGCAATGCGACCTGTGCGATTCTTATCAATTCGGTATTTGAGGCCATTGATTTGCCTTAGATAACCATTATGATTAGCACTGCGCGTACCTGCTGATCTAATTTTTTTAGCCGCATTTATAACCGTTTGTAATCGCTGGTCATTACTTGGATGGGTTGAGAAAACACCATGATAAGATGGTGGCTGACGACCTTCACGACGCGCCTGATATTTACTAAATTCTTCCTGTGCTTTAAGAACACTAATAACATCAAGCATATTACTAGGAGAATAACCCACCCGTGCCAAATACTCAGCACCAAGTTTATCTGCTTGAAGCTCATGCTCACGACCATAGCCACGAATAAGTGCAGTACTTAATTGCCCCAGTGATTTAGTCGTGCTTGCCCCTGCTTTTTTAGAGAGTACTTCAAGCAATATAGCACTGACTAAACCTACGCTTTGCTGCTGTGCGCCATGTCGGGCGGTAACATGCCCAATTTCATGCCCCAACACTCCTGCTAATTCACCCTCGGAGTTTAAATAAGCCATTAAGCCTGTCGTGATATAAATATACCCCCCTGGCAGAGCAAAGGCATTAACACTCGGATCTTCAAGAACTGTGAATTTGTATGGAATGTTATTTCGATGACTTTTGCTTGCCAGTAATTGGCCGATATTATTAACATAAGCTTGCAAACGAGGATTATTAAGGCGTTTCGATTGTTTTAATACTGCTTTATCTGCCTGCGCGCCCATTGCTAACTCTTGATCTTTTGAAATCAAAGAAAAATCTTTTTTGCCAGACACGGGATTGGTTGAGCAAGCAGTCAATACCGACGTGACTATAATAACAAAGGTAATACTGACAAAATAATTAAAACTTTTTGTAAAATTCATTTTTTCGAACTCCATTGAACAGTGGCTTTTCCTGTAGCTTTTATTTTACTCCCACGAGGAAGAATGGTGAATTGTGTTGGATAGCTGACATAAATGGTGCGCTTTCCAGAACGATTTTTTAGCATACCTGTAACAACAATCATTTTATTCACAAGCTTATTAAGTTTAATACTTTTAAAATATTTAAAATATTTTTTTTTGATTTTTATGCGGATGGGGCTTTTATCATTTCCCTTCAAAATAGCGACCCATGATTTTTTATGGTGCTTAATTTTTTTTATCATCGCTTTTAGGCGAATATATCCCGTTGCTCGCTGTGAGAGTGATGCTATCGTTTTTATCTGATTATTCTTATAATGCCAGAGTTTTAGCGATTGCTTTTGAGCCATTTCTTCTGACTTTTTATAGCATTTGGCAAGTTTGATATTGGGTGGAAATGCCATTGTTTTGGCAAAACCGCGTTCGAGTAGCCAGTTAGAGATATTCGTGCCATCGGGCAAATAAACATGGGCAAGCACCCTTGAATAGCGGTCTTTTCTTTCAGAGCCATAACGTAGCAAAACTTGATAATGAAAGCGTTTAAGTAATTCCCTAAGTGCTTCCTTCGCTTTTGCGCCATAAGCTTGCGCTTTTTGCTGATAGTGTCTCACTTCAGGTGTATCAATACCGATAACACGTATTTTGCGTTTATCCCGTAATAAGAGTGTATCACCATCATAAACCCATTTAACAACGGCTTTTTCGGGCGGAGTAAGCATTGATGAGGTACAGTTTTTCGCTAAAG
>JALSLM010000181.1 GCA_026988295.1 Thiotrichaceae bacterium
TTTCTTCCCCAATTCAACTTACCCTAGCTGCTGATGATGTAAAACTAGGCAATGATGGTAGCCTTGAGCTATCCATTACCGCAAATCGTCGTTTGCAAAATAGCCCCCAAGCCTTGGTTGCCACAACAGTTATCAGCAAACAAGCGATTGAGAAATCACAGGCAACAAATATTACTGAAGTACTTAGGCAAGTGCCAGGACTAACCTTTCAAAACAGTGGTGGAGATGGCAAAGCCACCTCGATTCATCTGCGTGGCACTAAATCAAGTCATGTGTTAGTGCTGGTTGATGGTATAAAGGTCGGTTCTGCCACTTTAGGCTCGGTTGCTTTTCAGGATATTCCACTTGAAAATATTAAGCGCATTGAAGTGGTGCGCGGTCCACGCTCTGCACTTTATGGCTCTGAAGCCATTGGTGGTGTGATTCAAATTTTTACCCAAAAAGGTAAAATGGGGTTTCATCCTCAAATCAGTGTAAGCGCAGGTAGCAATCAACTTAGAAAATTTGTAGTAGGTCTTTCTGGAGGCGTTAAAGCGGGTACTGGCATGGGTTGGTATAACCTTAATGCTGGCTCTCAAAAAACTGATGGCTTTGATTCACGCTATTTAAAATTTGGAAAGTCTGATACTGAAACTGATAAAGATGGTTATCGTCGTGAGCATGTTTCTTTGAATTTTGGACATAATTTTGCTAATGGCATTGCACCTAGCATTCACCTACAGCAAGTCAAAGGTAGAAATGAGTTTGATGGCAGTGGCAATGATTTTGCCGATTACAAGCGTCAAGTAATTAGTGGTAAGCTAAAAGCACCACTTGGCACAAAAACCAAAATCATGTTGCAACTGGGTCAATCAAAAGATGAATCTGACAGCAGTAGCGGTGGTTTTGTTAGCACCTTTAATACCAAACGCAATAGTGCCACCTTACAATTTGATACCAAGCTAGGGCAAGCAGGGGCACTCATTGGTGGTGTTGATTGGCAAAAAGATAAGATTGATACTAGCACTGCCTATTCTAAAAATTCACGTAAAAACACGGGTGTTTTTGCCTCCTATCAAAACAGCTTTAATAATCAAATGGATATTGAAGTCTCTGCACGTCATGATGATAATCAGCAATTCGGCAATAAAACAACGGGTAGCTTTGCTGTGGGTTATCGACTCAATAATGGGATTCGTGTGAGTACATCTTACGGTACTGCATTTAAAGCCCCTACTTTTAATGACTTGTATTATCCTGAAGGACAATATTCACTGGGCAATCCGAATATCAAACCTGAATCCAGTAAAAATCTGGAATTTGGCATACAAGGCACGCTTAAAACAGGAAGCTGGGAAGTTAATCTATTTCAAAATAAAGTGGATAATTTAATTGCTTGGGCACCTAGAGCAGATGGCAAATGGACACCATCGAACACCGATAAAGCTCTTATTAAAGGCATAGAAGCAAGCCATAAAACAGTTCTGAAAAATTGGAATATTAATACCAGTTTAGCTTTGTTAAGTGCTAAAAATGATCAGGGAGACAATAAAGGCAAGTATCTACGTTATCGCCCAAAGCAAACCCTTAATCTTGATATTAATCGTCAATTTGGTCGCTTTAATTTAGGTACTACCATTCATGCAGAATCAGCTCGTTTTACCACAGTTGATAACACTAAAAGCCTTGCAGGGTTCGCAACAGTTGATTTACGCACTGAATATGCCATTGGCAAAAGCTGGCGTGTCGGCATGAAAGTCGCTAATCTATTGGATAAAAAGTATGAAACCAATAAAGGTTATAATCAAGATGGCATCAATGGTATGTTGACAATCAAATATGCACCCAAGTAAGCTATTTTAGTGCATAAAAACAAGGATTTATTATGAATACATTAACTAAAAACCAATTGTGGGCAATTACAGGTCTATTATTGATTACTATGATCATCACTAGAACGCACATGATTCATCACATTCAAGATGCTTCATGGGCAGTTTTCTTTTTATTAGGGTTTTATATCCGTAAAGCTATTGCCTTTCCACTTTTCTGGCTAGTTGCCTTTGCCGTTGATTTGATTGTGATTGAATCAAAAGGCGGACAAAGTTATTGCTTTACGATTTCATACCCGTTCTTGATTCCTGCCTATGCATCATTATGGTTTGCAGGTCGTTGGTTTGCAAAAAACTACAGCGAGAATCTACGTGGATTACTTTATTTTATTGCTGCTGCAGTTGTCGGTATTACGGTGTGTGACATGATTTCAAGTGGTGGATTTTACTTTTTCTCAGGGCGTTTTGCCGATGTTAACGTGAGTGAGTTTGCAACCCGTCTAGCAACCTATTTACCAATGTTTATGAAAACTACCATGCTCTATTTAATGATTGCGGCGGTTATTCATATTGCGGTAATTCAAGCGGGTAAGTTTACAGGCAATCCACGCCATACTTAGAAATGATAGATACTTTATGTCGAGTCGCAGCGCGTCTATAGATAAGTTCTCACGTAGAACGTGGGAATACTATCGAAAACGGTAATTGAGTAGGTCATACCTGTACATACCCATCCCCCCCTTTTTTTACATATTTTTAAAAATATGTAAAAAAAGGGGGGGATGGGTATAAGGGATAATTGGACTTGATCAGGTTTTCCTTAAGGAAAACCTGATTAAGTCGATTAGAATTTAGCGCAGAAAAATCTGTCGTTATTTTTCACGAAGTGAGGCGTAATAGTTATTCTATTGCGCCGATCTTCGTGGAAAATATCGGCAGATTTGGCAAGCTAAAAATAATTGGACTTGATCAGGGTTTCCTTAACTAACCTCATCTAACTGATATTTCTTAATTCGATAACGTAGCTGTCTAAATGTCATACCTAATTTCTTGGCAGCGGCGGTTCTATTCCAGCGCGTTTGACCTAACGCCTCTAATATTTCTTCTTTTTCTGTTTGTGGTGTTTGTGCAAAGCTAGTGTAGTTGCTATTTTGCTGTGCGGTTTGTGCGAATTTTTCTTCATCTTTTAATAAAGAATTTGGTGTGTGGATAACCCTTGTTTCGCGCGGCAGTTGTAAATCATCTGGTTCAATACTATCGCCATCTGCCAATGTGCAGGCACGTTCTAAAATATTTTCAAGTTCTCGTACATTGCCAGGAAATGGATAATTCAACAAAGCATTAATAGATTGTTGTGATAATGTAGCTTTTGGGAGTTTCCAGCGCTTAGATATTATCTGCAAAAAGTGTTCTGCCAATAATAAAATATCATCCCCACGTGCCTTTAATGAGGGAACATCCAGCTTGATAACATTGAGTCGGTAATATAAATCTTGTCTAAAATTACCTTTTTCAACTTCTAGCTCAAGATTTTTATGTGTGGCACTTAATATGCGAGTATCAATGGCGACTTCTGCTACACCACCTACTGCTTTTACTGCTTTCTCTTGAATGGCTCGAAGCAGTTTTACCTGCATACTTAAAGGTAAGTCGGCAACTTCGTCTAAAAATAATGTACCATGATTGGCGGCTTCAAAAAGCCCGATTTTATCCTCAATTGCACCCGTAAAACTGCCTTTCTTATGACCAAAAAACTCACTTTCCATCAGTGTTTCAGGGATTGCTCCGCAGTTTACAGGGATAAATGCACCAGTGGCATGTGGCCCTTGTGAGTGAATTTGCTTGGCAACCAGCTCTTTACCTGTGCCTGATTCACCATGAATAAATACAGGTGCTTGGCTACGAGCTAATTTGGCAATAGTGTTTTTTAATTGCTTAATGGCGGCTGATTCGCCAATAATAGGGCTAGATTCTTGTGTAGTTGCTTTGGCAACAGGTGCTAGTGCCTCATTATTTTCAGAGAGTTTTAACGCTGTTTGCACCAGATCACGCAGCTTTTTTAAATCAACAGGTTTTGAGACAAAATCATACGCACCTGCTTTTAATGCTTCAACTGCTGCTTCCATACTGCCAAATGCGGTAATCACTGCCACTGGCAGTTCAGGGTTTTCACGCTGAATATAACGCACAATATCAAAGCCCGTGCCATCAGGCAGTTTCATATCAGTAAGACACAGGTCAGGATGAAAATTCTGGATTTGTAGCAAAGCATCTTTTACCGTTCCCGCAGTTGCTGTTTCAAGCCCCATGCGCAACAATGTTAGCTCCAGTAATTCACAAATATCTGGCTCATCATCAATAACTAAAACACGTTGTTGTCTCATTTTTCGTATTACTCTGATTATTATTATTATTTATCTAAAGTCGATTGTGAAAACACAATACGAAAGCAGCTTCCACCAGCAGGAAGTTTTACATATTCTAATGTTGCACCATTGCTCAAACAAAGTTCACGCGCCATAAATAGACCTAAGCCTGTGCCCTTATCACCGCTGGTGCTGGTGGTAAAAAATGGCTCAAACAAGCGTTCAATATTTCTATCTGGCACGCCCTTGCCGTTATCAATAATATTCAACATAATATCGCGGGTGTGGCGTGGATGATTTCCTTGTATATCTATATGTAGCTTGGCAACATTATCTTTGGCATATTTTTCTGCATTACGGCATAAATTCCACATTACCTGATGAAGATGTGTGGGATCAAACTGAACCTGAGCGTTGGGCACATCCAAAAATAAGCTAATTTGCTTTTTATTGAGCGATGATTGCACAACAAAATCTTTTATAAATTCATTTAACCAAAGCTTTAAACCAATATTTTCACGATTTGGATTACTTTTACGAGAGAGGTTTAAGACGCTCTCAATAGTGCCATTCATACGCTTAGAATTTGACTGAATAATCTGAATCATACGCTCATCGGCTTTATCCAATGAGGTAGATTCAGAAAGCAACTGGGCGGCATGACTAATAGCACCGAGCGGATTGCGGATCTCATGGGCGATATTGGCGGTAAGCTGCCCAAGTGATGCCATTTTTACATCTTGCTGTTTCTCTCTTTGGATTCGCGTATCATCCAAATACATCAAAACAACGCCTTGATTTTTTATGCCTAGCTGCGAAAGACGCATGGTAAATTCAGTGGTTCTCCAATGTTTGATGTCATAGCTAACCACTTTTGGTGAAACATTTTTCAACCAGAATTTAAGATGAGCATTTAATTCGGGGGCAAATTCACCCAATGTCTGGTCACGCCAATCATCAGGGCGACCCATCATATCCCAAGCGGTTGGATTCAAATGTTTAATGCGCGCCCTCTGATCTAATACGATAATACCTGTCTGTAATTGATCAAGAATGGATTGGTTTAGCTGTGATAAATTAGCTAAATCAATGCCACGTCGCTTAGCTAATTCAGCCGTCCTTGAGGCGCGTTCAAACCAGCTACCTGCTAGCCATGAAATAATCATTATAAATAATGATAAAACACCAATATGAAACATTTCAAAAGTGTCATTATGTCCCTTCACCTGCAAGCTTACTTCAATACCGAGGAGAGCAATAACGGTTGTTGCTGAAAGCAGTAGCGAGGCTTGTCCTGGCTGTAGAATACTTGGCAAAATAACAGGAAGTAGCAATAAGATGCCCAAGCCTGAATTTAAGCCGCTATTAGCGTAAACCATTGATAATAAAAAAATTATATCAATGGTGGCATGGATAAACAGTTGTGCGCTAAAGCTGGGCTTGCGAAAATGTGTTGTTAGCACACAAAGCACAGCAAACACGAGATAAATATTACTAGAGGTTGAAAACAGATGTGCTTCAAATGGCCCAAGTGCCGATTGAGTGTAGTCTGTCATCGCTAAGCCAAGAATAATACCTGCCAGAATCAGACGGTAGATACTATAAAGCTGCAACGGACTCCAGAGATCGGCCCCTATAACTAGTTTAGAGGTGATTGAATAATCTTTCTCCCCTATAGCTCCCGTCTCGCATGCTCCAGACTGCAAAATACCTTATCCCCTTGTTTTATTGCTTCTTTTTCTGGAATATGCAAACCACAATGCAAGCACCTCACCATATTATTGGTATCATCGCTGTCATCGACACTAGCATCTTTTTTTAATTTTTTAAGTGGTTCATCCAGTCGTGTTTTAATTAATTTTACAACATAGAAGCTGACTGCAAGCAGAACGAGATAAATAAAAATACGTCCCATAGGATAATAATCTCAAGAATTGTTTAAGACTGTGATTATAACCCTTTGCTATTCATAAAAAAGTATAAAAACAGGGGGGGATGGGTTTTGTACAGTTTTAAGAGATGAAACAATGATGAATCAATAGCTTGTAATATCTGTTGTGATTAATTTTAGAAATGCCATATTTATCTCTGCACTATTTAAATAGTTCAGCTATATTCATCTTTCATCCTTCCGAGCAATGTTGAAACAACAAAACATCGAAACGTAGAGTAAAGCAATATGAATCTTCATGAATATCAGTCTAAACAGCTCTTTGCTGATTATGGAATTTCTGTTCCTCAAGGAGTCGCCATTCAATCACTCGAAGAATTAGAGGTCGCAACAAAAACACTGGGAGGTGAAGGCTGGGCAGTTAAAGCACAGGTTCATGCCGGTGGACGCGGTAAAGCGGGTGGTGTAAAAATCACTAAGAGTCTGATTGAAGCCAAACAAGCCGCCCAAGATATGTTGGGGAAATCACTAGTTACTCATCAAACAGATGATAAAGGTATGCCCATAAATACCTTATTGATTGAGTCCCTCACTGATATTGCCAATGAGTTGTATCTTAGCTTATTGGTAGATCGTGCCAGCCGTCGTATAACCATTATGGCATCAACCGAAGGTGGCATGAATATTGAGGAGGTTGCTGCTGATACACCTGAGAAAATACTCACAGAAATCATTGATCCAATTGCTGGTTTTCAAGCTTATATAGCTCGTAATTTGGCTTTTTCATTGGGGCTTGAAGGGGTGCAGATCCGACAATTTACGGCACTGCTTGACTCTCTAATAAAACTCTTTATTGAAAAAGACGCATCCTTAATGGAAATCAATCCATTAGTGGTCACAGCCGAAGGTAATTTAATGGCTCTGGATGCCAAAATTAACTTTGATGATAACGCACTCTATCGGCATAAAGACATTTTTGCCATGCGCGATATTACACAAGAAGATGAACGAGAATCTAAAGCTGCCGAGTTTGAGCTTAACTATATTCATCTAGATGGTGATATAGGCTGTATGGTCAATGGCGCTGGGCTTGCTATGGCAACAATGGACTTAATAAAGTTGCATGGAGGAGAGCCTGCTAATTTTCTTGATGTCGGTGGTGGAGTCACGGCAGAACGTGTAGCTGAAGCTTTCAAGATTATTCTTTCTGATCCCGCTGTTAAAGGCATTCTGGTGAATATTTTTGGTGGAATTGTGCGCTGTGATCTTATTGCAGAAGGCATTATTCAAGCCGCAAATGACGTTAATATTAGCATCCCCGTGGTGGTGCGCTTAGAAGGCACAAATGCAAAAGAAGGGCGCAAATTATTAGCCAATAGTGGTATGAATATTATTTCTGCTGAGACACTCGTAGATGCCGCCGACAAGATTGTTTCAGCCGCAGAAGGAGAAAAGTCATGAGTGTACTTATAAATAAAAACACCAAAGTTATCGTACAAGGTTTTACTGGGCAACAAGGCACATTTCATGCTGAACAAGCCATCCAATATGGCACTCAGCTAGTCGGTGGCGTAACACCAGGAAAAGGAGGGCAAACACATCTTGATCGCCCTGTATTCAATACTGTGCATGATGCGGTAAATGAAACAGGTGCTGATGCCAGCATGATTTTTGTACCCCCTCCATTTGCAGCTGATGCTATTTTAGAAGCTGCCAGTGCTGGTATAAAAGTCATTGCCTGTATTACCGAAGGCATACCTGTGCTTGATATGCTCAGAGTAAAAGCTAGCCTAATGGCTAACTACCCTGACACATATTTAATTGGCCCTAACTGCCCTGGTATTATCACCCCTGGTGAATGCAAAATTGGCATTATGCCTGGCTCAATACATCAAGTCGGTAAAATCGGCATTATTTCGCGCTCTGGCACTCTCACCTATGAAGCAGTACATCAAACAACATTGGCAGGGCTTGGGCAATCAAGCTGTATTGGCATAGGTGGCGACCCTATTCAAGGCATGAACTTTGTGGATTGCCTCAAACTCTTTAATGAAGACCCACAAACCGAAGGAATAATTATGGTGGGTGAGATCGGTGGCAGTGCCGAAGAAGATGCTGCTGAATACATAAAAGCAAATGTAAAAAAGCCTGTCGTTGCTTATATCGCAGGAGTAACCGCCCCCGCTGGAAAACGTATGGGACATGCAGGTGCAATCATCGCAGGTGGCAAAGGCACGGCAGAACAAAAAATAGCCGCACTAGAATCCGCTGGTGTTGAAGTCGTCAGAGCACTCACCGATATGGGTGAAGCGATTAAGAAAACCTTGATCAAGGCCAATTAATCTTAGCTTCGTCAAAAATAGCGACAGTTTTTTCTGCGCTAAATTCTAATCGACTTGATCAGGTTTTCCTTAAGAAAAAATGTAAAAAAAAGGGGGGGGGTGGGTTTACTCCCCTCTAGAATAGGGGGAAGCTTCGAATTTCCTTAGCAATTGGATTAATCTTAGCTGTTTTTGATACTCAATTATTTGCTGATTGGTTTTAACCCTTTGTCTAAGCATAGTAAATAATGATCCCGCGAAGTAACCTATTACTACAATATTCAACCACCAAAATGATGGTAGATTGATCGAAAATAACACACATACTAAAAAACTTAATAGAAAATAAACTCGCCATTTAATTGCTCGCTCATTTTGTTTTTGCTCCCAATCTTCTTTAAAATTATCAAGCACTTCTTCTAGCTTATTAATTTCATTTTGATCTAAATCAACCTTCATACTTGATTCCATTCTTAGCTTGGGTATACTAACTTGACACAAACCTACCGCTCGTCTGATATTTTAGGTGCTTTATCTTGTTTAGAATGACTTAAGCAACTCAGGCGTATACTTCACCAATAATAATAAATAATAAAAAAAACTCATAGTAAGGACTGATAATTCAATAACCCCGAAACCTCACTAGTCCCTTTTAACAAATAAATAATCTCAATCATTGCCTAGGAGGCTGTCCGAGAACTAAGAATCGACTGCAAATCCCACAAACATCATAATCTGAGCTTATCAAATTCGTTAAATAGAACGACTATTCGCCTCTTTTGATAAGCTCACCTTATAATATTTTTGGTATTTTCGTTTCAGTTCGAGTTCTCAGACAGCCTCCTAGGAGGCTGTCTGAGAATAGAGAGTCTACTGCGGAAAAGCTGAATTTGGCTATATTTCCCCCCAATTTTCGGTGAATAGAACAACTATTCCCCTCAAATTGGTGAAAAATCTAGCTCAAATCAGCTTTCCCTCGCTACGACTCCTATTCTCAGGCAGCTTCCTAGAATAACCATGCATCTCTTGGGATTTTTAACTACACAGCAAAAATGGTGCGTTAAGTTTTTTGGATAATTATTAAACCCTCAGCTTTAGGAGTCTGTCTGAGACAGCCTCTAAATGATATTAACCAATATTGAAGTCTAATTAGATAGGAAAATATAATGGGAAGGCTAAGTTTCTCTGATGCGCGGCATCTTGTAACCCGCACTGCACTAGGTGCAGAGTGGGGAGGATTAAAAGCCCTCGAAGGTAAGACCAGAGCAGAAGCAATTAAAATCTTGCTCAAGCCTGGTTCTACTCAAACACCACCTCTGCCCAGATTAACCCCATGGGCTACTGTTTCTCGCATGAGTCAACA
>JALSLM010000182.1 GCA_026988295.1 Thiotrichaceae bacterium
CATGATAGACAGGGCGTACCAGTACATGATTGAACCCGCGAATGACACCACAAGGATAAGATTTACAATAAAAATTCCTGTATAAAGTTTTGTGCGTAACTGACTTGGTGTACTGTGTAGAAAATTGTTATGATTGCTTTGCATGATTTCAACTCCTTTGCTTTTAGTTGATTTTATTGAAGTTCTGCCCTTTGGCGCGTACCAGAGGGCAGGGCGTTTATTAATTATGTTGTAATGCTCTATTCAAAATCTTCATGGTTTACCACGGTATCCACTCATCAGGCGTTACGATGCAACCTTGTTCATCAACTAGCCATTGAATTCTGATTTTGTAATGTTTAATTTTGCTTTTTCTGTTCTGTTTTCCTTCTGTTAATTTCAAATTTTGCACCTCTTATTTTCTATTCTCTTGAGTTACTACTAATTGTCCAAGATTCACCACCAATTCTTAAAAAAGGATTAGGGAGATTCAAATCAGGGTCATCATAAAAGAACGGATAATCAATAGTATTTTCTGGATTGACTTCCAATAAATCAAAGTTTGGTACTGATTCAAATATAATTTTTTCACCCGAATTTATATCTCTAATTACCCATTCTTTTGTTCTAGTTATGACTTGTTGACCACCATCACAAAGTAAACCTTTGATTCGTTCAATGGGTTCACCGTAATAATTCAACTCTATTTCGCCTGTTTCAGCGTCAGCATTAATCTTTTTTAGCGTTTTTATTGGTTGTTTTCTCATAGATACTTTGTGTCCACCTTGTAGCTTAAAATAGCCGTTCCAGTCTCCAGCATGAGCACAAATACGCGCCTCTTCTAATAGCCCTGTTAGTTCATCCTTACAGCGTCTTAATTCACGCCACACGCCAACACTAGAACCACCTACTTGCTGAATTTGTCGAATACCCCAAATAGAAGCCCATGAACGGACACGAGGCGCGGTATCTTTTGCGTCTTGTCCATCGGCTTCATAATCTTCACCAACACCAAAACCCGCTAAATTTTTTGAAATATATTTGAATAGATAGCTACTAGCAGAACCCTTGCTTAGGTCGATAGCTTCAAAGTCAATTCTGTATTTCTCCGCTCCTGCTTCGTCACCATCAACCCGTAAAGCATGATCTTCTAAAATACTGTTTAGTGTGGCTTGCTGATCATCTGGCACGTATAGCCATATATGCCAATGTGGACAGCCATCCTTATGGGATTCTGCAACTCTAAAACCATAAGGATAAATTTTATTATCTTTAAAACTGGCATTTGCTCTATTCCATAAGTCCCTAATATATTGCTGTGCTTCCCTTGGTGTCGTTCCATCGTATTTATCAGAAGAGGGGTGCATCCGTGAGGGACAGGTAATTGTGATTAACTGGCAAGAATGCCCGTTTTCATCACCATAAGTTTCAAAGCCTTTTGCACGGGTGTATATTTCAGCAAAGCGGTTTTTTGGATTAGCCAGTGAACCATCCAGAAGCTCAAGCATATTAATGACTTGTTCATCTTCTGTTCCCTCCCCATAAATGGCTTCTTTTTGCGCCATAATCTGCCGTGAGCGTTCCTGCCTTGCCTGTATACGCTTATGACTGGCATTGCTACAATAAATCTGGAACTTACCCACAATACCTGCTTTTAATGCAAATAATTCTTGCTCTCTATCCTGCTTTTTAAAAAGTTGACGCTTCCACCAGATTTCACAGCCTAAACGGTTTTCTAAACCTGTTTCAGTGCTTGCCGTTGGTTCATCAATTCCTCTTTCAGTAACAAATAAAAGAGCTACTTCTAAGCCATCACTTCGTAATACTGTTTTGCATTCACGTGCTAATCTATCCGCTTTACGCTCTAAAGCTTCATCACTTAAATTAAATTCAGGCGCAACCTGATCTTGAAGATTTAAAAAATAGAGATTTGCATCACGCAAAGAGGATTCATTAAGTTTTTGCTCATAGACGGCTGAAATATCACTATGATAGGACGCGGGAATTGTTGAAAAAGTTTTTTCAGCATGTTTTCTGGATTGAGGGTCTAGCTTAAGATCATCCAGTAAGTCTTTATCAGGATAGCCCATTACTCAACATCTCCAATTTTTTCAGAAATATCATTAAACTGTTCCCTAACTTCATCCAGTAGGGTATCAATACCCAGTGCTATTTCCTTAGTGTCACGACCTGACCGAATAGCTAGAACATAACCATAAATTAGGTTTGATAACGTATTAGAATTTTTTTGTAGCGTTATTAATGACAAATCATAGATTGGTTGTTTATCTTTGCCGAAATATACACCTGTGTTGAAGTCTTCTGTGCTCATGACTTACTCCCAAGTCTAACTACTTTACGAGCAATAAAAAGCCCATGACGTTTAAGCTTTTTGTTTATTGTGGCAACTTGGATACCAGCTATTTTGGAGGCAAGCCTTTTATTATTATTGGCATATTCTAAAAGCTCAGTTAAAAAAGCAGGTTCTATTTGATCTTTCAGTGCTTGGTAAGCTTTGCGCTGATCTTTTTCGCCAATAATAGCGGATAGGTCAATTTTGATAATCATGCTACACCCCCGCGTTTTTTAGCAGGTTGTAAGAATGATTCAGTGAGAAAGCGCGTCCAGATATGCGCCAATGTGTGATTAGGTCGTGAACTGTATTTGATTAATTCATGCGCGTAATGCTGACATGATGAGATATTTCTAAGGGTAGGTTTTTGAATGCGTGAAGCGCACCCAGTAGGCGTAGAATTGCCTTGATGTTGTATAGACATATAGTCTCCTCTAAGTAAAAAATTAAGAGACTGCCATCTTCCACGTCAATAGAAGGGTGACAGACCGTGCAGGATTGACGTTACGGCACTTAGAGAAACCGCGAACCCGAAGGCTCTCCCACACAAGCCTGTCATAATGGCATTATGCCATGTACTACAGGCACAAAAAAGCCGCATTAGATGCGGCTATTGTGCATCTCTAAGAGTTTCCAGAACGTCAATTCTGATCAATACTTTTTTTGTATTGACGCGCATAATTTACCCCCCTTTACTACTTTCTGTCAAATACTTTTTGATAATATGCGCTCCTTAAATTCAATAATTCGATTTTTACCAAACTGCTTAATCAAATGTTCTTTACATTCAAGGTCATTTAATCTGCTTGGGTCAATCATGGTTATTCTGCTTATAGACTTACCATCACACGACTTAATAACTAGATTCCAGACTTTAGATGTTTTAGTTTGCTCACGTTTGACGGTTTCAATAATCTTTTTTATTTCTGCTTTGTGTTTTCGTGCGCGAGCAAGTAGATCATCACTAACCATCTTTGTTAGTCCAACCTCACCACCATTCAAGGTAAACTTTGCACCTTCTTGAATAATCTCATTTATGATTTGTCTAGCTGTATTCAAAGTAATACCTCACAATTACCCTCTGATACTGGCATTTCATCCGCTACACCGCTACACCCCTTATGTAGCGTGGGTTTCAGGGAATTGCTAACCGCTACATGATTATTGTTTGTTACGTTTTGGTTATGCTGTAAAGCCTTATCTGTAGCTATTGTAGCGGTGTAGCGTTTTGAATCAGGGTTATTAGAAAGGTAACGCTTAAACGTATCTTTGAACTGTGACAGCGCATAGCCTTTTTTTACAGTTAATCCTATCCGCATATTTTTAGGATTGATTTTATAAGGTTTCAATAATCGACTAAGACTGTTTGCTGTCATGGGCTTGCCGTGTTTCCATTCACACCAAATATTGTCCTCATCGGATATAAGAGCTTGAACAAGGTCACTGCTGAACATTCTATCCTTGTTAGCGAATACCTCTTGAATATCTGCAAGTAGCTTTGTTTCTATTGCAATATCATCTTCACTTTCAAGATTAAGAATTATCATTGCTTGCCTAGATGCCTCATTCCAACCAATAGTATCAGCAACGGCAATTAATGGACTCCAGTTATCCATCGCTCTGTCACTGCTTAGTTGTGGCATATCGGGAAATGCGTTTGTGATTCTTGTATCGGTAGCCCATTGCATTAGCTCTGATCTGATTTTCTTATTATCATCAATAAAATCAAGTGGGATACGTTCGGTTATCTCATCAATCTTTTTGCGTTGTAGCTCAATCATTACCGATCTATCAATAATTGTGCTTGGTGGTTTTTTTATCATAGCGATAACCATAGGACACCATGTCGAAAATTTAACAGGTGTCCACTCATCATCTACCTTTTCGGACCTAAGCACGTATGCACCTGATTTTGTATGACCACTATTTATAATTCCGCGTAGTTCTTCTTTACCATCAAGGAATGAATCAGCTTCATCAATTAATAAAGTAGGCTTCCATACTTCAATAGCCCTGAACATCACGCTAGCCGATAAATTGGCAGATAATAAAGAACGATTACTAAATGCCTGTATGACCTCCAATGTTGTTGTTTTTCCGCATCGTTTTTCAGGTGAACTTAGACAAAGTTTGGGGAATATACGGAACGAATCTATCTGATAGGATGCCATTATCCATAAAGTGATAGCTGTATCAGCACCCTTTGGAAGCACTAAGTGCTTATTCAATGAGTTTCTGATTGTGCTTGCAAGCTGGTTTCCATTAACTGAGTATCCGCAAGGCTCTATACCATTTACAAGTTCATCGGGTGTACCTTCTACTTCTGGCTTAGGTCTTAGCTTCTCGACTTCACTATCAAGCGTCTTGGTTCTTACTTTTAGCTCTTTAGCTTTTTTAGCTCTTACATGATCATATTCAATTGGTGTTAATTCAGCTAATGATCGAAGCTCTTTTTCAATATCTGAATTTTCTTTCCTTGCATCTTCCATCGCTTTGACGGTTTTATCATTAGGTATTTTTTGCATCGCCTCATATTCTGCAAGTGTGTCATAATCAGGGTCATAATCTTCAAAAAGGATTAAGTTATCCTGCATGACTAACACCTCCACGTTTGAGTTGTTTTAGCGTACCCATAGCCAACAAATCTAAATAATGTGAATAGTTTTCATGCGCTTGTTTTGCTTTGAATATATGCCTTTCAGCTTTTATTTCCATTTCCTGAGAATGTTTAAAATACCATCTTGCTGATTCTTGGTGGTACTTTTCCCTATCCTTAAAAAAATAGAGGCATTCACGCCAATCATAAAATAGTAATTCTTCAATTTGTTCTTGGGTTCTGGGTTCTTTTATCCTTGTAGTAACCTTGGTGTGTTTTGCTAGTGGGGAAGCTTTAACAGGAATGCTCTTATCCGCTATACAATAGGCTGTAACACTCATTTGTCACCCCCTATTTTATAAATCCCCCATAAATGTTGTTCTGATACATCACCAAATCTATTTAGTATCGGTTTTGGTGGTTTTCTACACCGTATTTCATAACCTTGAGGTCTAAGGAACTTGTTGCATTTTCGACTAACATGGCTGATATTTACCCCTGCATAATGGATTACATCACCTGTTTTGCTGTCGGGATTATGTCCCAAGTAAAAGACAGTCCTACGCCCCTGCTTTGATGTTGGTTTTAATGAATTAACAAGAGTATTCAAAGCAATATTTTTGACTTTAATAGGTTTGTCTATGCTACACTCGTCTTTACTGTTATTTATTATGTCGTTATGGGAGTCCCCCCCTAACGACTTTTTTATGTTTGTAATATCATCTTTCATATCAAGCCACCTCCTCAACGTCATTCAGAATCACACGCTCTATCCAATAATTGCTTCGGTTGATTTTGAATGGTTTGGGTAGGTTGCCAGCTTTTATATGTAACCATATCCAAGTATGGCTTTTGGAATAGTATTCTTCCAGATGCTTACTTGTCATTAGCTTATCAGCGGGAGTGATAGTTTCCCCTGCTTTAGCTGATAGCCACTCATAGAATTTATCTTGGTCTATAAATACCGAACGTCCAACTTTTTCCAAAGGTGGGAATGTTGGGTCTAACTTTGGTAGTCGTGTAATAGAACAAGGTACTTTTGATAAAACTTGTGCCGCATCTTTTAGTGTAAGCTTTTTATAATTGGTCATCTTTGACCTCCTATTATTTAAGAGGTCTCTAATTATCTACACATTTTTAAGTAAGTCAGTGGACGAACGCGTTCTCGGACTACTTTTTTTTTTGATCTCTCTTAAATACTTATAAATTGATGACCT
Organism: Thiotrichaceae bacterium; assembly: GCA_026988295.1. Taxonomy (GTDB): domain Bacteria; phylum Pseudomonadota; class Gammaproteobacteria; order Thiotrichales; family Thiotrichaceae; genus Cocleimonas. The sequence continues at coordinate 6,146 of JALSLM010000182.1, forward strand.
AGATAACCCAGTTTCATTTATCATTGCCTCAACAAAAGCTGTTTTATTTTTATATAATTTCTTATTTTTCAGGAATTTGTTGTACCATTCTTCTACAATAGAAAAAGCTTCTTGATTTTTGTTTCCTTTCCCTGCCTTGCTCCGCTGAATACTTCCTTCATACTTTAAGCTCAGTTTTTTGTTTTCAACAACTGTGTCAGGTAAATAACTGCATTGTTCTTTGACTCTTTCGGGGTCGGTAGTTTGAGCAAGTCCACTAAATTCCCTAATTTGCAATAATGCCTTTTCTTCTAACTTTTCAAATAACCATAAAACCCAGTAATTATCCTTTCCATTATCAAAGTCTTTTGTTAATGATAAAAGTTTATCAAAACGCTTTCTAATTTCCGCGTATTCTTCTTTTGCTCTTTCCTCAGAAATAGGCGGAGCAATTCCTTCTTTATATCGTCCAGTGGGAATACTAACTTCAATTTCAGTAGCAGGAACATCTAAAAATAATTCCACTAATTCATCAATAATTTCAGGTGATGTTTTTTTATAACTCATAAGCCCTTCCAGTTCATCCTTCAAATGAAGTTCATTAGAACTGCTGGTGAAGGTTTCCAGCCTTTCGGGAGCTACCCTAGTTCTAATGAAACTCTTTAGGCTTTACGCCTTTTAATTGCTATTACATCCGCGCCTTGTTTCAAAGTTTCCAGATAGTTGCCCCACTGCTTTAACATATCGCGTCGTTCATCAATGTATTGAGCGTGGTTGTAGCTTGCTTCGACATCTGATTTAAGCTTGTGGGATAACTGTGCCTCTATGACTTTGGTTCTGAATCCCTGCTCATTTAAGAAGGTACTAGCCACGCCTCTAAAGCCATGCGGTGTGATTGTTTCATTATCAAAACCCATATTTCTTAACGCTGTTCTTAGTGCGTTATTGCTCATAGGTCGGGAATTTCCCCGTGCTGATGGAAAAATATATTTACCTTTACCCGTGTATTGATGAATCAATTTTAATTCTGTTATGGCTTGATCACATAAAGGGACTATGTGCGCGTCTTGGGGTCGGTTTGCGTCTTTTATGTGCTTGAGTAGCTTTCTACGTTTGGCAGGAATTGTCCAAGTTTGGCTATCAATATCTATTTCTGACCATTCGGCACTGCTTAACTCAGACGGGCGAACCATCACCATAGGAATAATTTTTAATGCTTGCCTAACAATGACTGAACCTTGATAGGCATCAATGGCGAATAGAAGTTCTCCCAATTTTGCAGGGTTAGTAATAGCCGCAAAGTGGCGTTTTATTGTTTTGGGTAACAACATTGATAGGTTTATATCTTTGGCAGGATTCCTTGAGCACTTACCATGCACCAGTGCATAATCAAAAACCTGCTGAATCATTCCTTTTATTCGCTTTGCAGAATCTACCGCTCCCCTATTTGCTACCTGCATTATGATAGGGATAATTTCAGGTGCTCCTATTTCAGCAATGTTCCTGTTTCCGATCATGGGGAAGGCATCGCGTGAAAGATAACTGACTAACCTAGTGTGATGCGTCTCTGACCAGTTAGGTTTCATTTGTGCTAACCATGTTTCTGCAATGCCTTGAAAAGAATCTTCAACTATCTGTCGTTTAATAATTTGTTTTTGTTGGGAAGGGTCTACTCCTTCGCTTACCAGCTTTCTTGCTTTATCTCTGCTGGTACGTGCCTCAGATAAGCTGGTATCTGGATATTGTCCGATAGTGAATGTCTTTTGTTTGCCATGAATTCGGTATGAGTAACGCCATGTTTTAGTGCCTGACGGCATAATATCAAGCGATAGCGCGCCACCATCGCGGAGCTTATACAGTTTTTCCTTGGGCTTGGCTGTTCTACATTCGGGGTCAGACAGTTTGTAAGTTTTATAACTGCTCATTGCTGGTATGCCATTTTTCTAGTTAGAAATACCAGCTAATTTACCAGCTTTATAAGTTGATACCAGCATATTCATATTGATTATTTGGTATTTAATATTTGCTGTGAATGTTGATTTAGAAGGGTATCAGGGTATTTTTTTATACCCTGATATTTAAATATGGCGGAGAGGCAGGGATTCGAACCCTGGGACGGTTTAACCCGTCGCCGGTTTTCAAAACCGGTACTTTCGGCCACTCAGTCACCTCTCCGTTTTCCCTTGTGATACTGCTTAAATTCGGGAAGCGCGTAGGATAATAAAAACTGAGCCATGAAGCTAGAGAAATATTACTTTTTTTTGTGTTTTTTTATTACTTTTTGCTTTTGAAATGTAAAAAATATCAAAAAGAGGGGGGATGGGTAATAATTTCCTCGTTCCCAAGCGCTTTATGCTATGCGAAGCAAAGCTTCTTCACTAAACTCTGAATCAGAGATTAGGAAAGAGAAGAACTCTACATAATCTATCTTATTGTTTAACCAAGAGATAATTGTAACCTGTCGTATATTAACTATATTTCAATAGCTTACGAGACTGACAAAAGGTTGGTTTTTACTAACACGCGTTTGGTTGTCCTATATTACTTGATTAAGTATCATGTCCCCAAAATTTCAAATTATGGCTGTCCTTTTTATTTGCTGTCCTTTTTATTTTTCTATTTATCCGGTGGCTAATGGGCGACCCCTTTGGTATAGCTATCTCCCCCACCCTATTTCAATTGAAAAGTTGGGATCATTGATGTCAGTACTAGTGTAATAATCCAGACTTAGAGTATGATCTTTCTTATGCCAAAGAACGTAACCTTTCCCGTTATAAATTTCAGTGTCACAGTTCTCGTCACATACCCACTGATTAGTTGATGCCTGCTTTTTGTAATATTCATACACGCGCTGTTTAGGCAAAGTGGTTTTGTATGAATATGTGATCCAAACTCTTGAATAACTGGGTGTGCTCTTAAATTTCTTAATAAGCACAGTCTTTTCTGGTATTCCTAAAGCTTCTAGCTGTTTTACCTGTCGCTCTTGCCTTTCATATGAGCCTGCAAGATGTGCACAGCCTTTATTAATGAGTAGCATTGTTCCAAGTAATAAAGCACTTCCCAGTAAAAAGTAGGGAAGGTCTTTTATGCCATTTAATCCTGTAGACATGGTTTTTCCTTGTTCTTTAGTTATTCTAGTTATGAGTTTAGACAAATACTAAAATTGCCACCAAACGATAGATCAGCTATAAATGACAATTCACTAAAATCATGGGCAATACCAAAATCACCAGAGTATAAATCTGCTTCAATTGCATATGTTGCTCCGCCACTAATAAGGTTAAATAAATTTACTGATGCATTGGCTTCAACGCCAGCACGGTAGGTTGGGCTGAGGTACGAAGCCCAACAATATCATAGTGTATCTTTTGTTGGGCTTCCTAACGTCAGCCCAACCTACCGCGCTAGAAATATTACTCCAGCAACTATTAAGATAGGTATGTCTTTCCAGCTTTCTAATGGCTCTGACATAGTATCACCCATTTTATTTTAGTATATTTATTCATTTAAACAGATGCTGTAGTTTGCACC